>CAKTPM010000013.1 GCA_934591705.1 uncultured Oscillospiraceae bacterium
CTGGCCATGCCCGTGGTGAAGGGCCGCAAGACCGACAAGGAGAAGTTCGCCGGCGCCGAGGCCACCTACACCATCGAGTGCATGATGAAGGACCATAAGGCCCTGCAGTCCGGCACCAGCCACTTCTTCGGCGACAAGTTCTCCCGGGCTTACGATGTCACCTTCGCCGGCCGGGACAACACCCTGCAATACCCCTTCCAGACCTCCTGGGGCGCCTCCAGCCGCCTCATCGGCGCCGTGATCATGACCCACGGCGACAACAACGGCCTGGTGCTGCCCCCTGCCATCGCCCCCATTCAGGTGGTGGTGCTGCCCATCGCCCAGCACAAGGAGGGCGTGCTGGATGCCGCCGCCGCCCTGCGGGACCGCCTCACGGCCCTGGGCCTGCGGGTAAAGATGGACGATTCCGAGCAGTCCGCCGGTTGGAAGTTCGCCCAGTATGAGATGAAGGGCGTGCCTCTGCGGGTGGAGATCGGCCCCAAGGATATGGAAAAGCAGCAGTGCTGCATCGCCCGGCGGGATACCGGCGAGAAGACCTTCGTGCCTCTGGCGGAGCTGGAGGAGCGGGTGCAGCAGCTTCTGCAGGATGTCCACGACAACCTCTACGCCATGGCCGCGAAGAACCTGGAGGACAACTCCTTCGATATGACCTCCTGGGAGGAGGTCAAGGAGATGGCCCAGGGCAAGGGCGGCTTCGCCCGGACCAAGTGGTGCGGCTCTCTGGAATGCGAGCTGGCCATGAAGGAAAAGGCCGGGGTCTCCAGCCGCTGCATGCCCCTGCAGCAGTCCGGCACCACCGGCAAGTGCGTGGTGTGCGGCAAGGAGTGCACCACCGACATCTACTGGGGCGTTGCCTACTAAGCCGAACCGAAAAAAGATGTCCGCCTGCGCCGCAGGCGGACATCTTTTTTTGTACAGAGGCGTTACGGCTTGTCCAGAATGTGGACATTCAGGTGATTGTAGGTCATCTCGATGCCGTGGGCGTCAAAGGCCTTTTTGATCTCCTCGTTGAGAGCGCCGGACACCGACCAGTAATCCTCCGAGAGCACCCAGGAGAAAAGCTGGTACTCGATGCTGCTCTCGCCGTAGCTGCTGACGATGGCGGCGGGGGCCGGGTCCCGGAGGAGCTTCGGCACCCGGGCGGCGGCCTCCGCCAGGGCCAGCTTCACGGTGTCCACCGGGGCATCGTAGCTGGCGGTGACGGTGGTGGTCACCCGCCGGCGGCCCACGGTGTCATAGTTGGTGACGGTGCCGGCGGATACCACGCTGTTGGGGATGGTGATGCGGCAGCCGTCCCGGGTCTCCAGCACGGTCACGGTCAGGCGCTGGTCCCGGACATAGCCGCTGCCTCCGGCGGTCTGCACATAGTCGCCGATGCGGAAGGGCTTGTTGCTCAGGAGGATGAGCCCCCCGGCCACATTGCTCAAAAGCGTCTGCACCGCCAGGGAGATGGTCAGCGTAAAAACGGACAAAAGCGCCACCAGGGAGGTCATGGGCACGCCCAGGGCGTCGATGACCATCAGCACCGTGATGAGCCACAGCACGGACCGCACGCCGGTGAGAAGGTATTTTTGCAGCCGCTGCTCCCACTTCACCCGCTTGAGCAGCCGGCGCAGCAGCACCGTCACCACCCGCATGGCGATGAGGCACAGCACCAGACACAGCACCGCGTCCAGCAGCTTTCCTAGGGATATGGTGCCCAGCTTCAGGGCGGAGAGGTCTACGGTTTTGGAGAGAACATCGTTGGGCATGGCCAGCACCTCGCTTTCTTTTTTCTGTTTCCCTATTATAGCGGCCCCGGCTTCATTTGACAAGCGGACAAAATTCCCGGAAAAACGAAAATGGCCCTTACATTTTGTAAAAAGCTGTGATATACTGTATACCAGAAAGAGAGAAGGAAGCTGTGCCGGGCGCGGAGCGTCCGGCTGCGTGATGAAAAGGGGTCAGTATGTTTTCGGTTGGGCAGTTGGTGGTATATGGCGGCGAGGGCGTTTGCCGGGTGGAGTATATCGGCGAGGCAACCTCTGCACAGGTGGGGCACGGGCAGGCGTATTACCATCTCCGGCCCCTCTATCGCACCGGCACCGTGCTCACGCCGGTGGAGACCCGGGTGCTGATGCGGGAGGTCATCTCCGCCGCCGAGGCCCGGGCCCTCATCGGGGAGCTGCCCGACCTGGCCCCGCTGGAGCTGCCCCAGGGCAACCCCCGTCTCGCCAAGGATTACTATCACCAGTGCGTCATGCGCTATGACTGCCGGGAGATGGCCGCCCTCATCAAGGCCATCGCCGCCAAGAGGGAGGCGGTGCTGGCCGCCGGGCGAAAGGTCAGCCAGCTGGACGAGCGCTATCTCAAGCGCGCCCAGGAGCACCTCTATGGGGAGCTCTCCGCCGCCCTGGGCATGGACCGGGAGGCCGTGGGGAGCTGCCTCCGGGCGCAGGATCCCCGCTGGCCGGAGAAGTGAGGCCCGGAGAACCGCTGACATATTTTTCCCGGAGCGGTATGTTTTTTTGCCGTTTCGGGAACAATTTTTGTGCCGCCTGCGTCAAAGGAGGGCAAACCAACAGAAAAGGAGATACAAAGTATGAAAAAGCTTATGGCGGCCCTCCTGGCCGCGCTGACCCTGCTGGCCCTGGCCGGCTGCGGTGAAAAGAAGGACAACAATGGCGGCGCCGCCGGCGCTCCGGCCACTCCGCTGGAGCTGCTGGAGACCGTTTGGAACAGCTATGCCGAGGCCGACCGCTTCGCCGTGGTGGGCGGCGACTTCTCCGAGGAAAACGCCGTGGAGAACGCCCCCGGTAAGTTCTCTCTGGCGGATCCCGACACGGTGGAGGCCACGCTTGGCCTGCCCGCCGCCGATGTGAGCAAGGTCACGGACTGCGCGACGCTCAGCCACATGATGAACTCCAACACCTTCACCTGCGGCGTCTTCGCCACCGAGGACGCTGCCGGCGTGGCCAAGATCCTGGAAGATTCCCTGATGAACACCCACTGGATCTGCGGGTTCCCCGACCTGGTGCGCCTCTACACCCTGGGAAACTATGTGGTGGAGATCTACGGTGCCCAGGAGCTGGTGGATGAGTTCTCCGAGAAGCTCACCGCCGCCTACCCCGATGCCGTGATGGTCTGCGACAAGCCCATCGCCTGAGCAAAATGAAAAACAGATGCCGCCCTTCCAGGGCGGCATCTGTTTTTCTTGTCTCAGAAGCTCACGACTTCATTTTTGGGCTTGTCCGCGGCAGTGATGCGGCTTACATACAGCACCGGGCCTTCGCCCTGGTAGGCCTCGCAGGCCTCCTTTTTCACCGTGGCGGTGATGTCCACCCAGTCGCGGTTCTTGAAGCTCTCCAGCCCCTCACCCCGGCACACCAGGGCCAGAAACTGCATATCGTTTTCGCAGCAGACCATGGCAAAGCGCCCCGGACAGTGGACGCCCTTGAACTTCTTGGAGTGGCACATGAGCGCCTTGAAATGCACCTCCACGCCCTCATAGCGGCCGGGGTTGTCCATCACATCCACATACCACACGCCGAAGTCGTCATCCCCCACCTCCAGGTGGCCGGAGGAGAGATCGAAGGGCGACATATCCGCGGTGACATAGTCCTCGCTGGTGCCGTCCACATTCTCCAGATAGATGTCGGCCCGGCGGTTCACCATCCGCAGGTTCCGGGAGCGCAGGGCGGCGCGCAGCTCCGGGGTGCAGCGGTTGAAGATGATCATGTCGCCGTTGGTGATCTTCTCCATCATCAGCTGGCCCATATTCTTGGCATAGCTCTCGAAGGTGGGGGCGTCCACCAGCACCATGATCTGATAGAGGATCCAGTTGGCGGGCAGACCCTGGCGGTAGAGGGGCTCGATCATCCACATGCCGTTGTATTCGATGATGACCTGCTTGGGCTTATACTGCTTTTCCAGCTTCTTGAAAAGCTCTGGGGTCATCTCCTGGGGGTCCTCGATCCTGTAGGTGAAGACATTGTAGAGGTACCGGGGATCATACTCCTCCTCCCCCTCCTCGCAGCAGATGAGCAGGGTCTTATCGTCCTTGGCAAAGCCGTCCTGCAGGATGCCGTTGATGAAGCTGGTCTTGCCGGCATCCAGCATACCGGCGATGAGATAAACAGGAATGTCCATAGCGTCTCCTTACAGGGCAAAGAGCTCTTTGAGCCTGGCCTCGTCCAGCTGGGAGCCGATGACGCACAGCCGGCCGGTATAGTCGGCGGGGCCGAAGCGGACCTCGTGCTCCTGGGGCACATAGTCAAAGTGCAGCCACTGGCCGTCCCCGCAGGGGACGATGCCCTTGGAGCGGAGGATGGCGCCGTAATCGCCGCTGTCCAGGGCGGTGAGGATGCCCTCGATGTCCGCCCGGGTGTAGGTGTTCACGGTCTCGGCGCCCCAGGAGGTGAACACCTCGTCGGCGTGGTGATGATGGTGGTGGCAGGCGCAGGCGGGGTCATCGCACTCACCGTCATGGTGGTGATGTTCATGCTCATGGTCATGGTCATGGTCATGGTCATGGTCGTGCTCATGCTCATGCTCATGCTCATGCTCATGCTCATGGTCGTGTTCGTGCTCATGGTCGTGGTGATGATGCTCGTGCTCGTGCTCATGGGCGTCGGCCTCATGCTCGGCGCGCATCTTCTCCAGCAGCTCCTCGGCTAAGGATACCTTCTCCACGGCGGAGAGGATGGTCTTGCCGTCCAGCTTATCCCAGGGGGTGGTGAGGATGGCGGCGGTGGGGTTTTTCTCCCGGAGCAGGGCGGCTGCGGCCTCTAACTTCTCATGGGAGAGCTTTTGGGTCCGGGAGAGGATGATGGTCCCGGCGGACTCGATCTGGTTGTTGTAAAACTCGCCGAAGTTCTTCATGTAGACCTTCACCTTGGAGGCGTCGGCCACGGTGACAAAGGAGTTGAGCTTCATGTCGGGCTCGTCACGGACGGTGTTCTCCACCGCCACGATGACATCCGAGAGCTTGCCCACGCCGGAGGGCTCAATGAGGATGCGGTCGGGATCGAACTGCGCTTTTACCTCCTTCAGGGCGCGATTAAAGTCGCCCACCAGCGAGCAGCAGATGCACCCCGAGGACATCTCGGAGATCTGTACCCCGGCGTCCTTCAAAAAGCCGCCGTCAATGGAGATCTCGCCGAATTCGTTTTCGATGAGCACCAGCTTTTCGCCCTGATAGGCCTCCGCCAGCAGCTTTTTGATGAGGGTGGTTTTCCCCGCCCCTAAAAAGCCGGATACGATGTCGATTTTTGTCATATGCATTCAACCTTCTTCTTTCGCTGCGGATGCAGTGATAATAATACACCTATTATTGTAGACCAAATTTGAAAAAATGCAAGGGCTCCTGTAAAACTCATGGTTGCCAAGGCGGAATTTTTGGTGTATGATAAGCAGGATGAGTCCTCCGCGGTCCGCTGCGGAGCCGGTCTCGCGCAATGGATGCCCACGAATCATGTCAGGCGGGGAACCGAGCAGCATTAAGAGGGACTGTCCATGTGCCGCGAGGGCGCCGGCTCTGCAGCAGAGCGCGGAGGACTGTATTTTTCATTTCATAAGGTGGTGTCTGCATGTACCAAGCCCTATACCGCAAGTGGCGGCCCCGGACCTTTTCTGAGGTGGTGGGCCAGGAGCATATCACCGCCACCCTGCAAAAGCAGGTGGCCGAGGGCCGGGTGGGCCATGCCTATCTTTTCACCGGCACCCGGGGCACCGGCAAGACCACCTGCGCCCGGATCCTGGCCAAGGCGGTGAACTGCGAAAGCCCCGTGGACGGGGCCCCCTGCTGCCAGTGCGCCGCCTGCCGGGCCATCGAGGAGGGCACCGCCCTGGATGTCACGGAGCTGGACGCCGCCTCCAACAACGGCGTGGATCAGGTCCGTGCCCTGCGGGAGGAGGCCATCTACACACCCTCCAGTCTGAAAAAGCGGGTGTACATCATCGATGAGGTACACATGCTCTCCACGCCGGCCTTCAACGCCCTTTTGAAGATCCTGGAGGAGCCGCCGGCACACCTTTTGTTCATCCTGGCCACCACGGAGCTCCACAAGGTGCTGCCCACCATCCTGTCCCGGTGCCAGCGCTTTACCTTCAAGCGCATCCTGCCCCGGGATATGGAGCGGCAGCTCCTGCACATCGCCCAGGCCGAGGGCATCGACCTCGCCCCCGACGGCGCGGAGCTCCTCTCCCGGATGGCGGGGGGCGCCCTGCGGGACGCGCTCTCCCTGCTGGATCAGTGCCGGGTCATCGACGGGACCATTGACAGCCGGGCCGTGCTGGAGGTGCTGGGCCTGGCCGGCGGCGTCCAGACCCTGCAGCTGATGCGGCTGATCATCGCCCGGAGCACCGCCGACGCCCTGGCGCTTTTTGACCAGCTCTATCGCAGCGGCAAGGATGTGGCCGCCCTGCTGGCGGAGCTTCTGGACCTGTGCCGGGATGCCGCCATGTGCCGGGCCGCCCCGGAGGGGGGCAGCGCCCTGCTCACCGGCCTCTATGACCGCGCCCAGCTGGCCCAGCTGGCCCAGGGAGCGCCGCTGACCCGCTTTGTGTACATGGCTGAGACCATCGGCGCCTGCTGCGCCGCCCTGCCCAATAGCTTACGGCCCCGCACCGATGCGGAGCTGTGCCTTATCAAGCTCTGCGATGAAACGCTCTGCGGGGATCTCACCGCCCTCTGCGCCCGGCTGGACAAGCTGGAGGCGGCGGTGGAGAGCGGCGTGACGGTGTCCGCCAAGGCCCCCTCGGCGGCAGCACCCGCCCCGGCGGCGAAGCGGGAGAGCCCCCCGGCGGCCTATGATGCGCCTCCCCTGCCGGAGGAGGAGCCCCCCCTGCCGGAGGAGCCCCCTATGCCGGAGGAGCCGGGGGCCCGGGCCTGGGACATTCCCCAGCCGGCGGAGAGACCGGCGGAAAAGAAGAAAAAGGATGCCTCCGCTCCCGCCGCCGGAGACAGCGGCATCTGGAAGCAGCTCATGGAGCGGTATAAGGGCCGCCTGGCGGTGAGCCACCGGGCGTTTTTGCCTATGGCCAGCGGCCTGTGGGATGGCGAGACCCTGACGGTGGTGTGTCCCAACGACTTTGTGAAGAGCACCCTGGACACCGAGGCCGTCAGGGAGGCGCTGCGGGAGGTCACCGCCGCGGCGGTGGGCGGTGCCGTGCGGGTGGTATTCTCCGTGGGCGGCGCCCCGGCGGCAAGGCCGGCCGGCGCAGCTCCGTCACCGAGACCCGAGACCGCGCCTGAGCCCCCGCCCCAGGCGGCGCCCAAGGCCGCGGACGACGCCTGGGAATGCCTGATGAACAAGGGCAAGAACCTCAGCGGCTTTAAGATCGAGGATTAACATTAAGAGAATAAAGGAGAACGAATTATGGCAAAGGGATACAGCGCCCGGGGCGGCTTCGGCGGCAGCCAGGGCCAGATGATGCGGCAGCAGCAGCTGCAGATGAAGATCGCCCAGATGCAGCAGCAGATGGAGGCCGCCCAGCAGAAGGTGGAGGCCGAGACCTTTACGGCTGCCGCCGGCGGCGGCGCCGTCAGCGCTACCGTTACCGGCAAAAAGGAGCTCACCGCCCTGGTCTTGAAGCCCGAGGTGGTGGATCCCGAGGATCTGGAGATGCTCCAGGATCTGGTGATCTCCGCGGTGAATGAGGCCCTCCGTCAGGCGGACGAGGCCATGAACAGCTCCATGAGCGGCTTCGCCGGCGGCCTGAACATCCCGGGTCTGGGCTGATAATCGCAAAAAAGCGGGAGGGGCAGCGCCCCTCCCGCTTTTCACAGGCAGAAACATGCGCCGGGAAGAGCACAAAAAGGGAAGGACGCCGGAGCGTCCTTCCTTTTTTGTGTACGGTCGGCGGGGGATCACAGGGCATCGAGGGCCTGCTTGAGGTCGGCGATGATGTCCTCGGCGTTCTCCAGGCCCACGCTCAGGCGGATGAGGCCGGCGGGGATGCCGGAGGCGGCCAGCTCCTCCTCGGTGTAGGTGGAGTGGGTCATGGAGGCGGGGTGCTCGATGAGGGTCTCTGCGTCACCCAGGGACACGGCCACGGTGACCAGGTGCAGGGAGTTCACCAGCTTCACGCCGGCGGCCCGGCCGCCCTTCACCTCGAAGGACAGCATACCGCCGAAGTCCTTCATCTGGCGCTTGGCGATGTCGTGGCCCACATGGTTCTCCAGGCCGGGATAGTAGACCTTCTCCACGGCGTCGTGGGCATCCAGGAAGGCGGCCACCCGGCGGGCATTCTCGCAGTGACGGGCCATGCGCAGCTCCAGGGTCTTGAGGCCGCGGAGGATGAGGAAGGAGCACATGGGATCCATCACCGCGCCGGTCATGTCCTTAAGGCCGAACATGCGCACCTGGCCGCAGAAGTCGGCATCGCCCACCACGAAGCCTGCGATGACATCGCCGTGGCCGTTGATGTACTTGGTGGCGGAGTGCACCACCACATCGGCGCCCAGGGCCAGGGGATTCTGCAGGGCGGGGGAGGCGAAGGTGTTGTCGCACACCACCTTGATGTCCTTATTATAGCCGTGGGCAATGTCCGCCACGGCGGTGATGTCGGTGATCTTCAGGTTGGGGTTGGCGGGGGTCTCCAGATATACGGCGCAGGTGTTGGGCTTCAGGTGGGACTTTACGGCGTTAAGATCAGAGGTGTCGATAAAGTCCACCTCCACGCCGTAGCGGGTCATGCCGTGGTTCAAAAGGGCGAAGGTGCAGCCGTAGAGGGTGCCGTCGGCGATGATGTGCTTGCCTGCCGCGGCGATGGTCCACAGGCAGGAGGAGATGGCACCCATGCCGGAGGCGCAGGCCACGGCGGCCTCGGCCCCCTCCAGGGCGGCGACCTTGGCCTCCAGCACGGAGGTGGTGGGGTTGCCCAGGCGGGTGTAGATGTAGCCGCCCTCGGCTCCGGCGAAGCGCCGGCCGCCCTGCTCGCAGCTATCGAATACAAAGGTGGAGGTCTGGTAAATGGGAGTGGTCAGCGCGCCGTACTGTGCATCCTTTACATTGCCGGCATGGATGGCTTTGGTGCCGAAACCGCAGTTTTCATTCATCATAGTGATTTCCTCCTTTTGATTTTTAATGATGTGTGCCCCCCAGGGGCTTCTCCGCTGCTTTTACCATAGCACAGTTTTCTCCGCCAGTGGTAATTCCCATATTCGGCGGCACGCTATCAATGCAGCAAATAGCCAAAAATAACAGAAAGAAGCACTGCTGTTTGTGCAGTATGACGAGTGAAATCGGGGGCGTTTCGCCGGGGTAGGGGCAAAAAAGGGCCCCTTTCCCGGGGCGGACGGTATCGCCGGAGGAAAAGCCCAGACCGCCGACGGGGCGGCCCGGGACAGGGGAGAGGGCAGGGAGAGAGCAGGCATAGGCCGGGGGAAAGGGCAGGGGAAAGAGCGGAAAAGCCGCCGGAACGCCGCGGTGTAAGATTGACTTATACCCGCTGCTGCAGATCGTTTTCATGGAGAAAAGGAAAAAAGAGGGCCGTTTTCGGCCCAAAGCGTCCCAAATGGGGCATCTGGCCCTCTGCCGGCGGCGGAGGAAGGGGGCCGGCGACTCCGACATCTGCCGCCGATAGGTCAAAAAAGGACGAAAAAGTTTCCTGGAAAGAAAAAATCGCTTGCCGGCTGCCTAATATTGTAATGTATATTTCCATACTGCCCAAGCCAAGGGGAAAAGTTCACAAATTCGTAAAAATTGGCCTCGACGATTTTCGTGCACTTTTACACTTGAAAGCGGGGAATGGGGGGTGTAAGATGCCAATGTAATTATTAACGCATTATTAACGCCGCAGCCGCTTTTATTAACGATGCCGCCGGAGTGTCGTCCGCGGCGCGGGAGAAAGCGCGGCCAAAGGAGGCGAGAGGATGGTCACCACACTGCAGGAGGCCCAGGAGCTGCTGTTAGAGCGCTACATGGGCTATTTTGACATCTCCCACCCGGAGACGGAGGAGCTGCCCCTGGCGGCCCTGTGCGAGTTCCATGAGCACGCCGAGAAGTATGTCCTCTCCCGGAAGGCCAAGCTCTGGCAGGCGGACAGCCACGAATATGTTTACCTCTTCACCGTGCCCCACCTCACCGAGGCGCTCTACCGGCAGATGGAAGAATTTGCCTATGAAAAGGGTATGGAGCGCATCACCCCGGGTCCCGAGCACATGTACAGCTACATCACCGTGGTGGTGCTCTGCGAGACCTGCGACAAGGCGGCCCGGCGGGCCCTGCAGAAGTGCCGCCGGTATAAGAGCTTCCGCTGCTCCTTCTGGGGCTGGATGGACTTCCATACCGGCATGGCGGTGCTCTCGGAAAAAAAGGCGTTCACCAACGCCAGCGGACGAAGCGCAGCACAGCTGTTGGAAACAACGCTGTTTGATAAAGCGAAATCGAAAATCAAATTGTTCAGAAGGGAGAAAACTTTATGAATGCTGCATTGTTCCTGATCATTGGCGTTGCCGTGCTGGTCGTAGGTTACATTTTCTACGGCGGCTGGCTGGCCAAGAAGTGGGGCGTGGATAACACCCGCGCTACCCCTGCTCACACCATGGAAGACGGCAAGGACTACTGCCCTGCCAAGGCCCCTGTTCTGATGGGCCATCACTTCTCCTCCATCGCCGGCGCCGGCCCCATCAACGGCCCCATCCAGGCCGCCGTGTTCGGCTGGGTCCCCGTGATGCTGTGGATCCTCATCGGCGGTATCTTCTTCGGCGGCGTGCACGACTTCGGTGCTCTGTTCGCCTCCATCCGTCATAAGGGCGAGTCCATCGGCGAGGTCATCGGTGACGCCATCGGCCCCAAGGCCAAGAAGCTGTTCATCGTCTTCGCTTACCTGACCCTGATCCTGGTGGTGGCCGCCTTCGCCTCCATCGTGGCCAACACCTTCAAGGCCACCTACCTGGAGGACGGCTCTGTGGATCTGGCTGCCTCCGCTGCCAACGCCTCCACCGCCATCATCTCCATCATGTTCATCGTGATGGCCATCCTGTTCGGCTTCTTTGTCTATCGCCGCAACGCCCCTCTGGGCATCTCCACCGTTATCGGTGTTGTCGGTATCGTGGTCTGCATGGTCATCGGCCTCAATTGGCACCCCATCTACCTGAACTACACCACCTGGATGATCATTGTCGGTCTCTACATCGCTGTTGCCTCCGTTACCCCCGTGTGGATCCTGCTGCAGCCCCGTGACTACCTCAGCTCCTTCCTGCTGTACGGCATGATGGTGCTGGCCGTGGTGGGCATCATCGGCGCGCGTCCCGTGGTGGAAATGCCCGCCTTCCTGGGCTTCAAGGATACCCTGGCTCCCACCGGCACCTCTCTGGGCTACATGTTCCCCGCCCTGTTCGTGACCATCGCCTGCGGCGCCGTGTCCGGCTTCCACTCTCTGGTGGGCTCCGGCACCACCTCCAAGCAGCTGGATCAGGAAAAGGATGCCAAGCCCATCGCTTACGGCGGCATGCTCATCGAGTGCGCCCTGGCTCTGATCTCCGTGTGCGCTGTCGGCTACATCTGGAAGGATTATGCTGCCGGCACCACCGTCACCCCCACCGTCGTGTTCGCCACCGGCCTTGCCTCCATGTTCTCCAAGGTCTTTGGCACCGGCTGCTACAATGCCGTTTACTCCATGCTGATCCTGGCTGTGTCCGCCTTCTGCCTGACCTCCGTGGATACCGCCACCCGTCTGGCCCGCTACATGTTCGCCGAGTTCTTTGTTGAGCCCGGTCAGTCCGCCGAGGACCTCAAGGGCTGGAAGAAGGTCATCACCAACCCCTATGTGGCTACTGCCATCACCGTGGTGGCCGGCGTTGCCCTGGGCCTCACCGGCTATGCCAAGATCTGGGCTCTGTTCGGCGCTGCCAACCAGCTGCTGGCTGCCCTGGGTCTGCTGGCTGTGTGCTGCTGGCTGGGCAAGATCGGCCGCAACAACAAGATGTTCTACTTCCCCATGTTCTTCATGCTGGTGGTGACTCTGACCTCTCTGGCCTTCACCATCAAGGCCCAGATCGCCGGCATCGTGGCCGGTGGCCAGGGTGTGGTGTGGTTCTACATCCGCGGTATCATCGGCGTGCTGCTGGTGGTGCTGGCCATCGACCTGGTGGTGCAGGGCGTCCGCGCTCTGAGCGCCCAGAAGAAGGCCAAGGCCTAAGGAAAGCTCTCATCGCTTCGTACATCACCTAACTCTTATAAAACGCGCCATGCGGCGGGACGGCAACAGTCGTTCCGCCGCGCGTTTTTTATCCCCGATACCCGTGAAAATTCTCGCCCCGGGGGTTGACAGAGCCGGTGCTTTGGCATATTATAGTTATGTTGTAAATGAATAGTCCGGTAGGTAAGGCTACCGCAGGGATACGGACTGCTGCCGCGAAGTGGTGGAGACACCATAAGAGGGTTTGAGCAGGTGCTATCGAAACCAAGGTAGCATCTAATGCAGTTTCACCGCCCGGCGATGCTAAAGCTCGAAACGGTTGGCAGGTCACGGAAAAGTGGCCGCTATCATCTTTCCACAGTACCTATCGGGGCTGTGGACTTTTTATTCTGCGCAAAACCCATCTTGATCACCCTGGGAAGGAGGAGCCGCCATGCTGAATCGTGAGGAAATGGAACAGCAGCTTTTAGAGCAGATCCAGGAGATGCTGCACCGAAAACAATATGCCCAGCTGCGCACGCAGTTTCAGACCATGGAGCCCGCGGACATCGCCCAGGTCCTGGAGGACAGCGGCGAAGAGCAGATGCCCGTGCTCTACCGGCTCCTGCCCAAGGAGCTGGCGGCGGAGGTCTTCGTGGAGCTGGAGAGCGACTCCCAGGAGATGCTCATCAACGGCTTTTCCAACACCGAGCTCAAGGAGGTGCTGGACGAGCTCTATGTGGACGATGCCGCCGACATCGTGGAGGAAATGCCCGCCACCGTGGTCATCCGCATTCTCGACAAGGCCACGCCTGAGATGCGCAAGTCCATCAATGAGATCCTGAAGTACCCCGAGGACTCCGCCGGCTCCATCATGAATGTGGAGTACCTGTCCTTGAAGCGGCACATGACCGTGGCCGAGGCCTTCAAGCGCATTCGCCGCATCGGCGGCGAGCTGGAGACCATCAACACCCTCTATGTCACCGACTCCACCCGCCACCTGCTGGGTGTTTTGTCCGTCCGGGATCTGCTGCTGGCGGAGGAGGACGACACCATCGAGGAGCTCATGGATCCGGATGTGGTGTCCGTGAACACCCTGGAGGACAAGGAGGATGTGGCCCAGGCCATGAGCAAGTACGACTTTCTTGCCATGCCTGTGGTGGATCAGGAAAACCGCCTGGTGGGCATTGTCACCATCGATGACGCCATGGATGTCATGGAGGCCGAGGCCACCGAGGATATGGAGAAGATGGCCGCCATCACGCCTACGGATAAGCCCTATCTGAAAACCGGCGTGCTGAGCACCTTCCAGGCCCGGATCCCCTGGCTTTTGCTTTTGATGGTCTCCGCCACCTTTACGGGGCTCATCATTGCCAACTTTGAAAACTCTCTGGCGGTGCTGCCGGTGCTCACCGCCTACATCCCCATGCTCATGGACACCGGCGGCAACTGCGGCTCCCAGTCCAGCGTCACCGTCATCCGCGCCATCTCCCTGTCCGAGGTGGACTTCTCCGATATTTTCCGCATCATCTGGAAGGAGATCCGGGTGGCCCTTTTGTGCGGCGCGGTGCTGGCGGTGGCCAACTTCGCCAAGATGATGCTGGTGGATCGCCTGCTGCTGGGGAATGTCTCCCTTTCGCCCATGGTGGCCGCCGTGGTCTGCGGCACCCTGGCGTGTACCATCGCCTGCGCCAAGTTCGTGGGCTGCACGCTGCCCCTTTTGGCCAAGAAGATCGGCCTTGACCCCGCCGTTATGGCCTCCCCCTTCATCACCACCATCGTGGACGCGCTTTCGCTTCTCATTTATTTCGCCTTCGCCAAATCCCTTTTGGGCGTATAAGCCCCGGCGCTGCGGATAAAATAAAGTCAGGTCTTACGGCCTGACTTTTATTTTTTCGGGAGGATAAGAACATGAGCAACGCCTGTACCAATGACGGCTGCCGCTGCACCCCCAACGACGCCATCGAGTGCCACGCCACCACCTGCGCCCACCACTGCAAGGGCGTGGATCGCTGCGGCCTGCACAACATCTGCATCGGCACCATGGACGCCGCCGACCGCTCCACCGACTGCAAGAACTACTGCAGCTGCTGAGCGGAAAAGGGCCGGATACACCGGCCCTTTACATAGCCGCAAGGGGACAGGGAAGAGGCGGCGGAAAGGAGGCGCGGGAGATGGCGGACAAGTGGAAATATCGCCTCAGCGGGGCCCTGGGGGGCTTTGCCGGAGGGCTCTTCGGCGGCGGGGGCGGCATGGTGACGGTGCCCCTTTTGACCGGGTGGTGCCGCCTGCCGCCAAGGGCGGCCTTCGCCAACTGCGTGGCGGTGATCTGGCCGGTGTGCGCCGTGTCGGCGGCGGTGTATCTCCTGGGTGACGGCGGCGATTTCTCCTGGGGGCTGGCGGCCCCTTACCTGCTGGGGGGCCTGGCTGGGGGCCTTGCGGGAGGCCGGGTCTTCGGCGGCGTCAGCGTCCCCTGGCTGCGGCGGATCTTCGGGGTCTTTTTACTCTACGGCGCGGCCAGATACCTGCTGTGAGGGGCTGGCTGGTGCCCTTCTGCGCCGGGGCCCTCACCGGGGTGCTCTCCGCCTGGGGCGTGGGCGGCGGCACTTTGCTTTTGCTTGTGATGACGCTTTTTCTCGATGTCCCCCAGCGCACGGCCCAGGCGGTGAACCTTCTCTATTTTCTGCCCACCGCCGCCGGGGGCCTCTATTTTCACTGGCGCGGCGGCCTTCTCCGCCGGGAGGTGCTGGGCCCCGCCGTGCCCTGGGCGGCCCTGGCCGCCGCCGCAGGCGCGTGGCTCTCCTGCGCCGTGGATGTCAGCGCCCTGCGCCGGCCCTTCGGGCTGTACCTGCTGGCGGCAGGGGCCATGGCCCTTTTCCGCAAAAAAGGAAAATAATGCAAAAAATTCACATTATCTGTTGCATATGCAACTGGATTATTCCCGGGGCGCATGGTATACTGCCATTGTAAGCAACGGAGAGACGCTCTCCGAACACTTGATAAACGGATCAAAAATATGTATTATGGAGGAAACGACAATGAAAAAGTGGGTATGTCCTGTTTGCGGTTATGTGCACGAGGGTGATGTTCCCCCCGCTGAGTGCCCGGTGTGCCATGTGTCCGGCGATAAGTTCACCCTGCAGGCCGAGGAGAAGACCTGGGCCGCCGAGCATGTGGTGGGCGTAGGCAAGGTCTTCGGCGCCGATGTGCCCGAGGAGGTCCGCCAGGAGATCATTGCCGGTCTGCGGGCCAACTTCGAGGGCGAGTGCTCCGAGGTGGGCATGTACCTGGCCATGGGCCGCGTGGCCGCCCGTGAGGGTTATCCCGAGATCGCCATGTACTGGGAGAAGGCCGGCCTGGAGGAGGCCGAGCACGCCGCCAAGTTTGCCGAGCTCCTGGGCGAGGTCCTCACCGACAGCACCAAGAAGAACCTGCAGATGCGCGTGGATGCCGAGAACGGCGCCACTGCCGGCAAGTTCGAGCTGGCCAAGCTGGCCAAGAAGTACAACCTGGACGCCATCCATGACACCGTTCACGAGATGGCCCGGGATGAGGCCCGGCACGGCAAGGCATTTGAGGGCCTGCTGAACCGCTACTTCGGCAAGTAAAATAGAAAACCGAAAGGGCGTGGGTCACACCACGCCCTTTTTCGCATGGCTAAAAAAGAAGATAGGGGGCTTGAAGAGATGCTGAGAAGATGCCGCCCGGCGGACGAGGCGGCCTGGGTCCGGCTCAATAAGGAGTTTATGACCTATGAATACCAGGATGAAAATGTGTGGGAGTCGCCCCTGGAGAAGGGGGACCCCGGTGAGATATTCCGCCGCATAATGGCGGAGCCCAACGGCGCCGCCTGGCTCTTTATGGTGGAGGAGCAGGGGCAGCCCATCGGCTTTATGAACACGGTGGTCTTCCACAGCGTCTGGGCCCACGGGCGGGTGCTGTTTTTGGATGACTTCTTCATCACCGAAGCGTTCCGGGGCCGGGGCTACGGCGCCGCGGCCCTGGCGGAGCTGGAGCTGCAGATACGGCAGGAAGGGCTCCTGCGGGTCCAGCTCCTGGCGGAGAACACCAACCCCGGGGCGGTGCGCTTTTATAGCCGGGAGGGCTATGCCCGCCAGGAGATCAACCTCTATTGCAAATACCTGAAGGAGTGAGCCGGGGCGGCCCTGCACCCGCGCGGTGGTGTGCCGCGCCTGCCCCTGCGCATTTTCCCCATACATAATAAGAATATAGGAATAAAAAGCTGCCCCCCGATGTAGATTGCCTGCATCGGGGGGCAGCTTGCTTATTGTCCCTTTTTACGGCCTCGGCGCACAGGGGGAACTTCTTCCGTCGGCGCCGGGATATCATCCCGGGGGATATAGCGCATAATATCCTCTACCCGGCAGTCGAAGATCCGGCAGAGCGTGTCGATGGTGGTGGTGCTCAGGGGATGATCCTTCCGCAGCCGGTTGATGGTGGCGCTGGGAATGTGATGCTTTTTGATCAGGGTGTATGTGGTTTCGTCCGATGCCTTGAGCGTATCCCAAAAGTTGGCATAGCTTATCATACGCATCCCCCTCCGCCTAACGCATTTGCCCCTTCGCCGTCCCTGATCCGTCAGGCGCCCCGGGCTTTCAGGCCTTGTCCACAGTATAGCCCGTATACGGGCTATTGTCAATCCGCGAACAAGAAAATACCATTATAAAAAAGGATGAAAAGGTGATGGGTATGATCGTGTTCGACCGTTTGTGGACCACGATGCGGGAACGGGACATTTCGCAGTACAAGCTTATCAAGGAATATAAAATCAGCACCGGGCAGCTGGACCGCCTGCGGAAAAACGAGAATGTGAATTCCTATACCCTCGACCAGCTCTGCAGGATCCTGGACTGCCAGCTGGAGGATATCGCCGAATACCGGGAGGGCTGAGACCGGCTTTTTCCCGCTTGCTTAGCGCCCGGGGGTATGGTATACTGGGCGTATACATGGGTCCCACACACGGCGCCGCCTGCGGCGACTATCGAAATGAAAAGGAGACTGTACCATGGCTACTCCCCACAACAATGCCCAAAAGGGCGATTTCGCCAAGACCGTGCTGATGCCCGGCGATCCGCTGCGGGCAAAGTTCATTGCAGAGACCTTCCTCGCCGCCCCCAAGCTGGTGAACAATGTCCGGGGCGTCCAGGGCTACACCGGCACCTACAAGGGTACCCCCGTCAGCGTCATGGCCAGCGGCATGGGCATCCCCTCCATCGGCATCTATTCCTATGAGCTGTTCACCCAGTACGGTGTAGAGAACATCATCCGGGTGGGCTCCGCCGGCGCCATGCGGGCGGATATGCCCCTGGGCAGCGTCATGGCCGGCATGGGCGCGTGCACCAACTCCGCCTTCCTGGAGCAGTATGAGCTGGGCGGCAATTATGCCCCCATCTGCGACTTCGACCTGCTGATGGCCGCCGTGGAGAGCGCCCGGGAGCTGGGCGTGGAGATGCCCGTGGGCAACCTCTATTCCTCCGACACCTTCTATGACGCCGCCGGGCGCAATATGCGCTATCAGAAGATGGGCGTCATGGCCGTGGAGATGGAGGCCGCCGGCCTTTACGCCACCGCCGCCTACACCGGCAAGCGGGCCCTGGCCATCTGCTCCATCTCCGACAACCTGGTCACCGGCCAGGAGCTCAGCGCCGACGAGCGCCAGAACACCTTCACCAACATGATGAAGATCGGCCTGGAGATCGCCGTGAAGATGGCGGGCAAGTGATCGCTGCGCAAGTCATAATTGGAAAGGGAGGGGCCGAGCCCCTCCCTTTTTCCGCCCCACGGCGAAAAATACGATACAAATTGTAGAATGCGGTCGAAATAATACAAATTGTTGTCAAATATAGGGCGCGAGGGGCGGCTATACCGCGCCGCTCAGCACCACCCCGGCGGCGATGACGGCGGAGAGGGCGGCCTGCCCCGCCTTAGCCGCCAGGTAGCGCCCCAGGGACAGGCCGGTGCCCGAGAGCACTGCCGCCGTCTGGAAGTGTACCGATACGCCGCCCCAGCCCAGAAGCGCCGCTGCCATGACAAAGCCCTCCGGGCCGGCGGGCAAAAGCGCCGCGCCGCAGGTCAGCTCCAGGGCGCCCAGCAGCAGGGGAGAGCCCGCGCCTGCCGCCTGCAGGGCTCCTGTCACCACGGAAAAAACCGTCACAAAGCCGCAGATCTCCAGCATGGTCACCGCCGATGAGCGCACCGCCTCCACGAAGCCGAGAGCCGGTGGCGGAGCGGCGGCATCCCGGAGGCGGCCCCCGGAGGACCGTGGAAAAAAGAGGGCCGCCATCACCGCCGCGGAGGCAAGGTGTACCCCCCAGAGGAGAAGCCCCCCGGAGGGGCTGCCCAGGACCTCCCGGCCCACATAGCCCAGGATGAAGGCGGGGCCGGCGTTGTTGCAGCAGCACAAAAGGCCCTGGGCATCCTCCCTGCGGAGCTGCCCGGTCTCATAGAGCTGCCCCACGGCGGCGGCCCCCATGGGGTAGCCACCCACGGCCCCCAGCAAAAGGGCGGCGGCGGGCCCCGGCAGCACCTGCCCCAGGCCGCAGCTTACGGCGAAGCGCACTGCCGTCAGGAAGGGGAAAAGGGCCGGGATCACCGACCCTGCGCACAGGGCCAGGCCTCGCCGCACCGCCTCCGCCGCCGGGACGCTGCCCAGAAGCAGCAGCACCAGCGCCCCGACTGCCGCCGGAAGCGCCGGATGCCCTTGCGTCTCTTGCTTTTTCATCCCATCACCGGGCAAGTATATGCGCCGCCGCCCCGGAATAGCACGCCCGCGCCCCCTGCGCGTTCTCCCCAACACCTTTTCACTCTTCACTCTTCACTCTTCACTCTTCACTCTTCACTTTCCACTTTCCACTTTCCACTGCGCGGCGCAGCCGCGCCCCGTTACCGTCAATTCCTCGCCCTATATTGACAATTCCAAACTGCCGTTTTATAATGACCTTGGCGCTGCACAACGGCAGGCGGTTGGCCACACCACCCGAAAGGGGGTGAGGCAATGCGTATCACCTTACATATCGGGCCTTTTACGGTTACGATCATTGTAAAGCAGAAACGCGAAAACCGCCACCCTGCACGGTGACGGTTTTCTAACTGTTATTAGAATTCTTTCACTTTAAGGGCTAACCGCTTGTCGCAGCGCCTTTTCTATTTATGATTATACCATCCTTCGCCCGTTTGTCAAGCCCGCCTTAATACCTGAGGAAATGACGATAACCGGGCGGACAGGGTCGTCCGCCCCTACAACGCACCCATGCGCCACCGGCGGCGTCCCCCTGTAGGGGCCGACGCCTCTGTCGGCCCGGTTATCGGTGTTTTCTCGCCCCATATTGACAATTCCAAACTGTCGTTTTATAATACTTGTGGCGCTGCACAACGGCAGGCGGTTGGCCACACCACCCGAAAGGGGGTGAGGCAATGCCAATTACGATCACGCTACATATCTTCGGATATACGGTAACGATCTGTATAAAAGGCAAAAACCGCCACCCCGGCAGGTGACGGTTTTCTTAGCATAAGCTAAACGATCTTCACGAAACCGGGCCAACCGCTTGTCGCAGCGCCCTTTCTATTTATCATTATAACAGCGTTTCCCCGTTTGTCAAGGTGAGGTTTTGCACTCTCGTCCCCGGGGGGTAGATTCCACAAGGAGGGGGGTGCCGCAGCACCGCCCCTCCTTTGGTCGTTTCAAGGGATAGGGATTTTTAAGGGAAAGGGGAAATCGAAATCCCCTTTCCCTTAAACGCATCTTTGCATACTTTCTTTGCGCAAAGAAAGTATGAGAAGAAGAAAAGAAAGAAAGCCCCCCCGTCCGCCGCTCGCGGACAGAAAGGTTACAGTTTGGTTACAAAACGCCGTAACCTGTTGACGAATTCCAAAAGCATGCTATACTGCCATTGTAAGAAGTACTTCATTTCTTCTTACAACAAAAAATTTTTTATGGAGGAAAAAACAAATGAAGAAGATTGTTGCTCTTGCTCTGTGCCTCGTTCTGGCCCTGAGCCTGTGCGCCACCGCTTTCGCTGCTGCCGACAAGTATGAGCTGTATGCAGCCACCAGCGCCAACCTGAAGGATTCCGCAAACATTAAGGACAGCCTTACCGCTCCCGTCGCCGTGGATTTGACTGTCACTGCTGCCAAGACCAACTCTGATGGCTCCGGCAACCTGGAGTACATTTCTGATGGTACTAAGCTCTATGTCAAGACCACTGCTCCTACCGTCGCGAGCTTTGCTGTTGTTGCCGAGGGCAAGACCGCTATCCTGTACTATGTGAATGAGGTCACTTCTGCTGAAGTCAACTATGTCGCCACCGCTAAGAAGTTCACCAACTTCGGCTACAAGTGCGATCAGGTGAACACCACCGTCGCTGGCTTCGACACCAAGATTGACTACTATGAGATCACCAAGACCTCTGTTGCCACCGTGACCAAGGACGAGATTTACGGCGAGGCTGGTACTACTCCCACCACTGCTGTTAGCGTTCTGGTCGACAAGGAGATCGTTGTTGTTGATGCTGCCATCAACCCCAAGGCCGTTACCCACAACTGGACTGTCACCGGCGTGAAGCTGGACGAGAAGAACAACACCGTTCCCACTGAGGTTTTCTGCCCCGTCTGCAACACCAAGATCACTGCCATCTACAAGACCGGCAAGTCCCCCGCTGGCTCCAAGGTTGAGGCCGTTCCCGGCTACGCTGGCTACGAGTTCGTGAAGACCGCTGGTGTTGTCTCCCCCACCACCTCTGGCAGCAAGGTTGACTCCGCCAAGACCTTCGACGCTGGTATCGCTCTGTATGTTGGCATGAGCATCTCCGCCGTCGCCGGCTCCGCCGTTGTCATTGGTAAGAAGAAGGAGTTCTAATTTAGAACTTTCTCTTGAAAGCTAAAAAGAAAGACCGCCTCGGCGGTCTTTCTTTTTTGTGTATATTTTCGGGCGGACGACCCTGTCCGCCCGGTTACCGTCATTTCCTCAGGTATTAAGGCGGACTTGACAAATACGGCGGGGTGTGGTCACCCCGCCGCGCTGCGCTTTATCGCCAGCTGCTGCTGTAAAAATACAAAGCCAGCATACCGGGCCCCACATGGGCGCCGGTGACGGGCTCATGGCACACCGAGAGGATGGGCCCCGTGCAGCCCGCCTGGTGCAGGGCCGTGGTGAGATGCAGCGCCTCCGCCGGGGCGGCGGCGTGGGAGATGCCCACCGGGGCGGCCTTGTCCTCCACCAGCTCCTCATAAAGTCGGATGAGGGTATCCATGGCCTTCTTGCGGCCACGCTCCTTGGTGAGCACCACGATCTTACCCTCGGGATCCCCCTGGAGGATGGGCTTGATCTGCAGGAGCGTGCCCACCAGCGCCGCCGCGCCGGAGAGCCGGCCGCCCTTCCTCAGGTACTTCAGGTCGTCCACCATGAAGTGCTGGCGCATCTTGCTGCGCAGCTCATAGACCCGGGAAAGAATATCGTCCATAGCCGCGCCCTGCCGGGCCATATGGGCCGCCTCCAGCACGATGAGCCCCTCGCCCAGAGAAGCGCCCCGGGTGTCCACCACCCGGATGTCCCGGCCGGGATGCTCCTCCCGGAGCTCCTCCGCCACCAGGCCCACCCCCCAGCAGGTGCCGCTGACACCGCCGGAGAGGCCCAGGTAGAGAATATCGTCCCCGGCGGCCAGGAGGGGCTCCATGGCGTCCCGGGCCGCCTGGGGGGAGACCATGGAGGTCTGTACCTCCGCACCGGCACGCATGGCGTCATAAAAGCCCCGGCCGTCGAAGGCCAAAGAGGTGTCCGCTGGCTGGCCGTTGATGCTGTAGGTCAGGCAGACCTCCGTGATGCCGTACTGCGTCCGCAGCTCCGGCGGCAGGTTTGCCGCATTGTCAGTCATTACTCGAATCATATGAATCTCCTTTACGGGGTACAGCCCCCAGAAATAGGTTCCGCCTTAGGCCGGGGCGGCGGCTCCGCCGCCTCCGTATCTACCTAATATATCATATTAGTATGCTTTCGTCAACTGCGTATACTGTAAGTTTTGCTTATAATCAACATAATGTTCTTTGGCTTTACTTTTCATGTTAATTATTCTACTATATAGACACAGAGGAACGACACCTCTGAAAAACAAAACTGATTTAAGGAGGACCCTACCATGAAAAAGAACACCAACATCTATGACTACATCGCCATCGCCGTTGTCGCCGCCTTCCTGGTGGTGGCCACCTCTTTCCTGATGCTGGCCGCCGATGCGCCCATCCGTGAGGCCGGCTGCTACCTGCCCCTGATCTTCGGTGCCCTCGGCACCTGGGCCGCCGGCAAGGCCGGCATTGTCCAGATCGCCCGGGAGGAGCGCGCCGCCCGCCGGGCCCGGGCCGCCGCCTGAATGTGACTGTTTCTCTCCTATTTCCTCTACCCCATAAAAAGAAGTGACACGCTGCGGCGTGTCACTTCTTTTTTCGCCCTTGGGGCGGCGGTGGCGGTCAGCTCTTCGCCTGGCGCATGCTCAGGGAGATGCGCTTTTTCTTTTCATCCACCTCCAGCACCACCACCTTCACCACATCCCCCACGGACACCGCCTCGGAGGGGTGGCGGAGGAAGCGGTCGGCCACCTGGGAGATGTGCACCAAGCCGTCCTGGTGGACGCCGATGTCCACAAATACGCCGAAGTCGATGACATTGCGGACGGTGCCGGTGAGCTCCATGCCGGGCTTGAGGTCCTTTATCTCCAGCACATCCGTGCGGAGGATGGGCCGGGGCAGCTCGTCGCGGACATCCCGGCCGGGCTTCATCAGCTCAGCTGCGATATCCTGCAGGGTGGGCACGCCCACGCCGATGGCCTGGGCGGCCTTCTCGGGGCCGTAGTCCGCCAGCCGCCGGGGCAGATCGGTGAGCTTGCCGGCCCGGACATCCGCCAGGGTGTGGCCGGTGAGCTCCAGGAGGGCCTTGGCGGCGGCGTAGCTCTCCGGGTGGACGGCGGTATTGTCCAGCACAACGGCGCTCTCCGGCACCCGCAGGAAGCCGGCGCACTGCTCGAAGGCCTTGGGCCCCAGCTTGGGCACCTTTTTGATCTGGGCCCGGGAGGTGAAGGCACCGTTTTCCTCCCGGTAGCTCACCACATTCTTCGCCGTGGTGCCATTGAGGCCCGCCACCCGCTGCAGCAGGGAGGGCGAGGCGGTGTTGATGTCCACGCCCACGGCGTTGACGCAGTCCTCCACCACGCCGCTGAGAGCGTCATCCAGCCGCTTTTGGGGCATATCGTGCTGATACTGCCCCACGCCGATGGCCTTGGGGTCGATCTTCACCAGCTCCGCCAGAGGATCCTGGAGCCGCCGGGCGATGGACACGGCGCTGCGGAGGTTCACATCGTACTGGGGGAACTCCTCGGCGGCCAGCTTGCCGGCGGAGTATACGGAGGCCCCCGCCTCGGAGACGATCATGTAGCTGACATGGGCGCCCTTCTCATTCACCTGGCGGATGAGCTCCACCGCCATCTGCTCGGTCTCCCGGCCGGCGGTGCCGTTGCCGATGGCGATGTGCTCCACGCCGTGGCGGGCGATGAGCCGGGCCAGGGCGGCGATGGCCTCCTTCTTCTGGCGCTCGCCGTAGGTGGGATAGACCACGGCGGTGTCCAGCACCTTGCCGGTGGGATCCACCACCGCCACCTTGCAGCCCATGCGATAGCCGGGGTCCAGGCCCATGGTGACCTTGCCCTTCACCGGGGGCTGCATCAAAAGGGGCTTGAGGTTCAGGGCAAATTGGCCGATGGCCCCCTCGTTGGCCTCCTCGGTGAGGGCGCTGCGGGCCTCCCGTTCCAGGGAGGGGTAGATGAGCCGGTCATAGGCGTCCTCGCAGGCGGCCTTTATGAACTCCATGGCCGCCGAGCCGGGCTTCACCGCCGCCCGGCGCAGAAGGGGCAGGGCCTGGTCACGGTCCAGCAGCACCGTGGCGGTGAGATAGCCCTCCTTCTCGCCCCGGTTGATGGCCAGCACCTGGTGGCCCGCCAGCTTGGCCAGGGGGCGGTCAAAGTTGTAGTAGAGCCGGTAGACGCTGTCCTCCTCCTTGGCGGCCAGGCAGCGCAGATGGCCCTGCCGCTGCAGCAGCCCCCGGAGGGCCTTGCGGATGTCGGCATCGTCGGAGAGTATCTCGGCGATGATGTCGCTGGCCCCCTGGAGGGCATCGGCCAGAGTCTCCACGCCCTTTTCCGGGTCGATGAAAGCCAGCGCGGCGGCCTCCGGAGCGGGGCAGGCCCGCTCCTGGGCCAGCAGCAGCTCCGCCAGGGGAGCCAGGCCCTTCTCCCGGGCCACGGTGGCCCGGGTGCGGCGCTTTTGCTTATAGGGCCGGTAGAGATCCTCCACCTCCGCGAGCGTGGCGGCGGCATCGATGGCGGCGGCCAGCTCCGCGGTGAGCTTGCCCTGCTCGCCGATGGCCTTTTTCACGGCCTCCCGGCGCTCCTCCAGACTGCGGAGGTAGCCCAGGCGCTCGCAGAGCGTCCGCAGGGCGGTATCGTCCATGGCGCCGTGGAGCTCCTTGCGGTAGCGGGCGATGAAGGGCACGGTGTTGCCCTCGTCCAGCAGGCGCACCACATTCTCCACATGCCGGGGATCCTTGTCCAGTTCCTGTGCGATGGTCTTGATGATATCCATATACATTCTTCCTTCTCCGGGATTTTCACGCCCTCCATCCTACCACACCCCCGGGAAAAACTCAAGCGCCCGGGGCGGTGCAGCGCGCAAAAAACCGCGCATCCCCGATGCGCTGTTTCGGGGATGCGCGGGTCATCGGCGCCGGTATCAGCTCACGCTGCGCCGGCGGCGCTGCAGGGAAATGCGGTCGGCGATCATGGCGATGAACTCGCTGTTGGTGGGCTTTCCCTTGGCGGAATTCACCGTGTAGCCGAAGTATTTCTGAAGTGTCTCCAGGTCGCCCCGGTCCCAGGCCACCTCGATGGCGTGGCGGATGGCTCGCTCCACCCGGCTGGGCGTGGTGGAAAAGCGCTTGGCCACCTGGGGATAGAGCACCTTGGTCACGGCGTTGATGACATCCATGTCCTCCACCGCGATGATAATGGCCTCCCGGAGATACTGATAGCCCTTGATGTGGGCAGGCACGCCGATCTCATGGATGATGGCGGTGACCTTGCCCTCCAGAGCCGAAGGGGTGGCAGGCCCCTCCTCCGCCGGATCCAGGGCCCGGCGTATCTGCTCCAGCAGGGAGGGCACATGCACCGGCTTGGCCATGAAGTAGCACACCCCCTTGTCCAGGGCCTGTGACACCGTGGCGTCGTTGCACAGACTGGACACGGCGATGATCCGCGGGCGCTCCTCCGGGGCCAGCATCCCCAGAAGCCCCAGGCCGTCCAATGAGGGCAGCATCATGTCCAGCAGCACCACCTGCGGGCGGCACTTGCCGATAAGCTCCAGGGCCTCCATGCCGTCGCCGGTCTCCCCTACCACGACGAACTCCCCGGTGGCCTCTAATTGCCGATGCAGCAGTGCGCGGAACTCTTCACTGCTGTCGGCCAACAGTATTTCTGCGCGGTTTTCCGTAAGGTTTTCCATTGCTTTTTTGTCCCCCTAAAAAATACAATTTCCTCCCTCAGCGCTCTGGGCGGATGCACGATAAAGCCCGGTTTATCGCTTTTCGTAGTTATAAATTACCAGAAACGGACAGAGTTTTCAAGGCGATTTTGTCGAATAAACCCAAGTTTCGTTCGACCCGCTTCGACAGTGTCCCAAATTGTCAAAATGTGGTGCTTTGCCTGTTTTTCCGGCACCATATGCAGGATTTTGCGCATAAAGTTTCACGGCTTCTTTACAAACCCCCGGCCGGGCGGATTTTTCCCTTGACAAACGGCGGCAAAGTGGGTATAGTACAGACAATATTGTGAAACTGCGAGGAAGGGGACAGTAGCGTCTCGTACAAGGACCCGCCAAGAGAGCCGCCGGCAGGTGTAAGGCGGAGGGGTCGGAGCGCGCGAAGATCACCCCGGAGCATCCGGCTGAACTGCACAGTAAGCCCGGACGGCAGAGGGCCGTTATCAACCCCCGCCCCATGCACCCGTGGGGAGCGAGCGGCCGTGCCCCGGCATGGCAACAAGAGTGGTACCGCAGAGGTCATTTCGCCTTTGTCTCTTATGGAAAGAGACAGGGGCTTTTTTATTTTCCCCGCAAGCGGCTGTGTCATTATCAAAAATCATCATACAAAGGAGCACAACTATGGAATACAAAAAAACGCTGAATATGCCCAAGAGCGGCTTCCCCATGCGGGCGGGCCTGCCCATGCGCGAGCCGGACATGCTCCGCCACTGGCAGGAGCTGGACCTCTATAACGAGCTTTTGAAGAAGAACGAGGGAAAGCCCCTGTTCTCCCTCCATGACGGCCCTCCGTTCTCCAACGGCAACATCCACATGGGCCACGCCCTGAACAAGGCCATCAAGGACTTCATGAACCGCTCGGCGGCCATGCGGGGCTACTTCACCCCCTACATCCCCGGCTGGGACAACCACGGCATGCCCATCGAAAGCGCCATCATCAAGGAGCAGAAGCTCAACCACAAGGCCATGAGCGTGGCGGACTTCCGCAGCGCCTGCCATGACTACGCCCAGAAGTATGTGGACCTGCAGAGCCAGGGCTTCCAGCGCATGGGCGTGTTCGGCGACTGGGAGCACCCCTACTGCACCATGGACAAGACCTTTGAGGCCGAGGAGGTCAAGGTCTTCGGCGAGATGTACAAGAAGGGCTATATCTACAAGGGCCTCAAGCCCGTTTACTGGTGCTACCACGACGAGACCGCCCTGGCCGAGGCGGAGATCGAGTATCAGGACGATCCCTGCACCACCGTGTTCGTGAAGTTCCCCATGCACGATGATCTGGGCAAGCTGAGCCACCTGGACAAGAGCAAGCTCTTCTTCGTCATCTGGACCACCACCATCTGGACCCTGCCCGGCAACCTGGCCATTGCCCTGCACCCCGACGAGAGCTACGCCGTGGTGAAGGCCCCCAACGGCGAGATGTATGTGATGGCCGAGGCCCTGACGGAGAAGGTCATGGGCATCGGCGGCTTTGACAGCTACGAGATCGTCGAGACCCATCCGGGCTCCTTCTATGAGAACATGCTGGCCGACCACCCCTTCCTGCCCAAGACCTCCCGCCTGGTGCTGGCGGACTATGTCACCATGGACTCCGGTACCGGCTGCGTGCACACCGCCCCCGGCTTCGGTGCCGACGACTATGTCACCTGCAAGCGCTACGATATGGACATGGTGGTGCCCGTGGACGACCAGGGCCGCCACACCGACTACGCCGGCAAGTACGCCGGGATGCTGGTGGAGGAGTCCAACCCCGTGATCCTCCGGGATATGCAGGAGGCCGGCTCCCTCTTCGCCCAGCAGGAGATCGTCCACAGCTATCCCCACTGCTGGCGCTGCAAAAAGCCCATCATCTTCCGGGCCACCCCCCAGTGGTTCTGCTCCGTGGAGTCCTTCAAGGACCAGGCCATCGCCGCCTGCGACGAGGTCCGCTGGCTGCCCGCCTGGGGCATTGACCGCATGAAGTCCATGATCAACGAGCGGGCCGACTGGTGCATCTCCCGCCAGCGCCGCTGGGGCCTGCCCATCCCGGTCTTCTACTGCAAGAAGTGCGGCAAGCCCGTCTGCAACGACGATACCATCCGCTCCGTGGCCGCCATCTTCGAGCAGAAGGGCTCCAACGCCTGGTTCGACATGGAGGCCGAGGACCTCCTGCCCCAGGGCTACACCTGCCCCCTGTGCGGCGGCGCCGAGGGCTTCGAAAAGGAGACCGACACCCTGGATGGCTGGTTCGACTCCGGCTCCACCCACTTCTGCACCATGGAGCGCGACCAGCACTTCTGGCCCGCCACCGTGTACTTCGAGGGTCTCGACCAGTACCGCGGCTGGTTCCAGAGCTCCCTGCTGGTGGCCGTAGGCGCCCTGGGCCGGGGCGCCCCCTTCAAGGAGTGCATCACCCACGGCTGGACCGTGGACGGCGAGGGCCGGGCCATGCACAAGTCCCTGGGCAACGGCATGGATCCCAACGAGATCATCTCCAAGTACGGCGCAGACCTCCTGCGCCTGTGGGCCGGCAGCGCCGACTACCATGTGGATGTCCGCTGCTCGGACGATATCTTCAAGCAGCTCTCCCAGAACTATCTGAAGTTCCGCAACACCTCCAAGTTCTGCCTGGATAACCTGGTGGGCTTTGACGCCAACAAGCTGGTGGCCCCCGGCGATATGCTGCCCCTGGACCGCTGGGCCGTCAGCCGCCTCAACGCCCTGATGGAGAAGGTGGAGGGCTACTACTATAACTACGAGTTCCACTCCATCGCCCACGCCATCAACGACTTCTGCGTGCTGGATCTGAGCGCCTTCTACTTCGACATCATCAAGGACCGCCTCTACTGCGACGAGGCCGAGGGGCTCTCCCGCCGCAGTGCCCAGAGCGCCGTGTGGATGATCCTGGATGCCATGACCCGCATGTTCGCCCCCATTCTGGCCTTCACCTGCGATGAGATCTGGCTGGCCATGCCTCACCGCACCGAGGACGATGCCCGCAACATCCTCTTCAATGAGATGAAAAAGCCCTATGCCGACTATGCCCTCAGCGCCCAGGAGATGGCCAAGTGGAACGCTCTCGAGGAGCTGCGCACCGCCGTCAACGGCGCCCTGGAGCAGGCCCGGGCCGACAAGCGCATCGGCAAGGCCCTGGAGGCGGAGGTGGATGTCACCGTGCCCGCGGAGCTGGCCTTCGCCGCCGACATGGCCCCCGATGCCCTGGCGGATATCCTCATCGTCTCCCAGGTGCGCCTCACCGTGGGCGACAGGCTGGAGGTGGCGGTGAAGCCCGCCGCCGGCTGCAAGTGCGCCCGCTGCTGGAAGGTGCTGCCCACCGTCACCGGTGAGCTGTGCCCCCGCTGCGCCGCCGTGGTGGCCAAGCTGCCCGCCATCGAATAAGCCACCCTTCGGCATCATAAAAGATCATAAAAGCGCCGCCTGTGGCATCGGTCACAGGCGGCGCTTTTTACTGTGTAAAGGCCGGGGCTTTCACATTTCCCCGGCGGCTTGGGGGGCTGTAAGGGACTTGCGCCCTGCCGCCGACGGGGGCTCAGACCACCAGGTTCAGCTTATTGAGCTGCTTGATCTGCTCTTTTCCGTTGGTGGCCGTGTAGATGCGCGTGGTGTCAAGGCAGCTGTGGCCCAGCAGGTCGGCCAGGCCGATGGGATCGCGGTTGCGCTTATAGTGCGTGGCGGCGAAAAGGTGCCTTAGGGCGTGGGGGTGGCCCTTCTCGGTGTCGATGCCGGCGGCCTCGCACAGCCGGTTCATATAGCGCCACATGTTCGTCCGATCCAGGGGCCTGCCGGTGGAGGTGAGGATCACTGGCCCCGAGAGGATGCCGCAGCACTGGGCGTATCGGAGGATCTTCTCGCTGAGGGCCTCCGGGATAAAGATGATCCGGGTCTTGCCCTTGTTGCGGACGATGGCCCGGCCCCTTTTGGCGGCCTCCACGGTGATGTACGCCAGCTCCCCCACGCGGATGCCGGTGGCGCAGAGCATCTGCAGGGCCAGGGCGATGCGCTGGTTGCCCATGGCCTCCGCCGTTCTCACCAGCCGCACATACTCCTCATAGAGCAGCTCCTTTTCCTCGGGGTAGTATATCTGCCGCTGGATACGCAGCCGCTTGACGCACATTTCGGGATAGCCCAGAAACCGCAGAAACAGGTTCAGCGGGCCAATCTTGCTGTTGACGGTGGAGCTCATATTCCGATCCATGATAACGGATTTGTACTCCAGCACAAGGTCCTTTTCCAAATCCCTGCCATCCAGAAATTTCACGAAATCCGCCACGGTGGTGCGGTAGACGCCGATGGTGCTTTTGGCGGTTTCATTCTGGAAAAGGTGCCTTTCAAATGCCTCGATATGCTCCTGACAAATTTTCATTTTTTCTCCTTTTTGCAACAAATTTTATTTACAACAAAATTTTTTCTCTTTTCGGAAGAAGTCCCTTATCAAGCCAAATCCCTTGGCTATTATACCAAATATCTATTGAAGAAAATTGTTGCTCTTGCTCTGTGCCTCGTTCTGGCCCTGAGCCTGTGCGCCACCGCCTTCGCTGCTGCTGACACCTTTGACCTGTATGTTGCCAACGACAGCAACATGAAGGACTATTCCAATGTCAAGTCCGATGCCTCCCTTACCGGCGGCTTTGATGATGTCGCAATGACCAATGTGGCCGCTCAGACTAACTCCGATGGCTCCGGTAACCTGGAGTACATCAAGGATGGCGCCGCTGGTACCAACTTCTTTGTCAAGACCACCGCTCCCACTGTCAAGAGCTATGCCGTTACCGAACACGGTAAGACTGCTGTTCTCTACTATGTGAACAAGGTCGATTCTGCTGAGGTCGAGTATCAGGCCATCGCTGAGAAGTTCACCAACTTCGGTGTCAAGTGCGGCCAGGTGAACACCGCCGTTTCTGGCTTCAACACCAAGATCGACTACTACAAGGTCACCAAGACCTCCGTTGCCGCCGTTGCTAAGGATAGTATCTACGGCGAAGCCGACACTGGCGTAAGCGTTCTGGTTGGCAAAGAGATCGTTGTTGTCGGCGGTGCTGCCATTGACACCGTTGCTCACAACTGGAGTGTCACCGGCGTGAAGCTGGACGAGAAGAACAACACCGTTCCCACCGAGGTTTTCTGCCCCGTCTGCAACACCAAGATCACTGCCATCTACAAGGTTGGTAAGGCTCCCGCTGGCTCTGAGGTCGTTCCCGTTCCCGGCTATTCCACTGTTACCGGTGGCGTTGCCACTGATGGCTATGTGTTCGTGAAGACCGCTGGTGTCGTTTCCCCCACCACCTCTGGCAGCAAGGTTGACTCCGCCAAGACCTTCGACGCCGGTATCGCTCTGTATGTTGGCATGAGCATCTCCGCCGTCGCCGGCTCCGCCGTTGTGATCGGTAAGAAGAAGGAGTTCTAATTAACCGCTTCGGTTTAACGAACAACTAAAAAAGATGCACCCGCAAGGGTGCATCTTTTTTTGTGTGCAGCATAGACGGCACAATGGTGCCCTGTAGGGGCCGACGCCTCTGTCGGCCCGGTTATCGGTGTTTTCTCGCCCTATATTGACAATTCCAAACTGTCGTTTTATAATGACCTTGGCGCTGCACAACGGCAGGCGGTTGGCCACACCACCCGAAAGGGGGTGAGGCAATGCGTATCACCTTACATATCGGGCCTTTTACGGTTACGATCATTGTAAAGCAGAAACGCGAAAACCGCCACCCGGCACGGTGACGGTTTTCATGAAACATTGAAAATCTAACTTCGCATGGGCTAACCGCTTGTCGCAGCGCCCTTTCTATTTATTATTATAGCAGGGTTTACGGGTTTGTCAATATCCGAAACCGGCGCGATTTTACACGAAACGCTGGGGCGGACAGAGCCGTCCGCCCCTACAGGGGCGCGGTAGGGCCGCGCAGTGGAAAGTGGAAAGTGAAGAGGTGTTGGGGAGAACGCGCCGTTTCCGCAAACCTGCCCCCGGCGGTCATCCCTATTTCTCCCGCATGTCCCGGAAAAAATCCTGCAGGATGGCCCGGCACTCCGCGCCTAATACGCCGCCCACCAGCTGGGGGCGGTTGGGGAAATCCTCCATATACAGGTTCAGCACGCCGCCGCAGGCGCCCATGACGGCGTCTCGGGCGCCATAATACACCCGCCGGGCTCGGCCTCCCATGAGGGCTCCGGCGCACATGGGGCAGGGCTCCAGCGTGACATAGACCTCGCAGCCGTCCAGCCGCCAGGTGCCCAGGGTTTCGTTGGCCTGGGCGATGGCCTCCATCTCCGCGTGGGAGCAGAGGGCCTGCTTCTCCTCCCGGCGGTTGCGTCCCCGGCCCACCACCGCGCCGTCCTTGACGATAACGCAGCCCACGGGCACCTCGCCGCAGGCGGCGGCCTCGGCGGCCAGGGCCAGGGCCTCCTTCATGTATTCCTCTCGCTTCATAGCGGCCTCCTCCGAAAATTTAATGGGATGTGGTTAAGCCAAGTCATATTTGTCCAAACTATCCGTAAACTACTAATGGAACGAGGAGGCCATCCCATGTCGAAGAAAAAACACGATCCCGCCCGCCCCTCCGTAGAGGAGCTGAAAAAGGCGCTTTTAGCGGTGAATCTTCAATTACAGGGCGCCTACCAGCGCTTTGACTATCTCTGCGAGCCGGAGCTCATCGAGGCGTGCATCTTTGAGATCAACGCCCTGAAGGCCAGGTACAACTACCTCCTGCGCTGCCTCAAGGAGCAAACCGGGGACTCCCGGGGGGACCGGCCGCCCCTGTCCGCTGCGCCGCTTTGCGTGGCGGCGGCGGACATGAAAGGAGGGAGCGCGTGTCTGTCATAGAAAAGGCCGCCCTGGGGATCACGATCCTTTTTCTGGCGGTGGTGGCGGTGCGGCTGTTCCGGGCCCCGGCCCGGCTGCTGCTCCGGCTCCTGGGCAATACCGCCCTGGGCTGCGGGGGCCTGTGGCTCCTCCACCTCGCCGGGGCGGCGGCGCCGGGCCTCAACTGGTTCAACGCCCTGGTGGTGGGGGTGCTGGGCCTGCCGGGACTGGGGCTTCTGCTGCTGACCCAATGGGTGCTGGGTACATAACTGAAACGGGCGGCGGGGCCGCCCGTTTTTCAGCTGCCGGGCCGCCTATACCTCTGGCGTATCCAAGCTCCAGCCGTACAGGGGGTAGCGCTGGATGGCGCCGAAGAGCTTCTTCTTCAGGTCGGGATAGGTCTTCTCCAGCGCCGCCAGCAGCTCCTTGACCTCCTGGCGGCGGCTGTGGCCGTCCATGGGGCAGGTGTTGCGGACCACGGGCAGGCCCTCCCGCCGGGCCACCCGGCGTATCTCCTCCTCGTGGCAGTATAGGAGAGGCCGGATCTGGGTGATGCCCGTGCGGTCTAAGTAGGTCACCGGCTGGAAGCAGCCGATGCGGCCCTCAAAGAGCAGATTCATCAGCAGGGTCTCCACGGCGTCGTCGTAGTGGTGACCCAGGGCGATCTTGCGGATGCCCCGCTCCGCCAGCGCCGTGTGGAGACTGCCCCGGCGGAGCTTGGCGCACAGGGAGCAGGGGTTTTTCTCCCGGCGCTCCTCGAAGAGGATCTCATAGACCGGGATCTGGATGCGGGTATAGGGCACCCCCAGATGCTCGCACAGGGCGGCCACGCCGGCATAGTCCATCCCCGGCATCCCCATCTCCAGGGTGATGGCCTCCACCTGAAAGGGCACCGGATAGAATTTTTGCAGCCGGGCCAGGGCCACGAGGGTCAGCAGACTATCCTTGCCGCCGCTGACCCCCACAGCGACGGTGTCTCCCGGGGCGATCATGTGATAGTCCTCCACGCAGGCCCGGACAAGGCCCAGAATGTGCTGCATAAAAAGATACCTCCGAAAAAGAATTTGCGTTGCGAGAAAACGAGAGCATTTATGAGCATTTACGAGAAAACGCAAGATGTTTTTGCCGTAAATCAAAATGGTGTTGACAAGTGACCGGCTCTGTGTTATAAATATCCTTGCGCGTTAGGCGCCTTTGGATCAGACTTTCTTCTCTCCCGATTTTAACAAGGGAGCAGGTAAAAGTAAAGCAATACCATACAAATAAACGGAGGAAAAACACCATGTCCACTTTTATGGCAAACAGCTCCAATATCGAGCGCAAGTGGTATGTCGTTGACGCCGCCGGCAAGCCCCTGGGCAAGACCGCCGTCATCGTGGCCGACCTGCTGCGCGGTAAGGGCAAAGTCACCTACACCCCCCACGCCGACTGCGGCGACAATGTCATCGTCATCAACGCCGGCAAGGCCATCCTCACCGGCAATAAGATGGAGCAGAAGTACTATCGCACCCATTCCGGTTGGGTGGGCGGCCTCAAGGAGACCAAGTACCGCATCCTGATGCAGGAGCAGCCCGAGCTGGCAATGCGCGTTGCCGTTCGCGGCATGATGCCCCGCAACATCGTCACCAAGGACAGTCTGAAGCGTCTGCATGTGTATGCCGGTGAGAACCACGAGCATGCCGCCCAGAAGCCCGAGCTGGTCAAGTAAGAGAAGGAGGATAAAGAAGAATGTATCAGTCTAAGAATCCGTACAAGTACGGCACCGGCCGTCGTAAATCCTCCGTGGCCCGGGTGCACCTCTTTGAGAACGGCACCGGCGCCATCACCATCAATGGCCGCGACATCGACGAGTATTTCGGCCTGGAGACCCTGAAGATGGTGGTCCGTCAGCCCCTGAACACCACCAGCACCCTGGGCAAGGTGGACATCGTGGCCACCGTGGAAGGCGGCGGCGTGTCCGGCCAGGCCGGCGCTCTGCGTCACGGCATCTCCCGCGCCCTGCTGCAGGTGAACCCCGACTTCCGTCCCCTGCTGAAGAAGGCCGGCTTCCTGACCCGCGATCCTCGCATGAAGGAGCGCAAGAAGTACGGCCTCAAAGCCGCCCGCCGCGCTCCGCAGTTCTCCAAGCGCTGAGTTTATACACCTTACAAAGCAGCGATCTACTCCCGAACGGCATGGCTGTTCGGGAGTTTTTCTATGCTTGTCGAACAGAGGCGTCGGCCCCTGCATGGCGCGGCAAGGCCGCGCAGTGGAAAGTGGAAAGTGAATAGTGGAAAGTGAAGAGTGAATAGTGAATAGTGAATAGTGAAGAGGTGTTGGGGAGAACGCGCCGGTGGTACATGGGTGCGTTGTAGGGGCGGACGACTCTGTCCGCCCGAAAATATACACAAAAAAGATGCACCCTTGCGGGTGCATCTTTTTTAGTTGTTCGTTAAACCGAAGGGTTTAATTAGAACGACTTCTTCTCTGCAGCGTTAAGAAAACACCCCGGTGGGGTGTTTTTAGCGTAAGCCGCAGCGGCTATGCCGCAAGGGCAAGGCATCTTGGCGCGGGGACAAGGCCGCAGTTTTCCGCCACATTGCCCCCGGACAACGGCGGAGCCGGCGACGGCGGGGTGGCTGCGCCCCGGCGGTTTGCGTCGACGATAACAGGGCCGACAGAGGCGTCGGCCCCTACAGGGGGACGCCGCCGGTGGCGCATGGGTGCGTTGTAGGGGCGGACGGCTCTGTCCGCCCGAAAATATACACAAAAAAGATGCACCCTTGCGGGTGCATCTTTTTTAGTTGTTCGTTAAACCGAAGGGTTTAATTAGAACTCCTTCTTCTTACCAATCACAACGGCGGAGCCGGCGACGGCGGAGATGCTCATGCCAACATACAGAGCGATACCAGCGTCGAAGGTCTTGGCGGAGTCAACCTTGCTGCCAGAGGTGGTGCCGGAAACGGCCTTGGCGGGGAAGTAGTACCAGTTGCCATCGGAACCCTGGAAGCTCTTGGCAGCATCAGAGGGGATGGAAGCATAGTTGGCAGCCTTGATGGCGTCAATGCCGCAGGTGGCGCACTTGTAGCCCACCAGCTTGCCATCCTTGACAACGGGAGTCTGATCGTGCTCAACATAGTTGGCCGTGCCAACCTTGCTGGCCTTGACCAGCTTACCGCCGACCATCAGGGAAGCATCGGGGGTATCGTCATCAGCAACATACAGTTCGTCGTCGGTGGCCAGACCGGTGACCAGATAGTAGGTATCATTCTTGCTATAGGCAGCGTGCTTCTTGATCTGACCGCAGTTCTTGCCGAAGTTGGTGGTGGCAGCGGCGACATAGTACTCGGGATCCATCTCGGCCAGGAACAGGACAGCATTCTTGAACTCGGAATCGCTGTAAACAACGATGTCAGCCTCGCCCTTGGTGGCAACGGAGACATACTTCTTGCCAGCCACAGTGGACAGGGTGTAGTAAGCAACATTGCCCTTGGCGATGACTTCATCGTCACTATTGGTCTCGGGCTCGGTAGCCTTAGCGAAGAACACATTTACACTATTCGTTTCGGTTGCAGTTACATCAGTAGTCTTGGTGTACTGATTCTCCAAGGTGGGGGTGGTGCCGGGGGTAGCAGGCGCAGCGAAAGCGGTAGCGCACAGGCTCAGGGCCAGAACGAGGCACAGAGCAAGAGCAACAATCTTCTTCAATAGATATTTGGTATAATAGCCAAGGGATTTGGCTTGATAAGGGACTTCTTCCGAAAAGAGAAAAAATTTTGTTGTAAATAAAATTTGTTGCAAAAAGGAGAAAAAATGAAAATTTGTCAGGAGCATATCGAGGCATTTGAAAGGCACCGCCAGGTGCGGTCTGCACGCGTATTTTGATCCAACCACGGGGGCAGATTCCGCAAGGAGGGGCGGCAGGGGCGCGCAGGGGAAAGTGAATAGTGAAGAGTGAATAGTGAAGAGTGAATAGTGAATAGTGAAGAGTGGTAAACAGAAAGACGGCGGGGTGAGAACACCCCGCCGGTATCATTTCAGCTCTTCTATTATTTCAATTCCGCTATTTCAGTTCCACCACGGTGACGCCGGCCTCCCCTTCGCCGAAGTTGCCCAGGCGGAAGCTCTTGACGATCTTGCTGCGGCGCAGGAGCTCGTGGACGGCCTTGCGCAAGGCGCCGGTGCCCTTGCCGTGGATGATGGTGACGGTGCCCAGCTTGGCCAGACGGGCGGCATCCAGATAATTCTCCACCACGCTCTCGGCCTCCAGGGTCTCCAGGCCCCGGATATCCAGCTCCGGGGAGGCCCGGCGGCCCAGGGTGACATGGGTGCCTGCGGCGGGCTTGGGGGTCACCTTTTTCTTCTGCTCCACCTCCTGGGCGGTCTCCAGCAGGCGCACGCTCTGGGCCTTGACGGTCATTTTCATCTTTCCCGCCTGGAGGAGCAAGGTGCCGTCGTCATTCACATGGAGCACCGTGGCCCCGGAGCGGACGCCGGGAAGCTCCACCATATCCCCTTCGGCAATGGGCCGGGTGGGGGTGAAGGTGGGGGGCTCCTCCTCCCGGGCATGGAGGAGCTCACGGGTCTCCCGGAGGTCATGGCGCACGGCGGCCTTGGCATCGTTGACGGCCTGGAAATCCGCCTGGCGGCGCTGCTGGCGCTGGAGCTCATCGAGCTCCTTGAAGATGGCCTCGGTGCGGGTCTCCGCCTCCCGGAGGATGCGGCGGGCCTCGTTTTCGCCCTTTTGCCGGGCGTTCTCCTTGGCCTTTTCCATCTGCTCGCGGAAGGTCCGGGCCTTCTGGGCGTCCTCCTGGCGCTGCCGCCAGAGGCGGTCGGCCTCGTTTTGGGCCCGCTCCAGCCGCTGGCGCTTTTCCTCCAGCTGGGTGAGGACATCCTCAAAGCGGACGCTCTCGGCATCCATCTGGGACTGGGCATCGGCGATGACGCTCTCCTCCAGGCCCAGGCGGCGGGCGATGGCGAAGGCGTTGGACTTGCCGGGGATGCCGATGAGCAGGCGATAGGTGGGCCGGAGGGTGGCCACATCGAACTCGCAGGAGCCATTCTCCACCCCGGCGGTGGTCATGGCGAAGGTCTTGAGCTCGGCATAGTGGGTGGTGGCGCACACCAGGGCCCCGCTCTGCCGGGCGTTTTGGATGATGGCGATAGCCAGGGCGGCGCCCTCCACGGGGTCGGTGCCTGCGCCCAGCTCATCGAAGAGGATCAGGCAGCGCTCATCGGCCTGGCGGAGGATCTCCACGGTGTTGGCCATATGGGCGGAGAAGGTGGAGAGGTTCTGCTGGATGCTCTGCTCATCGCCCACATCCGCCAAAACGGCGGCGAACACCTGCACGGCGCTGCCGTCCTCGGCGGGGATGTGCAGGCCGCACTGGGCCATGAGGGTCAGAAGGCCGATGGTCTTGAGGGTGACGGTCTTGCCGCCGGTGTTGGGGCCGGTAACGATGAGGGTGTCATAGGCGTTGCCCAGCTCCACGGTGATGGGCACGGCCTTGGCGGGGTCCAGCAGGGGGTGCCGGGCCCGGCGGAGGGTGACGCCGCCCCGCTTGCGGACCTCCGGGCGGCAGGCATTGAGCTTGAAGCTCAGCTGGGCCCGGGCAAAGATCACATCCAGGTTCACCAGCAGGTCATAGTCGTATTCGATGTTGGCCCGGGCGGCGGCGCACTCGGCGCTGAGGGCCCGGAGGATGCGGTCGATCTCCTTTTTCTCCCGGGCCTCCAGCTCCTTGAGCTCGTTGTTGGCCTGGACCACCCCCATGGGCTCCACGAAAAGGGTGGCCCCGGAGGAGGAAATGTCATGGACAAGGCCGGGGATGCTGCCCTTGCACTCCGCCTTTACGGGCACCACGAAGCGGCCGTCCCGCTGGGTGATGAGGGCCTCCTGGAGCACCTTGGCATAGGAGGGCGAGGAGATGATGCGCTGGAGTATCTGGCGGCCCTTGGAGGCGGCCAGGCGCATTTTCCGGCGGATGTCCGCCAATTCCGCGGAGGCGCCGTCGGCAATGGTCTCCTCGTCTAAAATGGCGGCGTGGATCTTGTCCTCCAGGTAACGGTTGGCATGGAGGGCGGAGAAGAGCCGGTCAATGCAGGTGGGCTCCCCCTGGCGCTGGGCGTCATATTCGCTGACCCGGCGGGCGGCGGTGAGCAGCCCCGCAATGTCCAGCAGCTCCCGGGTATTGAGCATGCCCCCCTGGTCCGCCCGATGGAGGGGCCGGGAGACATCCTTTACCCCGCTGAAGCTGGGGCTGCCGTGGAGGCCCAGGCGCTCCTTGGCGGCGTCGGTCTCATCCAGCAGGCGGCGGACCTCCTCCACCTCGGCGGCAGGCAGGAGCGTGAGGCACCTGTCCTTGGCGGCCTGGGACACAGCGCAGCCGGAGAGCTGCTGCAGCACGGCGGGCAGCTCTAAGGTGCGGATGGATTTTTCAAACAGTTCGGTCATAGTTCTTCCTCTGGGGAAACGGATTTATAGTAGTTGAGGGTATGGAAGCTGCGCTCCAATTGAGCGGCGGTGAAGGCCTCGGCGGCGTGATCCAAAAGCCGCAGGGAGCCGCGCTCCAGGGTGAAGTGATAGAGCCGCTTGGGGTCGCAGGTGAGGATGTAGTCCAGGGCGGCCAGGGCGGCCCGGGTCAGGGGCACAGAGAGCCCCTCGGTGGGGCACCGGGCGCAATGGACCACGCCGTGGAGGGTGTCCAGCAGGGGCTCCTCCGGCTCCTTGCCGCAAACGGCGCAGGCATCGGTGAGGGGGGCAAAGCCGGAGAGGGCCATGAGCCGCCAGGTGAAGCCCACCTTGATGAGCCGGGCCGGACGGTCTAAGCAGCTGAGGGCGTAGAGGGCGTTGAGCAGCAGGCGCAGAAGGGCGCCGGTGTCCTCCCCCTCGGTGCAGACGGCCTCGGTGAGCTCGGCGAAGTAGGCCCCCAGGGCCAGCTTGCCGATGTCGGCGGTGAGGCCCGGGAAGAGCTCCAGGGTGGCGCCCTCGGTGAGGTAGTACCACCTGCCGGACCGCGAGAGGGTCAGCTCTCCATAGGCCAGGTTCCGGCACACGGCGGCATAGCGGCTGCGGCGGCTGCGGGCCCCCTTGGCGATGACGGTGATGAGGCCCAGCTCGTGGGTGAGCACCGTCAGGATGCGGTCGGTCTCCTTGGTGTCGGTGCCCCGGAGGACAAGGCCGCGGACCACCACCCGGGGGTTACTGCTCGTCATAGCCCTGCATGCGGATGAAGTTGGGGTTATCCCGCCAGTTCTCCTTGACCTTCACCCAGGTCTGGAGGAAGACCTTGGCGCCCATGAACTTCTCAATATCCCGCCGGGCGGCGGAGGATATCTTCTTGAGCATCTCGCCGCCCTTGCCGATGATGATGCCCTTGTGGCTCTGCTTTTCGCAATAGATGGTCACATCCAGGTCGATGATGCCGCTTTCCTCCCGCTCGGAAAAGCGGGTGACCTCCACGGCGGTGCCGTGGGGGATCTCCTTGTCCAGGCAGCGGAGCATCTTCTCCCGGACGATCTCGGCGCAGACCTGGGAGTCCGCCTGGTCGGTGGTGACCCCCTCCGGGAACAGGTGGGGCCCCGGCTGGGCATAGCCCTCCAGGAGCTTTATCAGCTCGTCGAGGCCGCTGCCGGTCTTGGCGGAGATGGGCACGATGGCGGCGAAATCGGGATAGGCGGCGTTGTAGGCGGCGATGACCTCCAGGAGGGCCTCCTTGTGCTCCACGGCGTCCACCTTGTTGATGCACAGGATGCAGGGGAGCTTTTCCTCCCGGATGCGCTGCAGCAGGATGCGCTCGGGCTCTCCCACCCGGGGGATGGGCTCCACCAGCAAAAGGGCGCATTCCACGGCGGAGAGACTCTCGCGCACCACCTTTACCATGTAGTCCCCCAGGCGGCTGCGGGGCTTGTGGAGCCCCGGGGTGTCCAGCAGCACCAGCTGGATGGGGCCCCGGTCCACCACGCCGTAGATGCGGTTGCGGGTGGTCTGGGGCTTGTCGGATACGATGGCGATCTTTTCGCCCACCAGGGCGTTGGTAAGGGTGGATTTTCCCACATTGGGCCGTCCGCAGACGGTGATCATGGCGGTTTTGGTGGTCATCGGGTGATGCCTCTACTTTCTTTGGTTTAGGGGTGGGGCGGCGCGTTTTTGTATGATCGGCGGTTGGCGCATTTCTCACCGCGCCAGGCCCAGGCGGGACATAACGGCCTCCTCATGGGCGCGCATTTGGGCCTTCATGGGGCCCTCGTCCAGGTGGTCATAGCCCAGGAGGTGCAGCACGGAGTGGACGGCCAGATAGCAGAGCTCACGCGCAAAGCCGTGGCCGTATTCCTCCCCCTGCTGCCGGGCCCGCTCCAGGGAAAGGCACATATCCCCCAGGGGCACAAGGCCGCTCTCGGGGTCCGCGTCGTCCGGCGCGGGATGCTCGCCGGGGGCAAGGGAAAACATGGGGAAGCTCAGCACATCCGTGGGCTTGTCCACGCCCCGCATCTCCCGGTTCACGGCGTGGATGCCCGCGTCATCGGTCAGGAGGACATCGATCTCGCAGGGGATGTCCACCCCCTCGGCCGAGAGCGCCGTCTCAATGGCCCGGCACAGCTGCGCCTGCAGGGCGGCGTCCTCCCCCGCCGGTACCTCGGCGGCAATTAAAATCCGGTGCTTCATCGGCGTTTGTCCTCATATTTGGCATACGCCTCAATGATGCGCTGCACCATCACATGGCGCACCACATCGTTCTGCGTCAGCTCCTGGATGCCCACGCCCTCCACATTCCGCAGCACCTTCATGGCCTCCTTGAGGCCGCTGACCTTGTCCGTAGGCAGGTCGATCTGGGTGATGTCGCCGGTGATGACCACCTTGGAGCCGAAGCCCATGCGGGTGAGGAACATCTTCATCTGCTCCCGGCTGGTGTTCTGGGCCTCGTCGAGGATGATGAAGCTGTCGTCCAGGGTGCGGCCCCGCATATAGGCCAGGGGGGCCACCTCAATGTTGCCCCGCTCCAGATACTTCTGGTAGGTCTCGGCGCCCAGCATGTCAAAGAGCGCGTCGTACAGCGGCCGGAGGTAGGGGTCCACCTTGCTCTGGAGGTCGCCGGGCAGAAAGCCCAGCCGCTCGCCCGCCTCCACGGCGGGGCGGGTGAGAACGATGCGGTTGATCTGCTTATCCCGGAAGGCCGCCACCGCCGCCGCCACCGCCAGGTAGGTCTTGCCGGTGCCGGCAGGCCCCACGCCGATGGTCACGGTGTTGCGGAGGATGCTCTGGACATAGTCCTTCTGGCCGATGGTCTTGGGCTTTACCGGGCGGCCCTTGGAGGTGATGCAGATCACATCCTGGGTCAGCTCCGAGATCTTCTCGCTCTGGCCGCTGCGGCACAGGCCCACCACATAGCGGATGTGCTGCTCGGTGATGGCCTCGCCCTTTTTCGACAGCGCCAAAAGCGCCTCCACCGCCTTTTGCGCCAGGAGCACATTCTCCGGATCCCCGGAGATGACGATCTCGCCTCCCCGGTTCACGATGCCCACGGAGAACTCCTGCTCCAGCAGGCGGATGTTCTCATCGAAGGAGCCGAAAATGTCCAGGGCTTCCTCCATGCGTTCAATGCCGATCCTCTGTTCCATGCCTTGCCTTCTTTCGCTTTTATCCCGCGCTCACGAGCTGTCCGATCTGCTCATAGCACTCCGCCGTCAGGGTCACCTGCAGGGTGTCGCCCCGCTGTGCGGCGGTGAATTGGGTCTTTCGTATCTCCCCCTCCGGGGTCATCTCCCCGGCCAAGCGGCGCAGCAGCTCCGCCTCCGCCGCCTTCTGCGCCTGGGCGGCGCTGCGGCTGACGGTAAGGGTGTCTTTTTTCGTGAAGGTCTCGCTGACCCAGGCGGCAGGCAGAGAGATGCCGAAGGGCAGGGAGAGCTCACGATACAGGGTTATTTTATCACAATTCTCCTGCCATGCGCTACCCCCTGGGGGAATTTTTATTGCCTTTTTCCCCCATGTGAGCCAGTGGACGGTGCGCTTTTGGCCGCCGGGGCTCTTTTTTTCACAGGTAAGGGGCTCCGTGAGCGTGAGGGTATACCAGGTCCGGCCATAGACCCGCCCGCAGCCGTGGACCCGGTATATCCCGCCCCAGGCGCCGTCCACCACCCCGGAGATGAGCATTTCTCCGCGCTGCACCGTGTCTCCCGGCTTTATGCACGCCCGGCCCCGCAGGGCCTCCACCTTGGTCACCAGGGCGTCCCGGGAGGCGGTGACATGGGTGTAGTCATCGTCCCGGACCAGGGGGCCGGGATCGCGGCGCTCCACCACCTGCACATGGGCGCAGCACCCCCGGACATTTACCGCCAGCCAGGAGAGCTCCGGCAGCTCCAGGAGAATGCGGTTGCGCAGCACATCCTGGTCGATGTCCCCGGTGCGGATGCCGGCGGTGATCCCCTGCCGCTCCAGGGCCCGGAGGATGACCTTTTCCGGCACGGTGTCGTTGCCCTCCACAGTGAAGCTCCACACGAAGCTGCCGCCATACCAGGCCGCCGCCAAAAAAAGCGCCATGGCCCCGAAGAGCACATACCGCCGCCTGAGCCGCCGGGCCAAAACCGGCACCCCCCGCTCGCCGCCCCGGGTGATGCGGGCCCCCAGCTTTTCCGCCGCCTCCGCCAGCTCCGCCGCCCCCCGGCGGGTGGAGCGCAGGCGCAGGTGGAGATCGTCCACCCACTCCACCGCCCAAAAGGGGATGCCCCGGGCGGCGCAGAGATTCAGCACCCGCTCGGGCATGGCGCTCTCCACCGCCAGCTCCACGCTGCCCCGCAGGGCGTTTTTGATCTGCCGATACATTATGCCTCCAACAATTCCACTTTTTCGATGACGCCGGTGATGCGCAGCTCATCGCCGGTCATGGCCATCAGCTGCAGATCGCGCCCGTAAAGCCGCACGATCACCGTGCCGCTGTTGATGTCCACCTGCCGGGTGGTGTAGCTCAGCACGCCCCGGTGGCGGTCCATGTAGAAGCCCCGGTTGCCCATCAGCTCCATCCGGCAGCCCCCGGGGAGCACCTCCGGCAGGTCCAGCTTTTCCATGGCCGCCATGCCCCTTTGCGCCAGCCTCGCGCGGCTTTTTCGGTCCATGCTCTCACCTCATTGATGGATATGCGCCTCAGCGGCGGCATATACGCCCCGGCGTAGGTTTGCGGAAACGGCGTACCTATCCCCCGTAGGGGCGGACGACCCTGTCCGCCCACGCCGCAGGTTTGCGGAAACGGCGCGTTCTCCCCAACACCTCTTCACTTTCCACTGCGCGGCCCTGCCGCGCCCCTGTAGGGGCGGACGACCCTGTCCGCCCCGGCGTTTTTTTCTCATACTTTCTTTGCGCAAAGAAAGTATGCAAAGATGCGTTTAAGAGGGAAGGGATTTCGATTTCCCTTCCCTCTTAAAAATCTCCCATCCTTGAAACGACCAAAGGAAAGGGGTTGCGACCCCTTTCCTGTTGGATTCTTTTCCCCGGGGACGGGGGTTCGGCGGGCCGACAGAGGCGTCGGCCCCTACAACACCGGCGCGCCGCCAAATATCAAATACACCGTGCCGCGGCACCCCACACGCGAAACCGCCCGCCGTATAGGGAAACGGTTTGGCAACCGTTTGTAGGGGTTGGCGTCCCCGACGACCCGAACGATATATCGTCACGGGACGATATATCGCAAACCGGCGTCGTTGCCGCATTTGTAGGGGCGGACGGCTCTGTCCGCCCGAAAATATACACAAAAAAGATGCACCCTTGCGGGTGCATCTTTTTTAGCTTTCAAGAGAAAGTTCTAAATTAGAACTCCTTCTTCTTACCGATCACAACGGCGGAGCCGGCGACGGCGGAGATGCTCATGCCAACATACATAGCGATACCGGCGTCGAAGGTCTTGGCGGAGTCAACCTTGCTGCCAGAGGTGGTGCCGGTGGAACCAGCGTTCTTCAGGACCACGGTGTAGCCGTTCAGGCCAGTGATGCCATCGACAATGTACTCATCGTCAGCCAGATCCTTGTCCTGCTTGCCATTCTCAACAACCTTGAAGGTCTTGGGGCAGTTGGAGCACTTCACGGAGACGGGCTTGCCCTTGGCATCGAAGGTCACATTCTTCTTCAGGAACTCGTGTTCCACGGTGGCAACATCATCCTTAGCACCGACCAGAAGGAAAGCGCCCTTCATGTAAGCCAGGGTGGAACCCTCGGTCTTATAGGTGTGGGTGCCGGAGAGATAGACATCTTCCGCATAATCGCCGCAATTATCGCCCTCTTCGACCTTCTTGTCGAGAACGATCTTGGTGCCGGCCTTCAGCTCATCAGTGGCCGCGACCAGATACACGGTCTTGCCGTTGTTGACAAGAGAGTGAGTGGCAGAATCCTTAGCAACCTCAACATACGCAGTGTTATCAATGTCATAGACATTGGGGACATAGTAGTTGACATCGTCAACAACCTTGCCAGTGGTGACGGTGACCTTCACAGTGTCGATCTCATCATCAATGGAAGTCTTGGGATTCAGGGAGAAGAGCTCGGCATCCTTCAGGGTGAGGGTGCTGGTCTCGACCTTGCCGGTGGAAGTGGTCTTTGCGAAGGCGGTGGCGCACAGGCTCAGGGCCAGAACGAGGCACAGAGCAAGAGCAACAATCTTCTTCATTTGTTGCTCTTTGCGCACAGCGGGGGGAAAATCAGTGGGAGCGGACGGTACATCGCGCCGTTTTTGCAAACCTGCCTCGAGGGCGGACAGAGCCGTCCGCCCCTACAAACAGGGGGCACCGTTTATGCTACGCAAAAAAATACCGCCAGCCGCAGCCTGTACGCGCATTAAAATAAATCCCCCGTCCTATGGGGAAAAGAATCCAACAGGAAAGGGGTCGCAACCCCTTTCCTTTGGTCGTTTCAAGGATGGGAGATTTTTAAGAGGGAAGGGAAATCGAAATCCCTTCCCTCTTAAACGGCGTTTTTGGTCCTTTTGTCGCTGTAGACAAAAGGACGAAGAAGAAAGAAAAAATCGGGGCGGACAGAGCCGTCCGCCCCTACAGGGCGTGGCTGCGCCGCGCAGTGGAAAGTGAATAGTGAATAGTGGAAAGTGAAGAGTGAAGAGTGAAGAGTGAATAGTGAATAGTGAATAGTGAAGAGGTATTGGGGGGAACGCGCAGGGGAAGGCAAAAAAATAAAAAGGGCGGACTGAAATGTCCGCCCTTTGGCTTATTCGCCGAAGTTGTTTTCGATGAGCTTCTTGAGGGCTGCGACGGCTTCCTTTTCATCGGGACCGTCGGCGATCAGGGTGATGACCGTACCCTTGATGATGCCCAAGCTCAAAACGCCCAGCAAGCTCTTGGCATTGACACGGCGCTCTTCCTTTTCGACCCAAATACCGCTCTTGAACTCATTGGCCTTCTGAATGAAGAAGGTGGCCGGGCGGGCGTGGAGGCCGACCTCGTTGCGTACCGTGATTTCCTGTGTATACATACCGCGTTTCTCCTTTACCTCTCCCGAAAGAAATACTTGGCTTTGTACACCCATCTTATACAAAACATAAGCAAAATGCAATGGATATTCTGCCGAATTTTCAACGAATCCAACACAAATTGTACTTGCATTTTGTAAAAAATGACGGCAAAGGAGCAGGGGGAGAGAGGGCTCCTTACCGCCGGAGGCCGAATGGGCCGCCGGGGCGCGCCTGCCGGGGGCCGGATGGGCGGTCGGCTTCGCTTTGCGTTCTGCTTACTGATGGATGCGGGTACCCGTTTTGCCGTCGATTCCGTCTTGGGCCTTCTCCAGCAAAGTGATCAGAGCGGTGCGGCCGGGCTTGGACTCGGCGAACTTCACGGCAGCTTCCACCTTGGGCAGCATGGAGCCCTTGGCAAACTGTCCCTGGGCGATGTATTCCCTGGCCTCGGCGGGGGTCAGGTCGTCCAGACCCTTCTGGTCGGGCTTGTTGAAGTTGATGGCCACCTTCTCCACGGCGGTGAGGATGATGAGCATATCCGCGTCCAGCTGCTCGGCCAGCAGCTCGGAGGCGAAGTCCTTGTCGATGACGGCGGCCGCACCCTTCAGGTGGTTATGCTCGGTACGGTAGACGGGGATGCCGCCGCCGCCGCAGCAGATGACGATGTTGCCGCTGTCGCTGAGGGCGCGGATGGCGCCCAGCTCCACGATCTGCTGGGGCTTGGGGGAGGCCACATAGCGGCGCCAGCCGCGGCCCGCGTCTTCCTTGAACAGGAAGCCGGTCTTGGCGGCCATGACCTTGGCCTCCTCCTCGGACAGGAACTTGCCGATGGGCTTGCTGGGATCGCTGAAGGCGGGATCCTTGGGATCCACCTCCACCTGCGTGACCATGGTGACCACGGGCTCGTCGATGCCGCGGTTGAGCATCTCCTCGCGGAGGGCGTTCTGCAGGTCATAGCCGATGTAGGCCTGACTCATAGCGCCGCAGACGGACAGGGGGGTGCTGTCCTGCGTGGCATCCTCATGCATCAGGGCCAGCATGGCGTTGTTGATGATGCCCACCTGAGGACCGTTGCCGTGGGCCACGATGACCTCGTGTCCCTCGGCGATCAGGTCTACGATGGCCTTGGCGGTGATCTGTACGGCGTCGGCCTGCTCGTGCAGAGTGCTGCCCAGAGCGTTGCCGCCCAGGGCGATAACGATTTTCTTAGCCATAATGGGTCTTTCTCCTTTTGTTTCCTCGGTTGTTCCGGGTAAAAAGGACAGCGGCGGCGCTGCCGCCGCTGTCGCGGGTCGTATTTGCGTTTTAATTAAAAGATCTTCCGGGTGCTCTTGCTCTCGTCCAGCTCCATCAGGGCCTTGACGGGATCCTTCACCTGGGCCATGAAGATCATGGCGGCGATGATGTAGGGCTTGTAGGAGGCCTGCTTGTACAGGGGCACGATGTAGCGGTCAAAGACGCTGTTGTCCACCTCGCCCTCCTTGCAGGAGAGGCCGGTGATGTCGGCGGGCAGGCAGTGGAGGTACAGGGCCTTGCCGTCGCGGGTGAGCTTCATCATCTCCTCGGTGCAGGCCCAGTCCTTATGCTCGGCGTTCTGGGCCAGCAGGCGCTGCTCCAGGGCGTCGATACCGGCCTTGTCGCCGGCGGCATAGAGCTTGGTGCGCTCCTCCATAGCGGCGTAGGAGGCCCAGCTCTTGGGATACACGATATCGGCGTCCTTGAAGGCCTCCTTCATATCGTTGGTCTTGTGGAACTTAGAGCCGTACTTCTCGCAGTTCTTGCGGGCCACCTCTTCCACCTCGGGCATCACATCGTAGCCCTCGGGATGGGCCAGGGTCACATCCATGCCGAAGCGGGTGAAGAGGCCAATGACGCCCTGGGGCACGGACAGGGGCTTGCCGTAGCTGGGGGAATAGGCCCAGGTCATGGCCACCTTCTTGCCCTTGAGGTTCTCCACGCCGCCGAAGTAGTGGATGACATGGAGCATATCCGCCATGCACTGGGTGGGGTGGTCCACATCGCACTGCAGGTTCACCAGGGTGGGCTGCTGCTCGAGAATGCCGTCGCGGTAGCCCTCCTTCACGGCGTCCATGAAGGTCTTCTGATACTTGTGGCCCTCGCCGATGAACATATCGTCACGGATGCCGATGACATCGGCCATGAAGGACACCATGTTGGCGGTCTCGCGGACAGTTTCGCCGTGGGCGATCTGGGACTTCTTCTCGTCGAGATCCTGCACCTCCAGGCCCAGCAGGTTGCAGGCGGAGGCGAAGGAGAAGCGGGTGCGGGTGGAGTTGTCCCGGAAGATGGAGATGCCCAGGCCGGAATCGAACACCCGGGTGGACTTGTTGCGCTCCCGGAGGTCGCGCAGGGCGTCGGCCACGGTGAAGATGGCGTCGATCTCGTCATCGGTCTTGTCCCAAGTCCAATAGAAATCG
>CAKTPM010000014.1 GCA_934591705.1 uncultured Oscillospiraceae bacterium
CTAAATGCTTGATGCCTTAAGTACACGTTCAGTGTAGTACGGCGACAGAGAAATGTACAGGTGGAAAATGCCGCGAGTGAAAACTTCTCACAGCATAGTCATTGAAATATAAGGGCGCAGCGGCCCTAATCTCAAACGGGAGCATGGTGCTCCTCAAGTACAAACTTAACAACGTGTGCGGTGCAGATCACAGACCTGCAACTGGTGCACAAAGAACAATGGCAATTCTTATATACCACAATATATTGTGGTTGTCAATGCGAAAGCGCCGATATATTGCGCTTTTTGGTCGGTGAAAAAACTAATACGCATTATCTCCGTATTAAATGCGTATTACAGGCGCATCACGAAAATAATGCGTATTATGTGCGTATTAAAAGCGCGTCGCAGTATAGCGAACGGGGCGGACAGGCACTGTCCTTTCTGCAAAAAAGCGCAAAAAACTCCGCCGGTGCAGTCGCACCGGCGGAACTTTTATCAATATCAGCAGAGTGACATGGACTGTCCACCCTCTGCGGTATACTCGACAGCAGAAACGACAAGGAGGGCAAGTTTATGGATAAATGCGAGGAAATGCGGGCGCGGTTCGACCGCTTCTGCGATGGGCAGCTGACGGACTCCGGCACGACACAGATACAGGCTATCAGCAGCTTGCAGATGAAGAACATTCGCAAGTATTTTGTGCCGGGAATATACAGCTTCGACATCGTCGGTTTTCTGGATACCACACTTCTCAAAACCGGCAGGGAGGGCTATCTGTTCACCGTGGACGGCGTGTACTACAAGGAGTTTCTGGAAAAACCGGGACACTTCCGCTACAACGACGTGGCAAAGACCGAGATCATCCTGCCGAAGCCCAAGGACAACGAAAGCACACTGGAGATCAGATTCCAAAATGGCCGCTGGGTGCGTCTGGTTGGTTACTCGCTGTACAAGACCGGCGCGAAACAGCTGCTGGACGGCCTGTGCGAGATCGCGGCGCGATACCCCGACGAGGACGATGAGGACGAGGCGTAGGCATCATATACCATTTTATGGAAAACGCCATATCCGAGGCGGCACAGCGCGCAGAATTTGGTAAAATTTGCTGACACAACGCGGGCTTTGTGGTATACTGTGGGCGGTTGACCGCGTCACTCGTCGAATTGCAGGAACTTGTAGGGCGGCACATCCAATGCGGCGGCCACGTCGAACAGCGTGTCCAGCGACACTGCCTTGTTAACATTGGGCGCCTCCACATGGCCGATGAACGCCGGACTCAGCTCCAGCTTCTCGGCCAGCTGCTCCTGCGTCAGCCCCCGCAGCTTGCGGTAGTAGGCGATCTTCAGCCCGATCTGACGGTATTTGTCCGCATAGATAGTCTTCATGCACATCATCTCCCGCTACTATGGTAACGAAAAGGGACAATAATTGACATGAGCCAACGGACATAGTATTATATTTTATAGATATAAATATGTGTTTGACGGTGCATGAGAAACGGAGGAAATATGGAACAGCGATCCGAGCTGAAATCGGCGCGTCTGTTGGAGATATACACCCGCCTGGAGCAGGGACGCACCCTGAAAAAAGCGGATCTGGCGCAGGAGTTTCACGTCACGCAGCGGAGCATTCAGCGTGACGTGGAGGACTTGCGCTGTTTTCTCGCCGAGCGCCACTTGGAGCGGGAGGTCATCTACGACGGCAAGCAGCGGGGTTACCGCATGGTGTCCGGCAACCCGCGGGGACTGACCAACAGCGAGATACTGGCAGTGTGCAAAATTTTGTTGGAGAGCCGCTCCCTGCCCGCCAAGGACATGGGCGGCATACTGGACAAGCTCATCGACTGCGCCGTGCCGCAGGAGAGCCAGAAGGCCGTGCGGGAGCTGGTGGCCAACGAGAAGCTGCACTACATCCCGCCCCACCACGGGCAGAGCGTGCTGGGCAGCCTGTGGGAGCTGGGACAGGCCATCCGCAATCAGCAGGTCATCGAGATCGAATATGAGCGCATGAAAGAACCCAAGCTGGTGAAACGCCGGGTGCAGCCGGTGGGCATCATGTTCTCCGAGTATTACTTCTATCTGACGGCGTTTTTGGAGGACAAGACGGACTTCGACAACCCCGACGACCTGTTCCCGACCATCTACCGCATCGACCGCATCCGGTCGGTGAAGGTGCTGAATGAGCATTTCCGCGTGCCGTATGCCAAACGGTTCGAGGAGGGTGAGTTCCGCAAGCGCGTCCAGTTTATGTACGGCGGGCGGCTGGAGCACATCCGCTTCCGCTACACTGGCCCGTCGCTGGAGGCGGTGCTGGACCGGCTCCCCACGGCGCAGGTGCTCTCCGAGGACGCCAGCGGCTGGCTCATCTCCGCCGAGGTGTTCGGGAAGGGCATTGAGATGTGGCTGAGAAGCCAGGGGGAGTATGTGGAGAGAGTGTAAAGCAAATATACAACGATGCATTAACAAAAACAGAAAGCGAGGACATGTTATGAGTAATAAAATGGTCATTGTGTACACGAAAGAAACAGAAAAGTATGCCAACTATTTGATGCAGTTGATTTCAATTCCATCTCGTGAAGAGGACGAGCAAATAACGGCGGCCTGTTGGTCTATTGATGAATTTAAGAATTCAATGAGCAAAATGCCGTCCAACCGCAGAGTCCTTTTTGTTGGGAGCAATAAAAAGATGGATACGTACATATCTGGAATAAGGGATACCTTTAACAAACACGGTATGCACTATGGTTGGATTGGCGCGCAGGGTGTCCTTCGCGTTGACAGAGATGCGCTTAGCCTTACACGCAAATATAAAGAATTTTGCCGGTTCGCGCAGGAACAGCAGCAGGAATTGAAAGAAGCACTTACTGCAAAAAGCATCGTCACAACTTCAGCAGCAGCAACAGTGGCCGTGATCCTTGGACCACTCTTTGCAATTATTCCCGCTGTCAATTTGATTAAGAGCGTGAACAAAATCGCGGATCAAAAGTATACATGCCTTGTTACTGTGTTTTACAAAGATGGATTAAAAAAGTTCTTGGAGGGGTGCTGAGTGACGAGCTTTGAAGAGGGCTATGATTTCTTTGCGGAACATGCCGGTGGATTCAGCGGTGCCTACAGCGGGAGCGAGTATGTTTCACAAGTAAATGCTGCAATCGAAAAGACACGCACCGACCTGAATGACTTCTCAGGATTTCGTACTGACCCGAGCAAACTAAAAGGCGATATCGCGGAGTTCTGGCATGCGGGTTCATTTAACGCCGATGCGGCAGCAAATAATTCAGGAGTACGCCTTACCATCGATAGAAGTCATGAATTTGCTTCTGCGGATTTGACCTCATCAGATTCCACGCCATTTGGATTGAAATTTTACCGAACTGGTGTAGAGAGTGCAAAGCAACAGGCGAAAAGCGTTTTTGAACGCTTTCAAGAGTATAAAGCCGGCGGCGGAACGGATTCCTTGGATAAATTCTTGGCAGATCGTGGCTATTTAGACGCAACCGTGCTGAACGACCCTGTTTATAAAGGGCAGGTACGAATTATTCCGAAAGACCAGTATCAGGACGCTGTTGCATGGTTGCAAAAGAAAATAGAAAAAGAATCTGTTTCGCGTCCGGAACAGGTAGCACGTTACAAAGAAACACTCGCTTTGCTGTCAGACAGAGCAAAGTCAGCTGACGGTACGCAGTCCATTCCACTATCGGAGGCGGATGCACGGAGGCTGGCGGCACTTGCCAAAGAGGGGGCTGTTTCGACAGAAGACCTAAAAAAACTCGGCCTTTCTACTGAAGACCTTATTACCTACGAACGGATATTTAATCAGGCACTGCAAGCTGGCGTAGATGCAGCTATGCTATCTATCATTTTGAAGACCGCTCCAGAAATATATAAGGCAATACAATATTTGGTCGAAACTGGAAAAATCGACGGGGAGCAACTAAAGAAAGTGGGGCTTGCGGCGCTGTCCGGTGGGGCAGAAGGTTTCGTTCGTGGCAGTTTAGCCGCAGCCATTACAACCGCCTGCCAATCAGGATTATGGGGTGAAGCGCTAAAATCTATAGAACCGCCTGTGATTGGCTGTGTCACAGTCATTGCACTGAACACTATGAAGAACGCCTGCCGTGTTGCTCGAGGCGAGATGGAAGGCTATGAAATGGCAAATGCTCTTGCAAAGGAGCTTTTTCTTTCCTCTTGCGCCATGATCGCGGGCGGCATTGCGCAAATGCTAGTGGTCATCCCGGCACTGGGATTTATGCTGGGGAGTTTTGTCGGCTCTGTGGTGGGTGCATTTACATACGACAAAGTATACTCTGTTACACTGTCCTTTTGCGCAGATACAGAGTTTACGTTGTTCGGCTTAGTCAAGCAAGACTATAGACTGCCAGACGAAGTATTTACTTCAATTGGGATAGAGCCTTTTAAGGCAGAGAATTTTGAGTTAGATGAATTTGTTGCTGATGAATTCACAATTGATGAATTCGATATAGAAGAATTCCGCACGGAAACATTCGAAATCACCCCGTTGCGCCGAGGAGTAATCGGCGTTTCCAAAATTGGTTATATCCACAACTGACAATCCGTTTTACGAATAAGCCATTCATCAATTACAGGATCTTAAGGTAACTGGGAGAGAGGATAATGAAAGATATTAGCATAAAGGCGGCATCTCCTAAGGAAGTTTTCGAGAGAGCCTTTGAAAGCAAAATATTTACCTGCGAACATAGCAAAGATAAGGTGAAAACGCACTCAAAAAATGTCTGTAGAATATGCGAAGACATTGCATTGCAACTTGAAAAAAACGGGATTAAGGTACGGAAGAAGCTCTTGAAAAAGGCAGCATATTTGCATGACATAGGTAAGGCGTATCGTAAAGGGGATGCGCATCCGTTTATGTCGGTGATTTGTATGTATGATATTTTTGATTGTTCTGGAGAAGAAAGGAAGGAGTATGCGTGGAAACTCGGCCAAATTATAATTGCACATAAAGGGATATTCTGCCCTCCTGTGTGCGTTGCAAAAGAGGCTGCAATTCTGAGGATGGCTGACAAGATTGACAAGTATAGTAAATCCCAATATAGCTTGAAGGAAGCCGAAGAATCCTGCAAAAAGAGTCTCCAAAAAATTAAGGAATATTTTCGTGAAAATGATTGGGCTGATGAATTTGAAAGAATTAAGGTTGCCTGTGAGTGTAGGCGTAAAATAGCAGAAGAATGCAGCAAATGGAAAGCGCTTAGATGAGTTTCTGCATAATATGAAGATATAGCGAGACTGAATTCAGTCTCGCTATATCTTCATATTATTTCTCCCCCTCGAACATCATCCTCCCCACGCAATCCCCCTTTTTCGGCAGATAGCGGATGTGTTTCATGGCCTCGATGTAGTGTGCTGGGACACGCAGCTGCTTGCGCAGGTAGTTCTCGATCAGCTTCGGCATCCCCTGCGCGGCGTACTTACCCTTGCGCACGTCCTCCGAGATCGCCCACGGCAGGCCGTTCTCCCGCCGCTGCTTGGGCGGCGTGTGCTGCCGCAGCAGGTCGTACACGTCCTCCCGGAACGTAAGAACATCCTCAAACGCCATGCGTCCCCGCTCCACAGCGTCCCTCTCTGCGCCCGTCCATGCGTTGGAGGCCAGCCGCAGTCCCACGCCCTTGATACGCCGGTACGCCGTGTGCAGCGGCGGCACATCGGACGGCAGCGGGTCGAGCCGGTCGGTGGGGTACAGAACGCGCACCTCGAACATACCCTGTACGCCCTCCGGCAGTGTGAGCCGCAACCCCATGACCTCCGCGTCGCTGTACGGCTCGGTATCGGTCTGGCAGTCCCGCTGCGCCCAGTAGTCCCGCAGCCACGCGCACACCGGCACGAACCGCTCCCGCGGCACTTGCAGGGACACAACGCTTTCGCCGATCAGCGACCGGCTTCGCAGATCGTGACCGTCCGCCGCCATCGACGCACCGCATTCGGGGCAGGCAAGGTTGGGCAAATCCCATCCGTCATCCGCGTGGGCATCGAAGATCAGGCGGTGACAGTTGGGGCAGTGGTAGTGGGGCGGCAGCGGGTTCACCGGCGTCGCACCCAACAGGTGTGCCAGCAGTGAGTCGTTGGTGCAGCCCCGCACCAGCATGTTTTCCCCGCCGAATGCCCGGTGCAGCGCCGCCGTGCAGTACCACATGGGCAGCAGCGGCCCGCCCCGCGTCAGCCGCTGCTCCTCCAGCAGCCGCCCGTAGACGGGAAATACCCCTGCGCCGTAATGCTCCTCCGTCAGCCGTAGCAGAAAATCCTTTGTCATTGTACGCCCTCCTTGTCCGTTGTGGTAAAAGTCAGTATAGCACATCGCACGGACAGGGAGTGTCATAGTAGTAAAGATCATGCTAATGTTTGCCGGGAAATCTATTGGTACACTCCGCGCGGCCACAAAATTTAGCCTTATTTTTAGCCTTATAACTTCAAAATCCGATGATACAGTCCGGCAGCATTTAACAGCATGATTTCCTGCAAGCCCTGTATTTCCAACACTTCCCGACATCGGTCAACACGACGCAAAATCGCCCCGCGGCGATTCAAATCCGGGTGTCACCTCCAACGAAAGCTCCCGAAACACAGGTGTTTCGGGAGTTTTTTTATGTCCCCGAGCGGAAAAAGCGGGCTGGGCTCCAAAAGGAAAAAGGGAGGGCCGCAGGTTTTTACCTGCGGCCCTCCGCTTATCTTTTTCTCTCAGAGGGTCTCCGCCACGGGGATCAGGTGCTGCAGCAGCACGCTGCCCAGCCATTCCTCGAAGCAGATGTAGTAGCCGTCCTCATCGGCATCGGCATAGGGTGCGGTGTCGAAGGTGTAGCTCCAAAGGCCGCTCTCCGGGTCCTCCTCCATGGTGTCCATCCACTGGGTGTAGGCATAACCATCGTCATCGAACCAGTAGGCCCGGGGCTCCCAGGAGCTGAGCCGGCTTTCCTCCCCCACGCGGCTCAGGCGCAGGGTGATGAGGCCGCCCTCTATGCGGGCCTCCTCCACGGTGATGTCCTCTTCGATGCCGTCGCTGCGCTCCACGGTAAAGGTCTCGCCGACGCTGTGATACACCTGCAGGGGCTCGGAGACATTATATTCCTCCACCGCCGGAGCTACGGGGGTGTAATAGTCGGGGGTGAGAGTAACTCGACTCTCCACGAATTGGGTGACGAGCGCCGCCAAAAGGAAGATCACGGCGATGACGATGGCCACGGCCTTTTGCCGGCCGGTGGTGGGGCGGCGGCCCCGGAGGCCGGCCACGCGCTCCCGGATGGCGTTGGCGTTGAAGGCACCGGTGCCGGTCTCCCGGCGCACCTCCCGGGCGGCCTCCTCATGGCACTCCTTCTTTTCGTAGCACTCCTTTTTCTCGTAGCACACCTTCTGCCCGCCGTGTGCCCGGCTCATGCGGCTGCGGGTGGAGGCGGCGCCGCTGCCCACGCTGCGCACGGTGCCGTCGGATTCCACCACCTCCCGGTGGGGCGGGCGGTTATAGGCGCCGCACTTGGGGCAGGTCTCGGTGCTGTGGTAGTTATAGGTTTTTCCGCAGGCGCGGCAGGTCACTTGCAGCATGGCGGTGCCTCCTTTCCTTTTGTCACATTATAGGGGAATTCGGGGTTTTTGTCTATCACCTTTGGGTTGCGGAGGAAAATTTTCGGGGGTAACTTCAGGTTGCCCCGCCGTCAGCCGCCGTTTTCCAGGGGGCAGCCCGTCAAGATGGCCTCGGCGGCGGCCCGGTAGGCGCTTAGATCCCTGGCCTTGCAGATGGCCCGGACATAGCGCTCACTGCCGGAGAAGGAGGCCCCCAAATAGCTCCACAGCAGGCGCATTTTGTGGAGCACCGGGGTATCGCCGAAGAGGGTCTCGGTATAGGCGGCCAAGAGCCGGTCGTGGTATTCCTGCAGCTCCCGGCGGCTGGCAGGGGGGCCGCCCCGGCAGCGCCGCAGGAGGGCAGGATCCGCCATGAGGCCCCGGCCCAGCATCACCGGGCAGCCCCAGGTGAGGGCCTCATCCGCCGGGGCGGTGACATCGCCGTTATAGACCAGGGGCAGGGCGGTTTTTTCCGCCGTGGCCAAAAAGACATCCCGGTGGGCCCGGCCCTTATAAAACTCCTTCTGCACCCGGGGGTGCACCGTCAGCTCCCAAAGAGGATATTTTTCAAACAGCCGCAAAATGGCCTCCCACTCGGCGGGGTCATAGCGGCCGATGCGGGTTTTGATGGAAAGGCGCATCCCCGGCAGACCGGTGAAAACCTCGTCCAGGAGCTGCTCCAGGGCGGTTAAGTCTCCCAGCATCCCGCTGCCCTTGCGCTTGGCCGTCACCGTGGCGCTGGGGCAGCCCAGGTTGAGGTTTATCTCCCGAAAGCCCAGGGCCCGGAGCTCCCGGCCCGCCCAGAGGAAGTATTCCCCCCGGTTGGCCAAAAGCTGGGGCACCAGATCCTCCTCCCCCTGGGTGATCTCCAATAGCTCCCGGTGCTGAAAGCACAGGTTGGCATTGGGGGATAAAAAGGGGGTGTAATACTTGTCCGCGCCGCCGAAGAGCGCCCGGTGCACCTGCCGCCAGAGGTAGGTGCTCAGGCCCTCCATAGGGGCGGCATAGAGTTTTTTTTCATCCATCGAAGCGGCCCTCCAGGCAATCCTCCCAGGTCACGGTGAAAAGGGGTGTGTAGACAAATGCCGCCAGGTGAGGGAACACCTCTCCCACCCGGGCCGGGCAGGCCAGAAGGGCCTCCTTGCCCCGGCGGTCCAAGCGGTGCTTCACGGCGTATTCCAGCCGCCGGGCGGCGGTGGCATCCTCGCAGCGCCAAAGACCCGCCAGCCCCTCCGGCGGAAAGGCCCGGGTGTAGTGCCCGCCCTGGCCGGCGGCGTGCTGGCGCAGCCGGCGCACGGGGTCGGGGGTATAGCCGGTGTAGTAGCTGCCGCCGGCGCATCGGAGTATATAAACATAGCACATGGGGCCATTTTACCCCTTTTTTCTTGCATTGGCAACCATATTATGATAAACTACGCTTTTGGAAAGGCAGTGAGAGCATGACACTTTTTGAATACTACCTCCAATATATGCAGGAGCTTTTTGAAGGCCGCCGCCAGCCCCCGGAGGGCATCGCCCTCACCGCCGGGGACGATGAGGCCCGGATGCAGGAGCTTTCCCGGCAGCTGGGGCAGATGGGCGTGGCCGACTTTGTGCGGGCCTGCGCCGCCCAGGACGGCACGGATTTAGACCCGGCGCTTTTCACCGAGGACGATGGCATGGGGAATCTGGCCGCCCTGCTGCAGGGGGCCGCCCCGGCGGAGACGCCTCCGGAGGAGCCCCCGGCGGAGACCGAGGACCGGCCGGATCCGGATGCCGGCAAGCACGCCTTCGAGGTGTTTTTGGACTGCATCGCCATGGATGACGGCCTGGTGCAGTATCTCATCGAGGTGCTGAAGAAGAATGACCGCCGGGAGTTCTTCAAGCTCTCGCAGATCACCACCAAGCTGGACCTGGATCCTGCGGAGTTCCTCTATTGGCTGGGCCATCGGGAGGACTTCGGTACGGAGGAAGAGCGGGCCTGCGCCGTGATCATGGACAGGTGCATGGAGCGCCTGCTAAGGGAGGAGCGCTTGGAGGTGCTGGCCGCCCTTTTATCCGGCGACCGGGCCACCTTTGAGACCTTCCGCTGCGAGGCCCCGGAGCTGCGGCAGCTGCCGGAGGCCACCTATGAATGGTACAGCCGCAATTACTTAGACCGGGATTACCCCATCCGTGTGCTGATGAAGGTCAACGGCGTGGCGTTTCCCGAAAAGGAGGAGGCATCTCATGGATAAGCGGGGGTATTACCGCGAAATGGGCATCAGCGATGCCGTTTTGGACTTTGGCGAAGGGGTGCTGGCCGGCCTTGGCGAGCAGTTTGCCCGCACGGATGCCATCGCCGAGCAAAACCAGGCCAAGGTGCTCTGGGCCATGCAGAAAAACCGCCTGGCCGCCAACCACTTCAACCTCTCCAGCGGCTATGGCTATGATGACGAGGGCCGGGACAATTTAGAGCGCGTCTATGCCGATGTGTTCCACACACAGGCGGCCCTGGTGCGCCCGCAGATCACCTGCGGCACCCACGCCCTGGCCCTGGCCCTTTCGGCCAACCTGCGGCCCGGGGATGAGCTGCTCTCCCCGGTGGGCGCCCCCTATGACACCCTGGAGGAGGTCATCGGCATCCGCCCCTCCGTGGGCTCTCTGGCGGAGTATGGCGTCAGCTACCGGCAGGTGGATCTGCTGCCCGGCGGCGGCTTTGACTATGAGGGCATCAAAAGGGCCATCGGCCCCAAGACCAAGCTCATCACCATCCAGCGCAGCAAGGGCTATGCCACCCGTCCCAGCTTCGGCGTGGCGGAGCTGGGCCAGCTCATCGCCTTCTGCAAGGCCTGCAAGCCGGATGTCCTGTGCATGGTGGACAACTGCTACGGCGAGCTGGTGGAATTGCAGGAGCCCTCGGAGGTGGGGGCCGACATGGTGGTGGGCAGTCTCATCAAGAACTTAGGCGGCGGCCTTGCCCCCACCGGCGGCTACATCGCCGGCACCCAGGAATGCATCGACCGCTGCGGCTACCGGCTCTCCGCGCCGGGCCTGGGCCGGGAGGTGGGGGCCAACCTGGGGCTTTTGACCCAGCTTTACCAAGGGCTTTTCCTTGCCCCCACGGTGGTGGCAGGCGCCGTAAAGGGTGCGGCCTTCCTGGCGGCCTGCTATGAAAAGCTGGGCTTCCCGGTGGTGCCCGCCAGCGCCGAGGAGCGCCACGACATCATCCAGTGCGTGGAGCTGGGCTCCCGGGAGGGCATGGTGGCCTTCTGCCGGGGCATCCAGGCCGCCGCGCCGGTGGACAGCTATGTGACCCCGGAGCCCTGGGCCATGCCCGGGTATGACAGCGAGGTCATTATGGCGGCGGGGGCCTTCGTCCAGGGCAGCTCCATCGAGCTGTCCGCCGATGGGCCCATCCGCGAGCCCTTCGCCGTTTACTACCAGGGCGGCTTGACCTGGTACCACGCCAAGACCGGCGTGCTCATGAGCATGCAGAAAATGCTGGACGCAGGCCTCATCCAACTCTGATAAGGACTTTTTTTCTATGCTTCTTCCCAACCACCCCTTCCGCCGCAGACCGCCACCCGGTCCTTCTCTTGCTTGAAAATCCCCCCCTCCCGGCCTTCCCCCACCGCCTCCACAGGGCACTTTCGGGGGCGGGCGGCTCTGCCGCGGGCAGGGCTTCCTGCGGCCGGCTGAAAAATCTATACAAACAGGAGAAAGAACATTATGTGGTTTTGGTTTTCCCTCATCGCCCTCTTTTGCTGGAGCGGCAGCGACCTTTTCAGCAAAATCGGCTGCCAGCACGAGGACGATAAGCTGGCGCATCTGAAGATGGTCATGGCCGTGGGTGTGGTCATGGGCCTGCACGCCGCCTATGAGATCTTTGTCAACGGCGTGGAGATCAGCGGCAGCATCCTTCTTACCTACCTGCCGGTGTCGCTGCTCTACATCGGCTCCATGACCATCGGCTACATCGGCCTGCGGTATATTGAGCTTTCCATCTCCTCGCCCATCTGCAATTCCAGCGGCGCGGTGGTGGCGGTGCTGACCCTGGCCGTCAGCGGCATCGGCGATGTGGCCCCGGCCCAGCTGGCGGCCACGGCCCTGGTGTGCGCCGGCGTCATCGGTCTTGGCATCGTGGAGTCCCGGGAGGATGATGCCCTCCGGGCCGCCCGCCAGGAGGCGGGCAACCGCCGCTATGCCAAGTCCGCCCTGGCCCTGGCCCTGCCGGTCATCTACTGCCTGCTGGACGCCCTGGGCACCTTTGCCGACAGCAAGGTGCTGGAGACCCTCAACGAGGACAGCGCCAACTGCGCCTATGAGCTGACCTTCCTCACCGCGGCGGCGGTGTGCTTCATCTATGTGGTGCTCATCAAAAAGTCCCCTCTGGTGCCCAAGCGGGAAGCACCCAAGTATGCCGGCGCCATCTTTGAGACCGCCGGTCAGTTCGCCTATATCTACGCCCTGGCGGACAGCAGCCATGTGGCCCTCAGCGCGCCCATCATCAGCGCCTACTGCGTGGCCTCCGTGCTGTGGAGCCGGATCTTCCTCAAGGAGAAGCTCTCCTTGAAGCACTATGCCATGATCGCCCTGGTGGTGGCGGGCATCGTGATCCTGGGCATCTACGACGCCTGAACCGGGACATAACGAAAAAACACATCCGCCGAAGATCGGCGGATGTGTTTTTTACAGCAGTGCCTGCATGTCCTCCGGCAGGGGGGCGGTGAGATGCAGCAGCTCCCCGGTGAGGGGGTGGCGGAGCCACAGCTCGCAGCTGTGGAGGGCCGGCCGGGCGATGAGGGTCTTATCCTCCGTGCCGTAGAGCCAGTCCCCGATGAGGGGGTGGCCCAGAGCGGCGCAGTGGAGCCGCAGCTGGTGGGTGCGCCCCGTCAGGGGCCGCAGCCGCAGCAGGGCCCGCCCCCGGGCCGCCTGCAGCACCTCATATTCCGTGTGGGCCTCCCGGCCCCGGGGGTCGATGCAGCGCTTCACGGCGGAGCCGGGCTCCCGGCCGATGGGCAGATCGATGCGCCCGGCGGCGGGGACGGGGACTCCCTCACAGATGCCCCGATACTCCCGGCGGAAGCCGTCGGTATGCAGAAGGCGCATGGTGAGGTCATGGGCGTGGGCGTTTTTGGCGACGACCATGATCCCCGTGACCCCCTTGTCCAGCCGGTTCACCGGGTGGAAGGCCCCGCCTCCCAGATAGTGGGCCACCGCTCCCGCCACGGTGACGGTCTCCTCCGTCAGGGCGGCGCCGTGGACGGTGATGCCGGCGGGCTTGTTGAGAATGAGGAGATCCTCATCCTCCCAGAGGATGTCCAGGGGGAAGTCCACCGGGAGAATGTGTCCGCCGGCGGCTGCGGCGTCCGCCACATCCACGCAGAGGATGTCGCCGGCGGCCACCGTCCGGGCCACGGTGCAGGGAGCACCGTTGAGGAGGATGGCGCCGGGGCGCCACTTCAAGCTCTGCAAAAGCCCGTAGGAGATGTGCAGCCGCCCCCGGAGAATGACCCGGACCCGGCAGCCCGCTTCCTCCGGCGGCACGGTATAGCGCAGAATACGCACGGCGCGGCGCCCCCTTTCCTTTGCCGATCATAATACATCGTTAATAATTAAATAATTATAGCATATTTCGCAGCGGCATGGTAGAATGAATTCAAATACAACAAAGGACGGTGTTTTTATGACATCCAAGGTATATTTCGCGGATCTTCGTGCCAATGAGCATGAAAACCTCCAGCAGAAGCTCACGCGGCTGCTGAAGACCGCGGGTATGGGTGAGATCAACTTCGACAAAAAATATGTGGCCATCAAGATGCACTTCGGCGAGCCGGGCAACCTGGCCTTTTTGCGCCCCAACTGGGCCAAGACCGTGGCGGATTTTGTGAAGGAGCGGGGCGGCAAGCCCTTTTTGACTGACTGCAACACCCTCTATGTGGGCGGCCGGAAGAACGCCCTGGACCACCTGGACAGCGCCATGGAAAACGGCTTTTCCCCCCTTTCCACCGGCTGCCAGATCATCATTGCCGACGGTTTGAAGGGCAATGACGAGGTCTGCGTCCCCGTGGTGGGCGGCGAATATGTCACCGAGGCCAAGATCGGCCGGGCTGTGATGGACGCCGATGTCTTCATCTCCCTGACCCACTTCAAGGGCCATGAGTCCGCGGGCTTCGGCGGCTGCCTGAAGAACCTGGGCATGGGCTGCGGCAGCCGGGCGGGCAAGATGGAGCAGCACTGCGACGGAAAGCCCCAGGTCAGCCATGAGAAGTGCGTGGGCTGCGGCCAGTGCACCCATATCTGCGCCCATAGCGCCATCACCGTCACCGACCGCAAGGCCTCCATCGACCACAATAAGTGCGTGGGCTGCGGCCGCTGCATCGCCATCTGCCCCCGGGATGCCATCACGCCGGCCTGGGGCGGCGCCTTTGACCGCCTGAACTACAAGATCGCCGAGTACAGCAAGGCGGTGGTGGACGGCCGGCCCAACTTCCACATCTCCATCGTCATCGATGTCTCCCCCAACTGCGACTGCCACGCGGAGAACGACGCCGCCATCGTGCCCAATGTGGGCATGTTTGCCAGCTTCGACCCGGTGGCCCTGGACATGGCCTGCGTGGACGCCGTCAACGCCCAGCCGGTGATCGCCAACTCCATGCTGGGCGACTGCCATCACGACCATGACCACCACCCCGCGGACGAGCACTTCCACGCCATCCACCCGGACACCAACTGGATGTCCTGCCTGGAGCACGCCGAGAAGATCGGCCTGGGCTCCCGGAGCTACGAGCTCATCAAGATCTGAGAATACCGCACCGGCGGCGAGCCATTTCGGCTCGCCGCCTCTTTTTATATCTGTGAATAGAATGTAAAGATTTTCCCGGCGGGACGGTTTTTCCTTGAACACAATTGCTAATATGTGATATTATGTATTCGTATAGCTGTAAACGCCAATGGAAGAAGGAGACGAGCATGGAGAAAAAGTATGTCCCCACCTATGCAGGAGAGCTGCGCAAGCACGCCCTGGAGGTGCCGCGCTGCATCAGCAAGTGCAGCGGCATCCGGGTCTTCGGGCGCCGGATCAAGTCGCTGGTATTCAGCACCGATGTAGCCATTATCAAAAACATCAATGCCGACGCGGTGATCGCCGTGTATCCCTTTACGCCCCAGCCCACCATCACCCAGGCCATCATCAGTGCCTCGGAGGTGCCGGTGTTCTGCGGCGTGGGCGGCGGCTTCACCAATGGCCGGCGCTCGGTACATATGGCCGCCGCCGCGGAGCAGCAGGGGGCCTTCGGCGTGGTGTGCAACGCCCAGATGGCCTTAGAAGCTCTCCGCGACATCAAGCAGGCCATTGACATCCCCGTGGTCTTCACGGTGGTGTCCGACCTGGTGGATCTGGATCTGCGGCTGGAGGCCGGGGCGGATATCGTGAATGTCTCCGGTGCGGCGGACACGCCCCGCATCGTGGCCCACATCCGGGAGAAGTATCCCAAGCTGCCCATTATCGCCACCGGCGGCCCCACGGAGAAGAGCATCCAGGCCACCATCGCCGCCGGGGCCAATGCCATCACCTACACGCCCCCCAGCTGCAAGGATCTCTTTGCCGACGATATGCAGAGCTATCGGGACTGGTACGGTGCCCACCGGGAGGAGCTGGAGGAGGCCAGCAGGCACTGAGGGCCGATACGCACAAAAAAAGAAGAGGCAGCGCCTCTTCTTTTTTTATGCTCTCTCAGGGACGGCTGAGGTATTCCCGGCACTTTTCATTGGCCGCATGGGACACCTTGTCCTCCTCCACGGTGGTGAGGCGGCCCTCTTTTACGGTGACGCGGCCCTGGACCACGGTGTAATCCACCGGCCCCCGGACGCCCACGGTGCCCAGCACGCTCTTGGGATCCATGCAGGCGCCGACGAGCTCCAGCCGCCGGGCATCGATCATGAAGAGGTCGGCGCATTTGCCCACGGAGAGCTGGCCGATGTCGTCGCGGCCCAGCAGCCGGGCGCTGCCCCGGGTGGCCATCTTCAGAATGTCATAGCCGGTGGGGGCCTTGCGGCTGGAGTTGAGCCGGTGCAGCAAAAAGGCCACCCGCAGCTCCTCCATGAGGGAGGAGCCGTCGTTGGAGGCGCTGCCGTCCACCGCCAGGCCCACAGGCACCCCTAACTCCAGCATCTCCGGGATCCGGGCGATGCCGGAGGCGAGCTTCATGTTGGAGATGGGGCAGTGGGCCACGCCGGTGCCGGTCTTTGCCAGCAGGCGCAGCTCCTCATCGTTGAAGTGGATGCCGTGGGCATACCACACATCCTCGCCGATCCAGCCAAGGCGCGCCATGTATTCCAGGGGCCGCACGCCCTCCCGCTGGAGCATGAAGTTCTCCTCGTCCTTGGTCTCGCAGAGGTGCGTATGGAGGCGCACGCCGTACTGCCGGGCCAAAAGGGCGCTTTGCCGCAGCAGCTCCGCGGACACGGAGAAGGGCGAGCACGGCGCCAGGGCTACCCGGTGCATGGCGCCGTAGGAGGGGTCGTGGTATTTCTCGATGACCCGCACGGAGTCCGCCATGATCTCGTCCACCGTCTGCACCACGCTGTCCGGCGGCAGGCCCCCGTCCTTCACGGACAGGTCCATGCTGCCCCGGGAGCAGTACATGCGGATGCCCAGCTCATCGGCGGCGGCGAACTGCACCCCCAAGAGGTCGCCGGCACCCTGGGGGAAGACATAGTGGTGGTCAAAGCAGGTGGTGCAGCCGTGCTTCATCAGCTCGCCCATACCGGTGAGGGAGCTCAGGCGGATGACCTCGCCGTCCAGATTTTTCCAGATCTCATAGAGGGTCTTGAGCCAGTCGAAGAGCTCCATGTTCTGCACCTGAGGCAGGTTCCGGGAAAAGACCTGGTAGAGGTGGTGGTGGGTGTTCACCAGGCCGGGATAGCAGAGCATATGGGTGGCGTCAATGGTCTCATCGGCGGTGACCTCCAGGGCCGGGCCCATGGCCCGGATGAAGCCATCCTCGCAGTAGAGGTCGACCTTTTCCAGCAGCCGGTCCTGGTCGTCGCAGGTCACAAGCCAGCGGATGTTGCGGATGAGCAGAGTAGACATAGGTGGTTCCTCCTTGTTTTTAAGATGTTTCCCTGTGAAGGGATAGAAAAAATGAGCAGGCCCTTGCGGGCCTACTCATCCTTTTTTGCTGCGTCCGTTCCCCGTGGAAGTAGGAGAGAAGGGAGAACGGCAGATGCGTTTGTCAGCGCTCCTCGCGGAAGTAGCTCAAGCCCAGAGAGGCGGGCGGCTGATCCTCGCGCTTCTTGCGCAGGGACACCACGATCAGCACGATCAGCGTGATGAGGTAGGGGAGCATCTTGTAGAGCTCCTTCACCGCCATCTGACCGCCGATGGTGGGCAGATACAGGTTGATGATGTACAGGCCGCCGAAGAGGATGGAGGCCAGAATGCTGACATTGGGCCGCCAGATGGTGAAGATCACCAGGGCGATGGCCAGCCAGCCGCGGTCACCGAAGGCGTTGTTGGACCAAACGCCGTTGGCATAGTCCATCACATAGTACAGGCCGCCCAGACCCGCGATCATGGAGCCGATGCAGGTGGCCAGGTACTTGTAGCGGGTGACATTGATGCCCGCCGCGTCAGCGGTGGAGGCGCTTTCACCCACCGCCCGCAGGTGCAGGCCAGGCCGGGTGCGGTTGAGGAAGTAGGAGGCGCCCAAGGCGATGGCGATGGCCAGATAGGCCAAGAAGCCGTAGGACAGGAAAAGCTGCGAGAACCAGTTGGTGGAGGTGGAGCCCGTCTTGAAGAACACGCTGGTGTTGGCCAGGGCGATGGAGGGCACCTCACTGTTGGTGAGCTTGATGAGGGAGCCGCCGAAGAAGTTGCCCACGCCCACGCCGAAGGTGGTCATGGCAAGACCCGTCACATTCTGGTTGGCCCGGAGGGTGACCGTCAGGAAGCAATAGAGCAGGCCCATCAAAAGGGAGCCCAAAAGGGAGCTGAGGATGGGGATGATCACAGCCAGAAAGCCGTTCATCTCCGCGGCGGGCACGGACTGCTCATAGAAGAACGCGCCGATGACGCCGCTGATGCCGCCCACATACATGATGCCGGGGATACCCAGGTTCAGGTTGCCGGACTTCTCCGTCAAAATTTCGCCGGTGCTGCCGAACAGCAGGGGGATGCCCTGCATCACCGCCCGGGGGAAGAAAGAAATGAAATCAAAGCCCATCCGTTACGCCTCCTTCTTGCTGCTCTTGCGCAGACTGACCTTGTAGGTGATAAAGAACTCCGTGGCAATGATGAAGAACAGGATGATGCCGGTGAGGATGTCGGCGAAGGAGTGGTTCAGATACAGGGTGCTGGCCACCTCGCTGGCGCCGCGGTCCATGGTCACCAGCAGCAGGGAAGCGGCGATCATGATGAAGGGGTTGAACTTGGACATCCAGGACACCATCACGGCGGTAAAGCCCCGGTTGTTGACGATGGTGGTGGTGAGGGTGTGGTCGATGCCGGCGGTCATTATAAAGCCCATCAGGGCGCACAGGGCGCCGGAGAGCACCATGGTGCGGATGATGACCCGGTCCACCTTGATGCCGGCATAGCTGGCGGTGCGCTGGCTCTCACCCACCACGGCGATCTCGTAGCCGTGCTTGCTGTAGGTGAGGTAGATGTACATGAAGCCGGTCATGATGGCCGCCACCAGAATGGGCAGCAGGTAGGCGTTGCCCAGCTCCGGCAGCCAGCCGGCCCGGGAGGTCTGGTTGATGATGCCGATCTTACCGGCACCCTTGGGCACCTCCCAGACGATGATGAAGTAAGACGCCAACTGCATGGCGATGTAGTTCATCATCAGGGTGAACAGCGTCTCGTTGGTGTTCCACTTGGCCTTGAAGAAGGCGGGCAAAAAGCCCCACAGGGCACCGGCCGCCAGGGAGGCCGCCAGGGAGATGACGATCAAAAGTCCATTGGAGACCTTGCCCCCCAGAAGGATCATGCAGGTGGTGGTGGCCAGGCAGCCGATGAGGGTCTGCCCCTCGGCGCCGATGTTCCAAAAGCGCATCTTAAAGGCGGGGGTCACCGCCAGGGAGATGCCCAAAAGCACCGCCACATTCCGGAAGGTCACGCCGATGCGGCGGGAAGAGCCGAAGGCGCCGTCCAAAATGGTGGCGTACACGGCGATGGGATCCCGGCCGGTGAGCAGGGTGGTGATGAGGCCGCAGAACACCAGGGCCAGCAGCAGGATGCCGCCCCGGATCAGCAGCGCCTTGCCCAGGGGCAGCTCATCGCGCTTGGCGATATGGAAAAGGGATTGTTTTTTATTCATCTGCCTTGCCTCCTTGCACGCGGGTCATCATAGCGCCGACCTCACGCTTGTCGGTTTTCCGGCCGTCTACCACGCCGGAGACCTGGCCGCCGCAGAGCACCACGATCCGGTCGCACAGCTCCAGCAGCACATCCAGATCCTCGCCTACATACACAACGGCCACGCCCTTCATCTTCTGCTCGGTGAGCAGGTTATAGATGGTGTAGGAGGTGTTGATGTCCAGGCCCCGGACGGCGTAAGCCGTCATCAGCACGGAGGGCTGCTGGGCGATCTCGCGGCCCACCAGCACCTTCTGCACATTGCCGCCGGACATGCGCCGCACGGGGAAGGAGGTGCTGGGGGTCACCACCTCCAGCTCCTGCCAGATGCGCTGGGCCAGGGCCTCGGGATCCTTGCGGTCCAGGAAAAGCCCCTTGCCCTTGCGCCAGGAGCGGAGCATCATGTTGCCCGTCATGCCCATGGAGCCCACCAGGCCCATGCCCAGACGGTCCTCGGGGACAAAGCTCATGGCCACGCCGTTTCTGCGGATGTCCATGGGATCCATGCCCACGAGGTTTTTCTCCTCACCGCTTTCGGGGTCGATATAGGTCACGGTGCCGGAGGCCACGGGGTAAAGACCCGCGATGGACTCCAGGAGCTCCCGCTGGCCGGAGCCGGCGATGCCGGCCACGCCCAGGACCTCGCCGCTGTTGATGGTGAAGGACACATTGTCCAGGCGCTTGACGCCCAGCTCATCGAATACGGTGAGGCCCTCCACCTTCAGTCGGGGCTGCACATTCACCGGCTCGGGCCGGTCGATATTCAGCGACACGCTGCGGCCCACCATCATGTCCGTCAGGGACTGCTGGTTGGCGTCCTTGGTGAGCACATCGCCGATGTACTCGCCCTTGCGCAGCACCGCCACCCGGTCGGAGACCTCCAGCACCTCGTGGAGCTTGTGGGTGATGATGATCAGGGACTTGCCGTCTGCCTTCATGTTGCGCATGACGGCGAAGAGCTTATCGGTCTCCTGGGGGGTCAGCACCGCGGTGGGCTCATCCAAAATCAGGATGTCAGCGCCGCGATAGAGGACCTTGACGATCTCCACGGTCTGCTTCTGGGACACAGACATATCGTAGATCTTCATGTCGGGGTCGATGTCGAAGCCGTACTTTTCGCAGATATCCTTGACCCTCTGCCGGGCCTTGTTGATGTCCAGCTTGCCCTCCAGGCCCAGGATGATGTTCTCCGTGGCGGTAAAGAGGTCCACCAGCTTGAAGTGCTGGTGGATCATGCCGATGCCCAGGTCGAAGGCGTCCTTGGGGGAGGCGATGGTCACCGGCTCTCCATGGATGTAGATCTGCCCCTCGTCGGGGAAATAGATGCCGGAGAGCATATTCATCAGGGTGGTCTTGCCGCTGCCGTTTTCGCCCAGCAGGGACAGGATCTCACCTTCGTACAGCTCAAGGTTCACATCTTTGTTGGCGATGACCTTGCTGCCGAATCTCTTGGTGATATTCTCCATTTTGATTGCGCATTTTTTTTCCAAGGCTGTCATCCTTTCTTTCGGCGGCCATGGCTGCCTCCGCGGTCCGCCGGGGGTAAGTTCCGATACGGGGTAAAATCTATGTAGATTATTTTAACATACATGTGAGCCGATGTAAATCCAAAAATGCAAAAAATTTGTTAGGTACACACAAAAAATGTTAGGTTACACAAGAAACCCTTGTTCCCTTTGTGTAAATCGGCGAAAGCTGCCGGAAACGGGGGAAAGAGGGGCCCGCCGGAGCCCTAACAGCCCCGGCGGCAGAGGATGGAAAAAGAAAAGGCAGGGCCGCTTTTGCGGCCCTGCCGGGCGGGAGAAGAAAGAGCGGGCTGCCGAAGCAGCCCGCTCTTTTCAGTTGGTGTAGCTGCTCCTAAAGGGGCCAGCCGGTGATCACATCTTGGTGTTCAGCAGGTTGATGCCGTCGATCTGCAGATCGAAGTAAGGAGCGGAACGGGACTCGGACTCGGCGAAGTAGCCATCCTTGATGACCTCGGTATCGCCGGTATAGGCCTCGTCGGTGTTCACATCGGCCAGGTAGGAGGTGATGTGGCCATCGGCATCGACCTTCAGGTAGTCGACCTTGAACTCGTTCATCTTCTCATCGGCCTTGGTGGTGAAGGTGGAGCAGTCGAAGACATGGAGCTCGCCGGACTCCAGCTTGGCCTTGGCGGCCTCGATGGCCTCGGCGGTGCCCTCAGCGGCGACCTTGGTGTTGACATCGGTGAGAACCACGGAGCCGGTGGCCAGGGTGCCGGTCCAGTCAGCGGGGATCTCGGTGCCGTCCATCACGGACTTGATGGCGAACACATAGTAGGGAGCCCAGTCGATACGGGAGGAGATGATGTAGGTGTCGGGGCCGGCGGCCTCGGTGGAGCCGTTGTAGGAAACATTGGGAACACCGGCGTTCTGGCAGGCGGTGGGAGCACCCAGGGAGTCAGCGTGCTGGCTGATGAGGTTGCAGCCCTTGTCGATCAGCAGCTGAGCGCCTTCCTTCTCCAGGGCCTCATCGTACCAGCTGCCGGTGAAGGTCACATCCATGGTGACGGTGGGGCAGACGGAGCGGGCGCCCAGGAAGAAGGAGGTGTAGCCGGAGACCACTTCGGCGTAGGTGAAAGCGCCCACATAGCCGATCTTGGCGTTGTCGGCGGTGACCTTCACGCCCTTGATCTCGGTGCCCTTCTCGATCATCTCGTTGAGCTTCAGACCGGCAGCGATACCGGCCAGATAACGGCCCTCATAGATGGAGGCGAAGGCGTTGTGATAGTTGGCAAGACCCTCGGTGTGAGCGCGGGTGCCGGTGGAGTGGCAGAACTGGACATTGGGGCACTCCTTGGCGGCGTCGATCATGTAGGGCTCATGGCCGAAGCTGTCGGCGAAGATGATGTTGCAGCCCTTGTCGACCATGTCCATGGCGGCCTCGTAGCACTCCTGGCCCTCGGGCACATTGGTCTTGAGGATGTAGTCGTCCTCGGTCAGACCCAGCTGGGCAATGGCGTCCTTGGCGGCATTGATGAAGTTGAGGTCGTAGGTGGAGTTTTCGTCGTGCAGGGTGATGAAGCCGACCTTGACCTTGGTGGTCTCGGCGTCATTGCCGCCGGCGGGGGGAGTCTCGGTCTTGCCGCAGGCGACCAGGGACAGAGCCATGATCAGAGCAAGAGCCAGTGCAAGGAACTTTTTCATTCTATTTTCCTCCTTTTAATGTGTGACCCGCGGCGAAAAGTAAAGAATTTTACCGCGTGTCTGAATAGCGGGCGTACCCGGAATTCACAAAAATACAAGGCCCTTCGGCACATGTTCCCCTGCATTATACAATAATCCTTTTGAAATTTCAACAAGAATTGTAGAGAAATCCCGGCCCTTTCAGTAAATTTTCTCCGCCGGAGGCCGGAGGGCCGCCGCAGGCGCCCCACCGCAGCGCCCCGCCGCAGGCGGGCGGCGGGGGCACCTGCGGCTTGTCAGGCGGTGCTATGATAGTGGCTGACTATTTCAAAGGAGGAGATCAAAAGTGACCATTACGGAAGCTGACAAGCTGGGCTTTGCGGAGCATCTCAGAGAGGCGGAGAGGGAGGAGAGCACCGTGAAGCTCTACCTCTCCGCGGTGGAGCAGTTCGCGGCCTTTATGGCGGGCCGGCCCCTGACGAAGGAGGGGGTGCTGGCGTATAAGGCGTGGCTTTTACGCACCTACGCCGCCTCTACGGCCAACGGGAAGCTCGGCACCGTGAATCTGTTTCTGCGGTATCTGGGGGCCCCGGAGCTGTGCCTCAGGCGCCTGCGGATACAGCGGCAGTTCTACCTGCCGGAGGACCGGATCCTCAGCTACGGGGACTATGTCCGGCTGGTGGCCCTGGCCCGGCAGGAGGGGGACGAGAAGCTGGCCCTGTGCATGGAGATCCTGTGCGCCACGGGCATCCGGGTCAGCGAGCTGCCCTTCATCACCCCGGAGGCGGCCCGGCGGGGCATGGCCACCGTCCGCAACAAGGGCAAGACCCGCACGGTGCTGCTGCCCCGGGCCCTGTGCCGCCGGATATCGGACTATGCCGCCGGCGCGGGCATCCTCCGGGGGCCGGTGATCCTCAGCCGCTCGGGGCAGCCCCTGGACCGCACACGCATCTGGCGGCAGATGCACCGGCTCTGCGCCCGGGCGGGCATCCCCCCGGAGAAGGGGCATCCCCATGCCCTGCGGCATCTTTTCGCCGTGACCTACTATCGGGTCAGCCGCGACCCCATGGGGCTGGCGGACCTGCTGGGCCATGCCTCCCTGGACACCACCCGCATCTATACCGCCGTGCCGCCGGCGGCGCTGACCCAGCAGCTGGAGCAGATGGAGCTGGTGCTGTGAGCATGCTTTGCTTTACAAGCGGGACAAATTGGGGTATACTGAAGGATGAAATGCAATGTGCAGATAGGGCGGGGGCCCCATCCCCGCCGGAATATACCGCCCCTTCGGCACCTGTGCCGGCGGCGGCGAAGCCAACGATAAGGAGACAGCAGCATGAAACCGATGAAACGATATATCGCCCTGATCCTGGCCCTCTGCCTGTGCGGAGCCCTCTTCGGCTGCAGCCGCCGGGAAGAGGGAGAGAGCTATACCTTCCGGGCGGCCATCAGCGGTGTGCCCGCCACCCTGGATCCGGCCATGGTCACCTCCGCGGCGGAGAAGACCGCCGTGGCCCACCTCTTTGAAAACCTCATGAAGCTCTCCGGCGACAGCGCCGTGTCCGGCGTGGCCAGGAGCTATACCTGCACCGACAATGAGGACGGCACCCAGACCTATGTTTTCACCCTGCGGGACGATGTCCGCTGGTCCGACGGCGCCGCGGTAAAGGCGGAGGACTTCGTGTTCGCCTGGCAGCGGCTTTTGGACCCGGAGCTGGGCTCCCCCAACGCCTCCATCCTCAATACCGTGAAGGGCTATGCCGAGACGCTGGCAGGCGATCCCGAGGCGCTGCAGGTCTGGGCGGATGAGGACGGCAAGCTGGTGGTGGTGCTCAGCGAGCCGGATCCCTACTTCCTCAACGCGGTGTGCACCTCCGTGTATACCATGCCCGTGCGCAGAAGCGCCGTGGAGAAGGAGAACTGGTCTATGTCCAAAAGCACCCTGCTGACCGACGGGGCCTACGGCCTGCGGCAGTGGAGCGACGGGACGATGATCCTGGTGGAGGTGGAGAACTACTACGACACAAAGCGCCTGGGCCCCGAGCAGCTGGAGCTGACCTTCACCGCCACCGAGGCCGAGGCCCTGGCCCTCTATAACGAGGGAAAGGTGGACTTTGCCTCCGGCGTGGACTTTGCCGAGGGCTCCACGATGGTGACCCTCCCCTCTGTGGGCGTGGTGATCGTGAACCAGATGGCCGGCATGGTGGCCCAGGAATCCGTGCGCCGGGCTATGAGCATGGTCATCGACCGCAACGCCCTGGCCGATGAGCTGGGCCCCAACTATGTGGCGGCGGAGGGCATCGTGCCCGAGGGCATCCACACCCTGGCCGGCACCCACTTCCGCCAGACCAACGGCGCCGTGGTGGACAACAACCCCGAGAACCGGGAGGCCAATGTGGCGGCGGCCCGGGAGCTGCTGCGGCAGGGCGGCATCACCGCCGCCTGGCTGCTGGGCAAGATCACCCTGGTCTATGAGAGCACCTCCGTGGGCACCAGGACCGCCGCCCGGCTGCAGAAGCAGTGGAAGGAGGAGCTGAACATCGATGTGACGCTGCAGCCGGCCGCCGCCGGGCAGCTGCCCCAGGTGCTGGCCCAGGGCGAGTTCACCATGGCCCTGGTGACCCTTACCACCGACCGCAACGAGGCCGACAGCCTGCTGCGGGCCTGGGAGAGCAACGACCCCCGGAACTATGGGCAGTACTACTCCAGCGCCTATGAGCTGCTTTTGTCCGTGGCGGCCAAGTCCACCAATGTGGAGGCACATGACGCCTACCTGGAGGACGCCGAGCGCCTGCTGGTGGAGAGCGGCTACGCCATGCCCCTTTACATGGGCACCACCTCCTATATCCTGCGCAGCGACATCGTGGGCCTTTTCGACGATGGCCTGGGCGTATTCTACTTCAACGGCGTCAGCAGGGCGCCGGCCGTGACCTGACCAAGAGGGTAGAGGAGCGGGACCTCCCGGGAGGCCCCGCTCTTTTTTTGTTATTTTCAAATTTTCCTCTTGACAAATCGGTTTATCCAAGATAAACTCAAACCGTAGTTTATCCGGAATAAACCACAAAGGAGGACGACCTATGGATATCGAACTCGGCGAGGTGCAGGCGATGTTTGCCGACCTCATCTGGGACAACGCCCCCGTTTCCTCCGGGGAGCTGGTGAAGCTGGGCCAGGCGGCCTTCGGCTGGAAGAAGCCCACCACCTACACCGTGCTGCGCAAGCTCTGCGAAAAGGGGCTTTTCCGCAATGAGGGCGGCACGGTGACGGCGGTGGTGAGCCGGGAGGACTTCAACGCCCGCCGGAGCGAAAAATTCGTGGCGGAGACCTTCGGCGGCTCGCTGCCGGCCTTCATCGCCGCCTTTACCGCCGGGAAGAAGCTCTCCCCGGGGGAGGCGGATGAAATTCGCCGCATGATCGATGCGTGCCGGGAGGAGGGCTGAGGATGCAGGGGATCTATGACCGATTTGAGGCCCTGGGGGCCTATGACCTCTTCGTGGGCCTTCTTAACCGGAGCTTGGCGGCAGGGATCATCGTGGCGGTGATCCTGGTGCTGCGGCTTTTCCTGCGCCGGGCGCCGCGAAAGTATTTCTGCGCCCTGTGGGGGGTGGCGGCGGTGCGCCTGGCGCTGCCGCTGCACATCCAAAGCCCTCTCTCCGCCTTCAACCTCCTGGCCCAAGGGGCCGCCGGCGGCGGGGAGACCTTCCGGTTCACCGGGGCGGGCGTTAAGCCGGTGGTGGACATCGTGACCCCCTCGTCCGCCGTGAGCGGGGCGGCCCACGATACCCACTACCTGCCGCCGCTTTTTGCCCTGTGGCTGTGCGTGGCGGCGGCGATGGCGGGCTTCGCCCTGGTGAGCTATCTCCTCCTGCGGAGGGAGGTTCGGGCCTCGGTGGAGGCGGAGGGCGTCTGGCTGTGCGACGATATCCGGGACCCCTTCATTCTGGGGGTGCTGCGGCCCCGCATCTACCTGCCCTCCGGCATGGAGCCGGAGACCCGGGCCTGCGTGCTGGCCCATGAGCGGATGCACCTTCGGCGGTGGGACCATGTGTGGAAGCCCCTGGGCTTTTTGCTGCTGGCCCTCCACTGGTTCAACCCCCTCATCTGGCTGGGGTACGGGCTCTTTTGCCGGGACATTGAAACCGCCTGCGACCAGGCGGTGGTGCGGGATATGGACGCCCGGGGCCGCAGCGACTATTCCCGGGCGCTTCTGGCCTGCGCCGTCAACAAACGATTTGTCAGCGTCTGCCCGCTGGCCTTCGGCGAGGTGGGCGTAAAGGAAAGGGTGAAGCAAGTGTTACATTATAAAAAGCCGGCGTTTTGGATCGTGCTTATTGCCGTGGCGGCCTGCATCATAGCGGCGGTGTGCCTTTTGACGGACCCCGCCGAGAAGGAGCCGCCCGCTCCCGCGGGGCAGGGCCAGGGGGCGGATACCGACCTCTCTGCGGTTTTCTCCGCGGATTATTATGAGGAGTGGATCTCCCACGGCTATGCCCCCTGGTACATGCAGCCGGACACGGAGATTCTGGTGGATGAAAACCTGCAGTGCACCATTGAGAAGGGTGGCCCGCTGACCCTGGCGGACATCGAAAGCCGCGAGGATCTGCAAGGCATGTTGTCTGAAATCATGTACGACCCCGCCGGGGAGGACAATGTCCCCCTGGAGCCGCGGACGAAGCTCTCCTATGACCTACACTGCCTTTTGAGCCATGTGTATTACGAAAATCTCAACAACCCCGGCGAATACAATCTCGACCCCGCCTCCTCCGGCCGCACGGACATCACCGGCGCGCAGGAGTGAGAGCAGGACACAAAAAAACAGCGGACCTGTGAAGGCCCGCTGTTTTTTTGCGGTCATTTGGCGCTCCGGGTCACCTCCCGGATGTGCACCGTCCAGTTTTCCAAGCCGTAGAAGGCGTTGGCGGCGGTGGGGCTCACCCCCTCCACCGCCCCGGCGGAGAGCAGCAGCGAGCGGTTGGTAAAGCACAGGGGCAGAAGGGGCAGCTCCTTGTGGAAGCGCAGGCAGAGGTTCCGCAGGGCGCTCTCCCGGCCGCTCTCGGGGGCGGCCTGGGCGGCCTGCAGCAGGGCGTCGAGCTCCGGGTCGGAGAAGCCGCCGTAGTTGAGGGCGCCGCCGGTGCCGATGAGGGAGGAGGCGTTCCAGTCGGCGGTGAGGGTGAGCTCACCGTAGTAGAGGTCGAAGCTGCCGTTCTCCAGGGCGTAGAGATACTCCTCCCAGGGCAGGGCCGACACCGTTACCTGCAGATCATAGGCGCTCATGCGCTCCGCTGCGGCCTGGGCCATGGCGGTCTTGAAGCTGTTTTCCCGGTTGACCAGCAGGGTCAGGCGCCGGGGGGTATCGCTGCACAGCCCCGCCTCCTCCATGGCGGCGGCAAAGTCCTCCGGGGAGGCGGCGTCCTCCAGGTCGTCGGGGTAGAGGACGCTCTGGGGGGAGAGTGGGAACTGGGCCGCCCGGGCATGGCCCAGCAGGTAGGCATCAATGAGGGCGTCCCGATCCAGGCAGTAGGACAGAGCCCGGCGCACCCGGACATCGGCCAGCAGGGTGCTGCGGAGGTTGAAGCCGATGAAGTGCAGGGTGGAGGTGGGGGCGTCAACGGTCTCGCCGCTGCCGGTGAGGGCGGTGGCGTCGGTGGCGGTGAGGTCGGAGAAGAGAAGCTGGATATCCCGGGCGGAGAAGGCGTAGGCCGCCGACTCCGGGCTCTTGAAGGACAAAAGGGAGATCCGGGTGAAGGGCAGGGCCTCCTGCCGGGGATAGTACTGGCTGGGCACCAGGCAGTTCCCCCGGTCGTCCTCGGTGAGGACATAGGGCCCCGTGCCCACCGGGACCAGTTGGGACTCGGTGCCGGACTTCACGATGGGGATATCGAGCAGGGCGGGGAGCTGCCGGTCGTCCCGGTCCAGCTCAATGCGCAGGTCGGTGCCGGAGGCCGCCACGGCCCGCACATGGGAAAGCCGGGCGGCATAGCGGGCCGAGAGCCGGGCCCGCTCCAGAGTGGCCGCCGCATCGGCGGCGGTGAGGGGCGTGCCGTCGGAAAAAACGGCGTCGCTGCGCAGGGTGACGGTGTAGGTGCGGCTCTGGGAGTCATAGCTGCAGCCGGCCGCCAGCACCGGCTGGGGCGCCCACTGGGCGTCCAGCGCATAAAGGCCCTGGTATAAAAGCCGGGTCAGAGTGAGCTGATAGCCGTCGGCACAGGTGACGGGATCCAAGGTCTCCCCGGCGGAGTAGGGCAGCACAAAGTCCGTAAGGGCCGTGTCCGGCTCCTTGCTCTCGGCCCGGTAGTACTGGGCCAGGGTGTCGAACTGCTCCTGTTCGTCCCAGTCGGCGCAGGCGGTAAGCCCGCAGAGCAGCACGGCGCAGAGCAGCGCGCAGAAAAACCGTTTCATGCTTCCTCCTCCCTGAGGGCGATGAGCGCCCCCTGCTCGCCCCGGGCAAGTCCCGTGCGGCGGTGGCTCCAAAAGAGCGCCGGTTGGCAGTAGGTGCAAAGGCCGCAGATGTCTGTCTGCACCACCCCGGCCTTCCGGAGCCAAAGGGCGTTGACGGCCTTCAGGTCAATGTGCCACTTGCGGCCGTTCCAGGTCATGTAGGGCTCGGCCTCCTGCCCCAGGGTGCGGCGCAGGGCCAGGGGCACATCGTCATCCGATTCAAAGCAGCAGGGCCCGATGGCGGGGCCGATGGCGGCGCGCACATCCCCGGGGTCGGTGCCGTAGGCCCGCTGCATTTCCGCCACGGCCCGGTACACGATGCCCAGGGCGGTGCCCCGCCAGCCGGCGTGCACAGCCCCGATGGCCCGGCGGCGGGGGTCATGGAGCAGGATCACATTGCAGTCGGCGGAGAACACCGTCAGCACCGTGCCGGGGACATCGGTAATGAGCCCGTCGGCGCTCTCATAGTCCCGGGGCCGCCAGAGGCCCTTGCCCCAGTCCGCCGCCGTAATGGGGCGGATGTCGTCCCGGTGGACCTGGCGGCTGTGGACCACCTTCTGCACATCCGTATCCAGAGCGGCGCACAGCCGCCGAAAGTTCTCCCGGACATTTTCCTTCTCCCCCTCCCGGCGGTCGTCCAGGTTCAGGGAGTCCCAGGGCGCAGGGGATACGCCCCCCGGCCGGGTGGAAAAGCCGTGGGCCACGGCGCTGTCCTCCAGCAGAGTGGAGCGCAGCAGGGTCAGTCCATTTTTTTTAACGGTTTCAAATGCCATAGTACCTCCGGCGGGTCGCGTAAGGGGAGGACGGGCCCGTCCTCCCCTTGGGGGTTTATTTCCTAAAAGCGGGGCTCAGGAGTGGTACTCCTTGCAGGTGCACTTTTTCCATTTCAGGCCGCTGCCGCAGGCATAATGACGGCCCAAAGCTCTGCTTTGGCTGCCGTCGTTTGACCGTAGGCAGTCAGTTTTGTGGGGAGCGGAAGCGTTATGAATGATACTCCTTGCAGGTGCACTTTTTCCATTTCAGGCCGCTGCCGCAGGGACACAGGTCATTGCGGCCGATCTTGGTGACCTTCTTGGGCTGCTTTTTCACGGTGCCGTCGCCGCCCACATTCTCGGTCATGCCGCTGGCCACCCGCTGGCGCTTGACCTCCTCATTCTGCTTCAGGCGCACGCCGTAAAGCCGCCGGACGGTCTCGGTGCGGATGGCGGAGATCATATCGTCGAACATCTCCAGGGATTCCTTCTTGTAGGCGATGATGGGATCGGTCTGGGCGTAGGCCCGCAGGCGGATGCCCTGCTTGAGCTCCTCCATGGCGTCGATGTGCTCCATCCAGTACTCATCCACCACCCGCAGCAGGATCACCCGCTCCAGCTCGCGCATGAGGGGCGCGGTGAACTCGGTCTCCTTCTGGTTGTAGTAGGCGGTGGCGGCCTCCACGAAGCGGTCGGTGAAGTCCTCCTCCGTGAGGGCGGGCACCTCCGCCTCCTCCAGCTTCACGGCGTACTTGGGGAAGTAGAGCCCCTCCACCGAGCGCAGCAGCTCCCGGCTCTCGGCAAAGGAGATGTGCTCGGCCCCCAGGAACTGGGCGTGGACAATGTCGCCGATGGCGGAGGACATCATGTGCATGATGACATCCTTTACATCCATGCCCTCCAGCACCTGGGTGCGCTGGCCGTAGATGATCTCCCGCTGCTTGTTCATGACATCGTCGTATTCCAGGGTGGCCTTACGGGCCTGGAAGTGGCGGCTTTCCACGGTGGTCTGGGCCTGCTGGATGGACTTCGAGAGCATGGCGTTCTCGATGGGGGTGTCCTCATCCACATTTAGCCGGTCCATCATGGCGGTGATGCGCTCGCCGCCGAACAGGCGCATGAGGTCATCCTCCAGGGAGATGTAAAAGCGGGTCTCGCCGGGGTCTCCCTGGCGGCCGGCACGGCCCCGGAGCTGGTTATCGATGCGGCGGGAGTCGTGCCGCTCGGTGCCGATGATGAAAAGGCCGCCTGCCGCCCGCACCTTCTCCGCCTCGCCGGCGATCTGTGCCTTGTGCTGGGCCAGCCGGTCGGCAAAGAGCTTCCGGGCGTCCAGAATGGCGGCGTCGGTGGTGTCGGCATAGCCGGTGGCCTCGGCGATGAGCTCATCGGAAAGGCCCGCCTTGCGCAGGTCGTTTTTGGCCAGATATTCGGCGTTGCCCCCCAGCATGATGTCCGTGCCGCGGCCGGCCATGTTGGTGGCGATGGTCACGGCCCCCAGCTTACCGGCCTGGGCCACGATCTCGGCCTCCTTTTCGTGGTTCTTGGCGTTGAGGAGGTTGAAGGGGATGCCCTGGCGCTGGAGCATCTTGCCTAAGAGCTCGTTTTTCTCGATGGACACGGTGCCCACCAGCACCGGCTGGCCCTTGGCATGGCATTCCTTGATCTGCTCGATGACCGCCCGGTACTTGCCGTTGACGGTCTTATACACGGCGTCCTCGTTGTCGATGCGGGCGATGGGCTTGTTGGTGGGGATCTCCACAATGTCCAGGGCGTAGATGGTGGAGAACTCCTCCTCCTCGGTGAGGGCGGTGCCCGTCATGCCGGAGAGCTTCTGATAGAGCCGGAAATAGTTCTGGAAGGTGATGGTGGCCAGGGTGCGGCTCTCCCGCTGCACCGTCAGGTGCTCCTTGGCCTCGATGGCCTGGTGGAGACCGTCGGAATACCGGCGGCCGAACATCAGACGGCCGGTATATTCGTCCACGATGATGACCTCGCCGTCCTTCACCACATAGTCCACATCCCGCTTCATGATGCCGTGGGCACGGATGGCCTGGTTGATGTGGTGGGAGAGGGTGGCGTTCTCTGGGTCGCCCAGATTCTCCAGGCCGAAGAACTCCTCCGCCTTGCGGATGCCCCGGGCGGTGAGCGTCACGGACTTGGCCTTTTCATCCACCACATAGTCCGCGTCCAGGGTGGGATCCTCCTCCTCCTTTTCATCGGACTCGGCCACCACGAATTTCTTCAGCCGGGAGGCAAAGCTCTCGGCCATGTCGTAGAGCTGGGTGGACTTCTCCCCCATGCCGCTGATAATGAGAGGCGTTCGGGCCTCATCGATGAGGATGGAGTCCACCTCGTCCACGATGGCGAAGTTATGGCCCCGCTGGACCTGCTCGGTGGCGTAGATGGCCATGTTGTCCCGGAGGTAATCAAAGCCCATCTCATTGTTGGTGCCGTAGGTGATGTCGGCGGCGTAGGCCTTCTGGCGCTCCTCCTTGGTGAGGTCGTGGATGATGAGGCCCACGCTGAGGCCCAGGAAGCGGTGGACCTTGCCCATCCACTCGCTGTCGCGCTTGGCCAGGTAGTCGTTCACCGTCACGATGTGTACGCCCTTGCCGGTGAGGGCGTTGAGGTAGGCCGGCAGGGTGGCCACCAGGGTCTTGCCCTCGCCGGTCTTCATCTCGGCGATGCGGCCCTGGTGCAGCACGATGCCGCCTACCAGCTGCACCGGGTAGGGGCGCATGCCCAGCACCCGGTCGCAGGCCTCCCGCACGGTGGCAAAGGCCTCGGGCAGCAGGTCATCCAGGGTCTCGCCCTGGGCCAGGCGCTCCTTGAACTCCGCGGTCTTGTGCTGCAATTCCGCGTCGGAGAGGGCCCGATAGTCCTCCTCTAAGGCGGTGATCTTATCCACGATGGGGTAGATGGACTTCAGCTCACGGCTGGAGTAGGTGCCGAAAATTTTTGTAAAGAGTCCCATGTATCTGATGATCCTTTCTGCGGATAGAATTTCGGTGCAATGCGCAGCCTGCGCATACTAATACCCATACAGTATAGCACACAAGAAGGCCGCTGGAAAGGGGAAACTTGTAAATAAACTACAAACTCTCTGCACCTGCTTCTTGATAGCCGGGCGGGAAGGTGGTACAATACTGGCGAAGAAACTTTCCCACAGCGGACGAAAGGAGAATTTCGGCATGAAGCTTTCATTTTACGGTGCGGATCAGTGCGTCACCGGCAGCTGCCATTGCCTGACGGTGAACGGCAGGAACATCCTCATCGACTGCGGCCTCCAGCAGGGCCAGGACGAGGTGGACAACGCCTCGCTGCCCTTTGCCCCCAACAGCATCGACGCGGTGCTGGTGACCCACGCCCACATCGACCACTCCGGCCGCATCCCCCTGCTGATCCGCCAGGGCTTCTCCGGGCAGATCATCACCACCCGCCTCACGGCGGATCTTCTGAATGTGATGCTGGCGGACTCCGCCCACATCCAGGAGGCGGACGCAGAGTACCATAACCGGAAGAACGAGCGGGCCGGCCGGCCCCTGGTGGAGCCCCTCTATACCACGGAGGACGCCATGCGGGTGCAGGAATTTCTCCATCGCGTGGAGTACGGAGAAGAAGTGGCGGTCTGCGAGGGGGTAACGGCCCGGTTCATTGACGCCGGCCACCTGCTGGGCAGCGCCAGCATCCGCCTGGAGCTCACGGAGAACGGCCAGACGCGCACCATCGTCTTCTCCGGCGACATCGGCAACAACGACCAGCCCATCATCCGGGATCCCCAGTATTTTGACCCGCCGGCGGACTATGTGGTGATGGAGTCCACCTACGGCGACCGCAACCACGCCCCCATGCACAGCTATACCGAGGACTTAGCCCGGCTCATTGACGAGACCCTGGGCCGGGGCGGCAATGTGGTGATCCCCAGCTTCGCCGTGGGCCGCACCCAGGAGCTTTTGTACTTCATCCGGGAGATCAAGGAGGAGGGCCTGGTGACCTCCGTGCCCGACTTCCCGGTGTATGTGGACAGCCCCCTGGCCAAGGCGGCCACCACCATCTTCTGCGGCAACCTCCACGGGTATCTGGACGATGAGGCCCTGGCCATCGTGAAGGACGGCACCCACATGTTCAATTTCCCGGGCCTGCGCATGACCGAGACCACCGACGAGTCCAAGATGCTGAACCTTGACGCCACCCCCAAGGTCATCATCTCCGCCTCGGGCATGTGCGATGCAGGCCGCATCCGCCACCATCTCAAGCACAACCTCTGGCGGCCCAACTGCGCGGTGGTGTTTGTGGGCTTCCAGTCGCCCGGTACGCTGGGGCGCACCCTGCTGGAGGGCGCCGAGAGCGTGAAACTCTTCGGCGAGGCGGTGGCCGTGCGCGCCAAGATCGTGAACTTCCAGGGCCTCTCCTCCCATGCCGACCATGACCACCTCATCCGCTGGATCGAGAACTATAAGGCCGAAGCGCCGCAGCAGGTCTTCGTGGTCCATGGCGACCGGGATGTGGCCCCCCGCTTTGCAAAGGAGCTGGAGGCCATGGGCCTCCGGGCCCACGCCCCTCAGTACACCGAGGAGTATGACCTCATCGCCAACACCTGCACCGCCGCGGGCTATCTGCCCGAGCGCCGCAAGAGCGTGTTTGTGGGCGGCAAGAGCAGCGTGGCCTACCAGCGCCTGCTGCAGATGGGCGACAGTCTCATGGCCCTCATCCGCCGCAGCCAGGGCCGGGACAACAAGTCCCTGGCCGCCTTTGCCGATGCCATCCGTAAGATTTTGGAGAAGTTTGATTTTTGACAGATGCTGAAGAAAAATGACACCGTCCGCGCCGTCATCGAGGGCTATTCCGCCGAGGGCCTGGGCATCGCCCGGGTGGAGGGACAGGTGGTGTTCGTCCACCGGGCCCTCCGGGGCGAGGACTGCGACATCCTGCTGCTGAAGGTGCTGAAGAACGCCGCCTTCGGCAAGGTGACGGCGATCCACGGCCAAAGCCCCCATCGCCGGGAGCCGGACTGCCCCTATTTTGGCCGCTGCGGCGGCTGCGACTTCCGCCACATGGACTATGAAGAGGAGCTCTGCGCCAAGGAGAGCCGGGTTCGGGACGCCCTGGTGCGCCTGGGAGGCAGCGCCGGGGAGCTGGAGCCCATCGTTCCCGCCCCGGCGGTGGATCGCTACCGCAACAAGAGCCAGTACCCCATCGGGGCGGAGGGGACCGTGGGCTTTTATAAGGCCCGCAGCCACCGGGTCATCCCGGTGGAGCGCTGCCTTCTGCAAAAAGAGGAGGCGGACGCGGCGGCGGAGGCCCTCCGGGCGTATATCGCCGCCTGTGAAGTGCCCTGCTATGACGAGGCCGCCGGCAGCGGGCTTCTGCGGCACCTCTATGTCCGCACCAACCGGCGGGGCGAGAGCTTGGTGTGCCTGGTGGTCAACGGCGCCAAGCTCCCGCAGGAAGAACGCCTGACGGCCATCTTCCGCGAAAAGCTGCCGCGGATGACGGGGCTCGTCCTCAACGAGAATACCCGCCCCGGCAGCGCCATTCTGGGCGAGCGCTGCCGCACCCTCTGGGGGCAAGCGGAGGTGCATGACACCCTCTGCGGCCTGGACTTTGCCCTCTCGGTGCCCAGCTTTTACCAGGTGAACCGGGACCAGGCGGAGGTGCTCTATGAAACGGCCCTCCGGTATGCAGACCTCAGCGGCACCGAGACGGTGCTGGATCTCTACTGCGGCGCCGGCACCATCACCCAGGTGCTCTCGGCCCGGGCAGGGCGGGTCATCGGCTGCGAGATCGTGCCCCAGGCCATCGAGAACGCCCGGGCCGCCGCGGCGCGCAACGGCGTGCGCAATGCGGAATTCTTCTGCGGCGACGCCTCGGCGGTGGCGGCGGAGCTGGCCAGGCAGGGCCTGCGGCCGGATGTCATCACCGTGGATCCGCCCCGGAAGGGGCTTACCCCGGAGGTCATCGAGGCCGTGGCGGGCATGGCCCCCCGGCGGGTGGTCTATGTGTCCTGCGACCCGGGTACCCTGGGCCGGGATGTCAAGCGCTTCGCCCAACTGGGATATACCCTCCGCCGGGCCTGCCCGGTGGACATGTTCCCCCGCACCGCCCATGTGGAGACGGTGGCGCTGCTTTCCAAGGACGAGCTCGACCCGAAAAAAGATTCGGGTTGAGTTCTCTTTGGAAGATAGGGATACCGCCTGTGTGGAAATGAAATTCTTAGATGGCAGTATGGTTGCCATGGATACCATCGCCGTGGAGAATGAGGCTGCCCGTAATATGTACGAACGGTCAGAATTGGACTGGCTGATCTGCAATAAGCCGCTGGAATATGCACAGCTTGTGCTTGGCGGTGATTTAGAACGGTTTGCGCAAGGCGTATCGGAGCATCGGTTGATGGATTGAGAATAGATATGGCACAGCCCACCGGTCAAAATGATCGGTGGGCCGTGTTGTTTCTAAGCAAGGGCTTAAATTGTAAACTGGAACTCCACACCCGTTTTCGTATTTCGCACAGAAACCTTGCCCCCATGCAGCTCCACGATGTTCTTTGCAATGGCAAGTCCCAAGCCGGTGCCGCCGCCGCTGCGGGCTTCATCTGTTCGATAGAAGCTGTCCCACACTTTGCGGAGTGCTTCCTGCGAGAACGGCGTACTGTCATTTGCAATACGGAAGGTCGTACCGGAGCGTCCGGTTTCTATCTTCACCAAGATATGTCCGCCAGCGGGCGTGTATTTAACGGCATTTGCAGCAAAGTTTTCAATGACCTGTGCAATACGGGCTTCATCGGCGGTGACCGTAAAATCCTCTGGGAAGGAAAACTCAATTTGTAACCCTTTCGCCTGGGCCGCCATTTCTAATTTTTCAAAGATAGAGCGTGTCAGGGCTATGAGCGAGAAATCATCACGGGACAATTTCACCTTTCCGGCCTCCAGACGGGAAAGGTCAAGCATTTCTAAGACCATGCTGTCAGTGCGTTCTGCCTCCGAAAGAATGACATTGATATATTTGTCACGCTTATCCTCTGCAATGTGTTCTTTCAACCCTTCCGCATAGCTGTGGATGACCGCCAGCGGGGTTTTCAATTCGTGGGCAATGTTGGAGGTCATCTGCCGCCGGTTTTCCTCGGCTGATTTTGCGTATTCCAGAGCCGTGCTCAAGCGTGTGATCTCATTATCCTTCATGCGCCGACGATCCTGCTCAGAGGTAAATCCTGCAATCAACCTTTCGGTCTCATACCACATAGAAGGGGCGTTTTCGGAATGATAAATGCGCTTCCAACCATCCTCCATCGCATCAGCAATATCTGCAACAGGCTGTAGCAAGTGCTTTTTGATGAGCTTGCGTATGAGAAGGAGCAATACCAATGCAAGCGATCCGGTTACAATGTAGATGCTTCGTAATGCGCTGCTTGCGCATGCAAGGGGGTTACTCCGAATGGCGCTGACCAGATAGAAATCAATGGCGTGCTCGTCAGCCGTAAAATCTGCGCCGATCCATCTGCCAAAAACCAGTAGCTCGTCGAGCTTAAATACACTCTTGTCATAATAATCCTGGCTGTCCTGCAGCGGCAGATCCATGGCTTTGGTCAAGGCAGCCAGACTTTCATATGTCTTTTCATCATACACCAGGGATTTGCCCTCATAGTCCCACATTTCCGGGCGGTCGAGATACACCGTAACAAGGTCTTTCCCTTCGTATTCCGCACTGCGGTCAAATTGGAGCTGCCAGTCCAGCTTTCCTGTTCTATCAACATCGGAAGCGATCCAGGAATAGCTGCTCGGTCCGGTCTGAAACTGCTTGTTGCTTTCAACGACCTCATAGAGCAAACCCTCAGTGATATAGTGCATCACGACAGGCACCAGCTTTGTCCCTTCAAAGTATCCCGTGACACGAATGGTAAAAATATCATAGAGACTATGGGTACCGGCAAACGCGGTGCGGAAACGGAGATAAGGGTCATTGGGATATCCATCGTCCTTGCCCTCGCTGATGTCGATCCAACCATAGTGCAGCCCGGAAGTGGTATCCATTCCTGCATCCCACTCCTCCTGCGTATAGTAATTGAAGTACATAATGTCACTTTCGCTGCCGTGGAGGAGATTGCCGTCCGCATCGTAAAACAGGACTGCAGTTTCCATAGGGAAGCTGATATCGCGGATGAGCTTATGCCGTTCTTTGCCGGTGGAATGATCGTAAGAAGCATAATTTCCGCCGGATGGATGCGAGGCGGATGTATTCCTGCTAATCGTGTTTAACAGCAAGTATTCCAGAAAATCCGGCCGCTCATACTGATATCCGTAACGGGAGAAGTCGTCATCATAAAACTCTGAGAGCGATCCGTATCGGCTGACAGAAGCGGCATAGCATTGGCTTTTCTCATATAGTCCATCATAGATTTCCTGCGCAGTTACAACGGTGAGTGTAACCATGGAAACGAGCCATGTTCCCATGATAGAAATAATCAGCAGCAAAGAAACGGCGGTTATAGACCGAATAGAATTTTTCTTTTTTGCCCTCCACCATCCAATTGCGATGATCATAGCTGCAAGAAGCACCTTCCCGATGCCTTGCAATATATTGTCATGCACGATAGGCCAAACGCCGGGAGAGTCAGGATAACGCGGGAGCATTTTCGGACCCACTGTGAAATAATGATATAAATCAACCATCGCCCAAATGACAAGAAGAGCGGCTGCGATATAGTATCCCTTGGAAATCTTTTTCATCGTCATCCCTCCAATCTGTAGCCCGCCTTAATGACCGTCTTGATGCAGCCCGCATACGCTCCCAGCTTCTCACGCAGGCGTTTGATGTGGGTGTCCACCGCCCGGGATTCACCCTCATAATCGTAGCCCCAGCATTTGACCAAAAGCTGTTCCCGGCTCATGACCATGTTTTTATTCTGTATCAGGCAGCGCAGAATGGCAAACTCTTTCGGCGTCAGGAGGACTTCCTTTTTGCCTGCAAACACTCTTCCGGCGGCAAGCTCCAGGGTGATCCCGCCCGCCTCCATGCGATCTCCGGCAAGAACATTCCGCTGATTGCGCCTAATAAGCGCCATGGTTTTTGCGTACAGGACGGACATAGTAAATGGTTTCGTGATATAATCATCTGCACCGAGTTCATAACCCAGCAGCTTATCCTCCTCATCGGAAAGGGCTGTGAGGAAAATGATAGGAACATCGTTTGCTCTGCGCACAGCACGGCAGACGGAAAGCCCATCCAGCTCCGGCATCATAATGTCAAGCAGGACAGCATCAAATTCGTTTTCATAAATCAGCGCAAGGGCCTCTATTCCGTTGCTTGCTTCAACAGGCAGCTCTCCCTTGCTGCTGAAATAGTCACACAGGATCTCCCGCAGCTTGGCCTCATCTTCTACAATCAAAATCTTACTGTCCATCATGCTTTTCCTCCTTTCGCCCTTATTGTACAGTGCGGATTTGTATTCTCTGTGTCAAAAGTAATGGATGCTTGCCCTGTCCTGTTTTTACTTTTTCAATTGTATCATGCGGATGTAAAGAAATCTACATTTACCAATAAGTTGTCCTGCTTTTGGAATGAGGATGTCCTCCGATCATCCTGTTTTTTGAAAAATCCGGCATAACCCTGGAAACGGAAACAACTGTCGAAGCGGTGGCGCTGCTGACAAGAGAAGATTAAAAAAGCGGGAGAGCCCTCTCCCGCTTTTTTGCGCCTGCCGGGAACCTCCGGCGGGCTTTCTCCGTCAAAAAAATACCGCGTCCGCCGCCGGGGAGAGGGGAGAAGGGCCCCGGAATTTTCAAAAGAAAGAAATCATTTCTTGTTGCCATCGGGAAAAAAAGAAGATATAATGTAGGACAGATCGGCTGCGCATCGCAGGCCGAGGACGCAAAACCGAACATCGAGGGAAAACAGAATGATTCAACTGAAGGACGCAAAAAAGACATACGACAACGGCACCGAGGCCATCCGGGGCGTCAGCTTCCGGATCGACGACGGCGAGTTCGTTTTTTTGGTAGGCCCCAGCGGCAGCGGCAAGTCCACCCTCATCAAAATGCTCACCGGGGAGATCGTCCCCACGGCGGGCCGGGTGCAGATCAACGGCTTTTCCATGAGCCGCATCAGCGACAGGCAGCTGCCCTACATGCGCCGGACCATCGGCGTGGTATTTCAGGATTTCCGCCTCATCGGCAGCAAGACCGTGTATGAGAACCTGGCCCTGGCCATGCGGGCGGTGGACGCCTCCCCCCGGGAGGTGCGCCAGCGGATCCCCTATGTGATGGATCTGGTGGGGCTCACCGGCAAGGAGGACCACTATCCCGACGAGCTCTCCGGCGGCGAGCAGCAGCGGGTGGCCATTGCCCGGGCCCTGGTGAATAACCCCAGCACCATCGTGGCCGACGAGCCCACCGGCAACTTAGACCCCGCCCGCTCTCTGGAGATCATGACGCTCTTGGAGCGCATCAACGCCCTGGGCACCACGGTGATCGTGGTGACCCATGAAAAGGGCCTTGTGAACCTCTTCAGCAAGCGCGTGGTGTTTCTGGAGGAGGGCCGGGTGGTAGGCGACGGCATGGGCGGCTACGGAGGAGGACAGGCATGAAACACAACTTCGGATACTTCTTCCGGGAGGGCGCCAGAAACATGCTCTCCCACGGCTTCATGTCCTTTGCCGCCGTCACCAGCACCGTGGCGTGCCTGCTCATCATGGGCACCTTTTCCCTCATTGCCTACAACGCCGCCATGAACCTGGAGACCCTCCAGAAGGAGAACGCCGTGGTGGGCTTCGTGGACGAGGACCTGAGCATGGCCCAGGCCCAGGCCCTGGAGGATACCATTAAAAAGATAGACGGCGCCGGCGAGGTGACCTTCATCTCCCGGCAGGAGGCCCGGGATGAGTATGTGGAGAAATACGACACCGACGACCTCTATGAATCCCTGGACGCCAGCGTCTTTCGCCACCGCTATATGGTGAAGCTGGCCGACCCCGAGAAGCTCCCGGCGGTGAAGCACGACCTGGAGGAGGTCCCCGGCATCGTCAAGGTCCGGGCGGACGAGATGATCGCCGCCGGCTTTACCACGGTGCGCAATGTGGCGGCGGTGATCTCCGTGGCCCTCATCGGCATTTTGCTGATCGTGTCGCTGTTCATCATCTCCAACACCATCAAGCTCACCACCTTTGACCGGCGGGACGAGATCGCCATTGAGCGGATGGTGGGCGCCACCAATGCCTTTATCCGCTGGCCCTTTGTATTCGAGGGCCTGCTGCTGGGGCTCCTGGGCGCCGTCATTGCCTTCGCCCTGCAGTGGGGCCTCTATGCGCTATTGGCCCGGGGCATCGCCGGCAGCGATACCCTGCGGCTCATCAGCGTGGTAAGCTTTGGCAAGATCTGGGGCCCCGTGGCCGGCGTTTTCGCCGTGGCGGGCCTCATCATCGGCGTGCTGGGCAGCTTGATGGCCATCCGCCGCTTCCTGAAGGTGTAAGCTATGACAATGAAAAGAAGCAGAAAAATGAGAGCCCTGGCCTTCTGCGGCGCCCTTCTGATGAGCGTCTCCCTCTGGCCGTCCCCCCGGGCCTATGCCGACGAGAAGGACGACAAGAAGGCCGCCTATCAGCAGACCATCAGCCAGTACCAGCAGCAGATCGACCAGAAGAAGAAGGAGCTGGAGGAGGCCAACAAAAAGCTGGCGGACGCCAAGAAGAACACCTCCAACACCAAAAGCCAGCTCAACGCCATGCAGAACCGCAACGCCATCCTCCAGGGGGAGATCAACCTCATCGATGAGCAGATCACCACCACCGAGGACGCCATCGCCGAGAACAAGGCCAACGAGGCGTCCCAGGAGGAGCTGTTCCACAAGCAGGTGCGCATGGAGGAGGAGGCCGGGGACATCTCCTACTGGTCGGTGCTCTTCCGGGCCACCGGCATGGCGGATCTGCTGGCCCGCATCGACTTTGTCAACGAGATCATGGACTACAACAGCTCCGTCATCGAGAATCTGCGGAGCATCCGGGCGGATCTGGAGGAGCAGGAAAACCAGCTCAAGCACCAGATGGATGAAAAGGACGCCGCCCAGAAGGTGCTGGCGGGGCAGATGGAGGAGACCACAAAGGTCTATAACGACTATAAAAAGACCCAGGAGGGTCTCCAGGCGGAGTACGACATGATCGCCGCTGAGGAGCGGGATCTGGAAAAGACCCTGGCCCAGGTGGAGAAGGAGGCCATCGCCTTAGGCGTTACCGGCGGCAGCTCCGGCGGCTACATCTGGCCCATCAAGGTCAACCCCATCTACATCACCTCCAAGTTCGGCTACCGGCCCCGTCCCACCGCCGGGGCCAGCACCCTGCACAACGGCATCGACATCGGCGTGAGCTATGTGCCGGTATACGCCGCCAAGGCGGGCACCGTGACCTTTGTGCAGGCCACCAACACCGGCTATGGCTTCGGCCGCTGGATCACCATCTCCCACGGCCAGGGCTACAGCACCATCTACGGCCACCTGAACCGGGTGGATGTGAAGGTGGGCGATGTGGTGTCCCAGGGCCAGCAGATCGCCCAGTCCGGCAACGCGGGCACCTCCACGGGGCCCCATCTGGACTTCCGCATCATTGAGGCAGGAAGTTATGTAAACCCCCTCAGCTATCTCAGCGGCTATACGCTCCTGTGCTGAAGACGACAAATTGCACGCATCCCTCCCGCTATACTGTGGCGGGAGGGATGCCTTTTGCTTTTGTGGATCACGGAGGGGGAGGGGACTGCTCTGGGCCCCGTGACGGTGGAGGGAGCCCGGCTCTGCCGGGCGGTATTGCCCGGGGCGGGCCTTCTTTGGCGGCAGCGCCGGGGGCTGCTCTGGCGGCGGATACGGCGCCTGGGCTTTCGCCGGGCGGTCATGGCTCCGGCGCTGTGCGCCGAGGCGGCGCAATACGGCGTGGCGCCCCTGTCCCCGGCGGCCCTGCGCCGGGCGCTTTTGCCCCAGCTCTATGAGCAATGCGCCGTCTGCACCGCTCCCGCCGCCGCCCTGCGGGCCCCCTATGCCGATGGAGCGGTGTATGAGGCGGCGGCCTTTTTGGCCCGGCGGGTGCGGTATCTGCAGCTGGAGATCCCCCGGGGCGCCGAGGCGCTGGCGGACTTCCTGCGGCGGGAGTACGGCCTGTGTGACTCCGGGGCGGGGCTGGCGGTATGCGGTGGCGTGAGCTTCTCCGGGCCGCCCCGGTGCGCCGAGGTGTGCCTGGGGGAGGACGGCTGGCTCTATCAGCAGGCGGCCTATACCCTGAACGGCCGGCCGATCCCCGAGGAGCTGCTGGCGGCCCTGTGGGAGACCGGGGCGGTGCAGCCGGCGGAAATTCGCGTGACATCGGTGGCGGGCCGGGCTTGACACCGGGCGGTAAAGAAAGTATAATACGATATCTAATACTGGGTACTTATGGGTACATTAGACCGTTTTCGGTTATCATAGAAAGGATGTGTGCAGCATGGCAAAGGAATTCAAAATGAGCCAGGAGCGCTACGACGAACTGAAAAAGGAACTGGAATACAGCAAGACCACCCGTGCCGACGAGATCGCCGAGCTCATCAAGGAGGCCCGGGGCTTCGGTGACCTCAGCGAAAACAGCGAGTATGACGAGGCGAAAAATGAGCAGGGCAAGCTCTATTCCCGCATCGCCGAGCTGGAGGATATCCTGCTGCACGCCGTGATCGTGGACGAGGCCGAAAACAGCGACAAGGTCGCCATCGGCGTGCTGGTCACCGTCATGAATCTGGACACCGGCAAGGCAATGCCCGCCTATAAGATCGTGGGCTCCCAGGAGGCGGATGTCATGAACCGCTGCATCTCCGAGGATTCCCCCTTCGGCAAGGCCCTGGTGGGCCACAGCGTAGGCGACGAGGTCTCCGTGGAGGCCCCGAAGGGCACGATCCGCTACCGCATCGAGAAGATCGAAAGATAATAGAAAGGAGACACCACCATGGCAGAACAGGTCAGGGAAAACAACGAACAGGAGCTGCGGGAAATTCTCAAAATCCGCCGCGACAAGCTCAAGGCCCTGCAGGACGAGGGCCGCGATCCCTTTGCCATCACCACCTTTGATGTGACCCACCATGTCCAGGAGCTGAAGGACAACTTCGACGCCATGGAGGGCCAGGAGGTCTCCGTGGCGGGCCGGCTGATGTCCAAGCGCGGCATGGGCAAGGTGAGCTTCTGCGACCTGCAGGATAAATCCGGCCGGATGCAGCTCTATGCCCGCCGGGACGAGATGGACGAGGCGGCCTATGACCGCTTCAAGAAATTCGACATCGGCGACATCGTGGGCGTCAAGGGCGAGGTGTTCCGCACCCAGCGGGGAGAGATGTCCGTCCGCTGCCGGGAGGTCACCCTGCTGAGCAAGTCCCTGCAGCCCCTGCCCGAGAAGTTCCACGGCCTCACCGACAAGGAGCTTCGCTACCGCCAGCGGTATGTGGACCTGATCATGAACCCCGAGAGCCGGCGGAACTTCGAGATCCGCAGCAAGTTCGTGGCCTATCTGCGCCGCTATCTGGACTCCCTGGGCTTCATGGAGGTGGAGACCCCGGTCCTGAGCCCCATCGCCGGCGGCGCCAACGCCCGGCCCTTCATCACCCACCACAACACCCTGGATATCGACATGTATATGCGCATCGCCACGGAGCTGCACCTGAAGCGGCTCATCGTGGGCGGCCTGGAGCGCGTGTATGAGGTGGGCCGCATCTTCCGCAATGAGGGCATGGACACCAAGCACAACCCGGAGTTCACCACCTGCGAGCTCTACCAGGCCTATACCGACCTCCACGGTATGATGGATATTCTGGAGAACATCCTCTCCGGTGCCGCCAAGGAGATCCTGGGCACCTACCAGGTCCGCTGGCTGGGCCAGGACATCGACCTGACCCCCGGCTGGCGCCGCATGACCATGGCCGACGCCGTGAAGGAATACGCCGGCGTGGACTTCATGGCCTGCGAGGGTGACGCCGACGCTGCCGTGGCCCTGGCCGAGAGCATCAAGGTGGACATGGAGAATGTGCCCCACACCTGGGGTAACGCCCTCTACGAGACCTTTGATCAGAAGGTGGAGGAAAAGCTCATCCAGCCCACCTTCATCACCATGTATCCCGTGGAGGTAAGCCCCCTGGCCAAGCGCAGCCCCAGGGACCGCTATCTCACCGAGCGCTATGAGATGTTCATCTGCGGCTGTGAGATGGGCAACGCCTTCAGCGAGCTCAACGACCCCATCGACCAGTACGAGCGCTTCAAGGCCCAGGCCGCCAAGCGCGCCGAGGGCGATGAGGAGGCCGACATGATGGATGAGGATTTCGTCCTGGCCCTGGAGTACGGCATGCCCCCCACCGGCGGCCTGGGCTTCGGTATCGACCGCTGCTCCATGATGCTCTGCGGCACCGACTCTATCCGCGATGTGATCCTCTTCCCCACCATGAAGCCCCTGGACTAAAACCGCATAACACAACCCCCCGGCGGGCGGCTCACAGGAGCCGCCCGCCTTTTGCGTCCAAGCATCGCTTTTTGCAGGAGGCACACCAAAATTATGCAGGAAGAAGTGAGAATCCTGCAAAATATCCCGGTAAAACCGGGACTGACGGGGAAGGAATGAAAAAAATTTGAAATTTAGAAAAATAATACTTGCAAAACGAAGGTGCCCGTGCTATGATGCCACTTGTAAACGATCCCCGGTGTGCCGGGGACGAAAAAACCGGAAGGAAGTTCAGATCATGAAAAAGATTTTTTGTTTGCTCCTGGCGCTGGTAATGGCGCTTTCCCTGGTGGCCTGCGGCGGCACCGCCGATGACGGCGGCAAGACCCCTGCCGCCGCCAAGCTGCGCTTTGTCACCGGCGGCGAGTCCGGCACCTATTACGGCTTCGGCTCCGTGCTGGCCAACCACGCCACCAACAACGCCGGTGTGAGCGTTGTGGCCCTGTCCAGCGACGGCTCCAAGGCCAATGTCATCTCTCTGGAGGAGAAGGAGGCCGAGCTGGGCTTCTGCCAGTCCGATGTGATGGCCTATGCCTATAACGGCACCAACATCTTCGCCGATGCCGGCAAGGTGGACTGCTTCTCCGTGCTGGGCGCTCTTTACACCGAGCAGGTGCAGATCGTCACCACCAACCCCGACATCAAGTCCGTGGCTGACCTGGAAGGCAAGAGCGTGTCCGTGGGCGCCCCTGCCTCCGGCGTGTACTTCAACGCCGTGGATATCTTGAGCGCCTATGGCATCGGTGACCGCGACGCCGACGGCAAGTTCACCAAGATCAATGCCACCTATCAGTCCTTCAGCGACAGCGCCGACGCTCTGAAGAACGGCCAGATCGACGCCGCCTTCATTGTGGCCGGCGCCCCCACCACCGCCGTCACCGACCTTGCCACCACCAAGAGCGTGAGCTTGGTCTCCCTGGATGACGAGCACATTGAAAAGCTCCTGGCCTCCTCTCCCTACTACACCAAGTGCACCATCTCTGCCGACACCTATAATATGGCCGCCGATGTGACCACCGTGGGCGTGGGCGCCGTGGTGCTGGTACGGGACGATGTGCCCGAGGACGCCGTCTATGCCCTTTGCGCGGACATCTTCGATGATCCCGCCTCCCTGGCCAGCACCCACGGAAAGTATGCCGAGGTCACCCTGGATTACGGCGCCTCCATGACCGCCGTGCCCTATCATCCCGGCGCTGCCAAGTACTTCGCCGACAAGGGCTTCACCGTTCCGACCAAGTAAAAAGATCCGGGCCTTTCCCGGGACTGCGGCGGGATGGCTCCCGCCGCAGTCCGCGGCCCGCTCTGCGCCAACTGTCCCCGGCCCCGGAAAATTGAGAGTTTTTGGAGAGAGATATGAGCTTTTTTAAGAAAAAACCCGATACCGCTCCGGCGGCGGACCCCCATGCCGAGGCGGATCTGGACGAGGTCATGCGCAAGTATGACCGGGAGTCCAATACCCGGATCTGGACCGGCTGGCGCAAGCTGGTCATCAAGATTTTCATGGCGGCCTTCGCCGCCTACTGCATCGGCATGACGCTTTTTTCCACCGCCATGCCCGAGGTGCGCCTGCCGCTTTTCCTGTGCTTCATCGTGGTGGCGGGCTTTTTGAATTACCCCGTAAAAAAAGGCGCGGTGCGCCCGGACCGCATGCCCTGGTATGACTTCGTTCTCATGCTCCTGGGGGCGGCGTGCTTCCTCTACTTTGCCGCCAACGCTCTGCCCATCATTCAGTCCGCCGGACGCCTGGCCCCCTATCAGGTGGCCATCGGCGTGGTGGGCATCCTGGTGCTGATGGAGCTGTGCCGCCGGTGCGTGGGCGTGCCCATTCTGCTGGTGGCCGGCGCGCTGCTGGTATATACCTTCATCAACAAGCTCGGCTATAACCCCGACTTCTATCAGGTGCTGCGCAAGGTGGTCTATCAACTCTTCTTCACCACCTCCGGCGTCATCGGTACCCCGGTGAATGTGTGCTACACCTATATTGTCCTGTTCATCATATTCGGCGCGTTTTTGGAGCGCACCGGCATCGCCAATTTCTTCATCAGTTTCGCCAACCGTCTGGCGGGCTGGTCCAGCGGCGGCCCCGCCAAGGTAGCGGTCATCTCCTCCGCCCTGTGCGGCATGGTGTCCGGCTCCTCCGTGGGCAACACCGTCACCACCGGCTCCTTCACCATCCCCATGA
>CAKTPM010000015.1 GCA_934591705.1 uncultured Oscillospiraceae bacterium
GACACCCCGGGCCACGCCGACTTCGGCGGCGAGGTGGAGCGCATCCTGAAGATGGTCAACGGCGTCATCCTGCTGGTAGACGCCGCCGAGGGCCCCATGCCCCAGACCCGCTTCGTGCTCTCCCGGGCCCTGGAGCTGGGCCACCGGGTCATCGTGGTGGTCAACAAGATCGACCGCCCGGACCGGCGCATCCACGAGGTCATCGACGAGGTGCTGGAGCTGCTGCTGGACCTGGACGCCACCCCCGAGCAGCTGGACAGCCCCATGCTGTTCTGCTCGGCCCGCAACGGCACCGCCAGCTATTCCCCCGATGTGGTGGGCACCGACCTCAAGCCCCTGTTTGACACCATTTTGGACTATATCCCCGCCCCGGAGGCCGATGTGGACGAGCCCTTCCAGATGCTGGTATCCGCCATCGACTACAACGACTTCGTGGGCCGCATCGCCATCGGCCGCATCGAGCGGGGCACCTTGAAGCAGAACCAGGAGATCGCCGTTTGCAACTACCACGACCCCGAGGCCCCGGCCAAGAAGGCCAAGGCCGTGTCCCTCTATGAGTTCGAGGGGCTGGGCAAAAAGCCGGTGAGCCAGTCCACCGCCGGCAACATCATCGCCCTCAGCGGCATCGGCGACATCACCATCGGCGACACCATCTGCGCCGCCTCCTGCGTGGAGCCGCTGCCCTTTGTGAAGATCTCCGCCCCTACCATGGAGATGACCTTTTCCGTCAACGACAGCCCCTTCGCGGGCCGGGAGGGCAAGTTCGTCACCTCCCGCCAGCTGCGGGACCGTCTCACCCGGGAGACTCTGAAGGATGTATCCCTGCGGGTGACGGAGCTCGAGGGCTCCATGGATGCCTTCAATGTGGCGGGCCGGGGCGAGATGTCCCTTTCCATCCTCATCGAGACCATGCGCCGGGAGGGCTATGAATTCCAGGTGTCTCCCCCCCGGGTGCTCTATCAGACCATTGACGGCAAGAAGTGCGAGCCCATTGAGCGCCTGGTGGCCGATGTGCCTGCCGAGAGCGTGGGCGCGGTCATCGAAAAGCTGGGCAGCCGCAAGGGCGACCTGGTGGAGATGACCCCCGTGGGCAGCCGCATGAAGCTGGAGTTCCTCATTCCCTCCCGGGGTCTTTTCGGCTATCGCAACGAATTCCTCACCGACACCCGGGGCGAGGGCATCATGGCCAGCGTGTTTGACAGCTATGCCCCCTTCAAGGGCGAGCTGCAGCGCCGCAACACCGGCTCTCTCGTGGCCAGCGAGACCGGCGAATCCATCACCTACGGCCTTTTCAACGCCCAGGAGCGAGGCGTGCTGTTCATCGGGCCCAATGTGGGCGTGTATGAGGGCATGGTGGTGGGCATCAGCCCCAAGCAGGAGGACATCGTGGTGAATGTCTGCAAGAAAAAGCAGCTCACCAACACCCGGGCCGCCGGCTCCGACGATGCCCTGCGGCTGGTGCCGCCCCGGAAGATGAGCTTGGAGCAGGATCTGGAATTCCTGGCGGACGATGAGCTTTTGGAGGTCACCCCGGAGAACCTCCGCATCCGCAAGACCATCCTCAACCACGAAAGACGCATGAAGGCCACCCACGGCGGCAAGAATAAGTAAGGCAAACGCAATCCCCCGGCGGGCATCGTCGATGCCCGCCGGGGGATCCTTATGCTCATTTTTTCTTCTCAATGGGGGTCACGGTGCCGTCGGGGGCCCACTGGGCGGGGATGATCTCCTGGCGGGTATCCTTGACGATGGTGTCCAGGCGCATCCGGCTGGGGAAGTCGGAGAGGAGGGTGTAGGCCACGCCGTGGCGCTTGGCCCGGCCGGTACGGCCCACCCGGTGGACATAGTACTCGTTCTCCTCCGGGACCTCATAGTTGAAAACGGCGTCCACATCGTCCACATCGATGCCGCGGGAGGCCACATCCGTGGCCACGAAGACCCGGAGCTTACCATCCCGGAACTGCTGCATCACCTGCTCGCGCTTGCCCTGGGGGATATCGCCGTGGATGCACTGGGCGTCTAAGCCCCGCATCTGCAGGAACTTGTTGAGCCGCTCGGTGCTGCCCTTGGTGTTGCAAAAGCAGATGACCCGGTCATAGCCCTCGTGGTCGATGATGCTGGCGATGGCCGCCACCTTGTTCTCGGCGGGCAGCTCGATGCGGTACTGGGTGATATCGGGCTTGTTCTCCTGGGTGGCCTGGACGGTGATCTCCTCGGGATCCCGCTGATAGACCCAGGAGATGTCCAGCACCTCCCGGCTGAGGGTGGCGGAGAACATGCCCAGGTTCTGCCGGGACTTCATCTTGTCCAAAAGATGGGTGACATCGTGGATAAAGCCCATGTCCAGCATCCGGTCTGCCTCGTCTAAGACCACGGTGCGGACCTGGCGCACATCCACGGTGCGGCGCTTGATGTGGTCGTTGAGGCGGCCCGGGGTGGCCACCACGATCTGGGGCCGGCGCTTGAGGGCGTTGATCTGCTTGCTGATGGGCTGCCCGCCATAGAGGCACACCAGGCGCACCCCTTCATGGCACACCGCCACATCCCGCAGATCGTCGGTGATCTGCAGGGCCAGCTCCCGGGTGGGGGCCATGATCACCGCCTGCACCTCCTCGTTCTCCGGGTCGATGCGCTCGATGATGGGGATGCCGAAGGCCATGGTCTTACCGGTGCCGGTGGGGGCCTTGGCAATGACATCCTTCCCCGCCAGCATGGGGGGGATGCACCCGGCCTGCACCGGGGTGGAAACTTCATAGTGCTTGTTGCGGATGGCGCGCATGGTGGACTCTGAGAGGCCAAAGCTCTCAAAGGGTGCGCCGTTGACAAATTCCATAGTGTTTTTCCTCAAATTCTAAAATATCTCAATCAGAAATATTATACCATATTTGTCAAGTGTACGCCGGCCCCGCCGGCGGAGGGCATTACGGATGCTCCGCCAGCCACGCCCGGGTGCGGCAGATGTCCCTTTGGATCTGGCTCCGGAGGGCATCGAGATCATCGAAGCGCTGCTCATCCCGCAGGCGGGTGCAGAACTCGAGGCGCACATCCTGCTCGTAGAGGTCGCCCTCGTAGTCTAAAAGGAAGGTCTCCACGGACACGGTGCTGCTGTCGCTGACGGTGGGGCGGGTGCCCACATTGGTGACGCCGGGATAGCACCGGCCGTCCGGCAGATACACCAGCGTCACATACACCCCCCGGCCGGGCACGGACACATGGCAGGGCACGGACAGGTTGATGGTGGGGATGCCGATGGTGCGGCCGATGCGGTAGCCGTGGGCCACGGTCTGGGTGAGGCAGTGGCGGTGGCCCAAAAACTCCGCCGCCTTCTCCAGCTTCCCCTCCTCCACCAGCTGGCGGATGTAGGTAGAGCTGACGGTGCGGCCCTCATACTCCACCTTGGGGATGATGTCGCAGCCAAGGCCCAGTTCGGCGCACTTGGCCTCCAGCAGCTCCGGGGTGCCGGCGTTCTTGTAGCCAAAGTGGTAGTCGTGGCCCGCCACCAGATGCACGGCGCCGTTTTGTTCCACCAAAAGCTCCGTGATGAACCGGTCCCAGGACAGGGTCATCATGGCGTTGTCAAAGGGGGCCATGATCACCCGGTCAATGCCGTAGAGCCGCCGGATGAGCCCCCGGCGGTCCTCCGGGGAGTTAATGAGAAAGACCTTCTTCCCGGTGACCACCTCCTTGGGGGGGCGGTCGAAGGTGAAAACGGCGGGCTGGGCTCCCAGCTCCTCTGCACGCTCCACGGTGCGCCTCAAAAGGGCGCCGTGGCCTCTATGTACGCCGTCGAAAAAGCCGAGGGCAATGACAGTAGGTTTCATTGGTTTACGCTCCGAAAAAGTTTTTCATGGAAGTCATGGTGCCGCCCTGGCAGCGGCTGAGGCACAAAAACGCGCCGTTTGCGCCGTATACCCGGTAGATGCCGTCGGGCACCGGGGCGGCGAAGGGATTGCCGTTGCGGCATCGAAAGTCCTGCCGGGGGCTTTCGATGCGATAGGCCGGATGCTGCCGGAACAGGGTGTCCAGGGGCCGCAGAAGATCCTCGCCCCGGGCCTGTACCTCCTCGATGGTGCAGGCCTCCTCCAGGGTGTATCCCGCGGCCATCGTGCGCCGCAGGGCTGCCATGCAGCCGCCGCAGCCCAGAGCCGCCCCTATGTCGTGGCAGAGGGTGCGGATGTAGGTGCCCTTGGAGCAGCGCACCCGCAGCACAAAGTCCGTGGGGGAACGCTGCTCCTCCGCCGCAAGGGAGAAAATGGTGATCTCCCGCGGCTTGCGTTCCACCTCCATCCCCCGGCGGGCCAGGTCGCAGAGCTTTTGGCCGTTGACCTTCAGGGCGCTGTACATGGGCGGCACCTGCCGGATGTCCCCGGTGAACCGGGGCAGCAGGGCCTGCAGTTCCGGGAGGGCCACGGCGGCATCGCAGCGGGCGAGCACCTGGCCGGAGGTGTCCTGGGTGTCGGTGACAAGGCCCAGACGCAGGATGGCTTCATATTCCTTTTCGCCGCTCTCGGCGAAGCTCACGCCCCGGGTGGCCGCGCCCACGAACACCGGCAGCACGCCGGTGGCCATGGGGTCCAGCGTCCCGGCGTGGCCCACCTTACGGGTGTGGAGGATGCCCCGCAGCTTGGCGCACACATCCATGGAGGTCCACCCGGCGGGCTTGTCGATGATGACAATGCCGTCCGCCATCAGCCCACCACCATATCGATGGCCTGCAAAACGGCCTGCTTGACCTCGCTGATGGAGCCGGGCAGGGTAGCCCCGGCTGCCGCGGCATGGCCGCCGCCGCCCAAGAGAGCGCAGACCTCCGTGGCGTTGACCCGGGGGCCGGTGCGCAGGGAGACCTTGACCTTGCCTCCCTCCAGCTCCCGGAGGGTAACACCGCAGTCGGTGCCCGCCACCTGGGCGGCCAGGGAGGAGAGCTCCTCGATATCCGTTTCGGTGGCGTTCATCTCCCGCCGCAGGGACAGGGGGATCTGCATCACCACCACCCGGTCATTGTCGTAATACTCCGCCCACTCCACCATCCAGGCCTCCATGGCCAGGCGGGTGCGGCTCTTGCTGCGGAAAAGGGCCCGGTTCACGGCGGTGAGCTGGATACCGGTATCCATAAGCTCCGCGGCGATGCGGTGGGTCCGGGCGGTGGTGTTGCCGTACTGAAAGCACCCGCAGTCCGTGGCGATGGCCACATAGAGGGGCAGGGCGATCTCCGGCGTCACCGCCGTCATGGCGCGGATGATGTCATAGACGATCTCGCCGCAGGCGGCGGCGGAGGCGTCCACAAAGCTCTCCTCGGCAAAGTAGGTGTGGGAGGGGTGGTGGTCGATGGCCAGCTCCACGCGCTCTGCATAGCACCGGGCATTGTCCGGCAGCAGGTCCGCCGCGGCGATGTCCACGGACACCACATGCGCCGGCACAAAGTCCTCCGAGGCCCAGCAGGGGGCGGCGTAGGGGGCATAGGTGTCGGTGATGCCGGGGTTATAGAGAAGATAGGCGCTCTTGCCCATATCCCGCAGGGCCCGGCACAGGGCGGCGGCGGAGCCCACGGTGTCCCCATCCGGGCGGATGTGGGTCAAAAGCAGCACCCCATCCATCTCCCGCAGGCGGGAGACGGCGCGTTCTAAGGTGATGTTCATCAGTCTTTATCCTCCGGCAGCACGATGTCCGCATTGGCGGGGTTGGCGGGCTTGACATGGTTGAGCATGTCCAGAATATGCGCGCCGTAGGCGATGGAGTCATCGATAAAAAACTGCAGCTCCGGGGTGTAGCGCAGATCGATACGGCCCCCCAGCTCATGGCGCAGGTACCCCGCGCAGGACTTCAGGCCCTTCAGGAGGGCCTTTTCATCCGGGCAGTTCAGGGCGCTGACATACACCCGGGCATAGCGCAGGTCGGAGGTGGTATCCACATGGGTGATGGTGAGCATGCACTCTGACACCCGGGGATCCTTCACCGTGCGGAAAAGCCCGGCCAGCTCCTTTTGTATCTCATCGTTGATGCGTCCGATTCGGTTAGAAGCCATGCTTTGCTCCTTTCTTGAAAAAACGGGGCGGGCGATACGCCCGCCCCTGTGTACACTTACTGCGGAATCTCTTCCATGGTGAAGGCCTCGATGATGTCGCCTTCCTTGATATCGTTGAACTTCTCGATGGTCAGGCCGCACTCGTAGCCGGCGGCCACCTCCTTGGCCTGGTCCTTGAAGCGCTGCAGGGAGGACAGCACACCCTCGTGGACGACGATGCCGTCCCGCACCAGGCGCACCTGGCAGTCCTTGCGCTGGAGCTTGCCATCCTGCACATAGCAGCCGGCCACGGTGCCCACAGAGGACACATGGAAGGTCTGGCGCACCTCGGCATGGCCCAGCAGGGCCTCCCGGAACTTGGGGGCCAGCATGCCCTTCATGGCGGTCTCGATCTCGTTGATGGCATCGTAGATCACCCGGTACATCCGCATATCCACATTGGCCCGGGCGGCGCTGTCACGGGCGGCGGCATCGGGGCGGACATTGAAGCCCACGATGATGGCCTGGGAGGTGGAGGCCAGCATCACATCGGATTCGTTGATGGCGCCCACGCCGCCGTGGATGACCCGCACGCGGACCTCGTCGTTGGAGAGCTTCTCCAGGGACGCCTTCACCGCCTCCACGGAGCCCTGGACATCGGCCTTGACGATGAGGTTGAGGTTCTTCATCTCGCCGGCCTGGATCTGGCTGAAGAGATCCTCCAGGGAGACCTTGGAGACAGGGGCGTTGGCCTTGGCCTTCTCCTCCTCCTTGCGCTGCTCCACCAGCTCGCGGGCCAGCTTTTCATCGGCCACGGCGTTGAACACAGCGCCGGCGGTGGGGGCCTCGGAGAGGCCGGAAATTTCAACAGGCACGCTGGGGCCGGCATCGGTGATGCGCTCGCCGCGGCTGTTCATCATGGTGCGCACGCGGCCCACCGCTGTACCGGCGATGATGATGTCGCCGGCGTGGAGGGTGCCGTTCTGCACAAGCAGAGTGGCCACGGGGCCGCGGCCCTTATCCAGCCGGGCCTCGATAACGGTGCCCTGGGCGGCGCGGTTGGGGTTGGCCTTCAGCTCGCCCACCTCGGCGGTGAGGGTGAGCATCTCCAGGAGAGTGTCCACGCCCATGCCGGTCTTGGCGGAGATGGGGCACACGATGGTCTGGCCGCCCCACTCCTCGCACACCAGGCCGTACTCGGTGAGCTGCTGCTTGATGCGCTCGGGGTTGGCATCGGGCTTATCCATCTTGTTCACCGCCACGATGATGGGGATCTCCGCGGCCTTGGCGTGGTTGATGGACTCCACCGTCTGGGGCATGATGCCGTCATCGGCGGCCACCACCAGAATGGCGATATCCGTGACCATGGCGCCGCGGGCGCGCATGGAGGTAAAGGCCTCGTGGCCCGGGGTGTCCAGGAAGGTGATGGGCTTGCCGTTGATCTGCACCTGATAGGCGCCGATGTGCTGGGTGATGCCGCCGGCCTCGCCGGAGGCCACATGCGCCTTGCGGATATAGTCGAGCAGGGAGGTCTTGCCGTGGTCCACATGGCCCATGACCACCACCACGGGGGCCCGGGGCACCAGATCCTCGGCCTTGTCCTCGTGGTCGTCGATGAGCTTCTCCTCGATGGTCACCACCACTTCCTTTTCCACCTTGCAGCCCATCTCCTCGGCGATGATGGCGGCGGTATCGTAGTCGATGATCTGGCTCAGGGAAGCCATGACGCCGTTTTTCATCAGGCACTTGACCACCTCGGCGCCGGTCTTCTTCATGCGGCTGGCCAGCTCCGAAACGGAGATCTCATCGGGGATCTGCACGGTGACGGGGGTGTTCTTGATGATCTCCAGCTGGAGCTTGCGGAGGCGGTCTGCCTCCTCCTGGCGGCGGCGGTTGGCGCCGTAGGAGCCCTGCTGGCGGTTGTCCTTGCCCTGGCGGCTGCGGAACTTCTCCTTACCGCCCTGGTTCTGATCCCGGCGGCTGTTGCCCCGGTGGGTGCGGTCGGCCATCTCCTGGAGCTTTTCATCGTATTTGTCCAGGTTCACATTGGCGGCCTTGCGGGTGTCCACCACCTTGGTCTGGGGCACCCGGGAAACGGGCTTGGCCGGGGCGGCCTCACCGGGCTTCTTCTCCCCGGCGGCCGGCTGACCGGCAGCGGGCTTCTGCTCCGGCTTGGGGGCCTCCTTCTTGGGGGCGGGCTTGGCCCCCTCGGCAAAGATCACCGCGATGCTGGACACGGGATGCTGCTGCGTCAGGGACTCAAAGATCAAGCTCAGCTCGCTGTCGTCCAATGCCTGCATATGGTTCTTGGGGGCCGCGGCATACTTGGTCAGTACATCCACCACCTCCTTGGTGGCGATGTTAAAATCCTTGGCCACCTCATGCACTCTATACTTGTTTACGATATTACCCAATGCGTACACCTCCGTCATGGTTTATGAAAAGGGAACCGGGCCGTTCCCGCACTTACTTGTGTTTTTTGCCCCGGCGCATGTTCTTCTCGTGGCGGCGGGTCTCCTCCCGGCGCAGAGCCATCCGGGCGGCCTTGGCATCCAGCTGCTGCGCCGCAGCGGCGAAATGCTCCGGGTCGATGGCCGCCAGCTTTCGGGCGATGGCGTCGGCAAAGCCGATATCCGTCACGGCGCACATGGCCACGCTGGTGCGGCCCAGGGCCCGGCCCAGGGCGTCCTTGTCCGCCGGCAGGGTCAGGCACAGGCAATTGCCTCCCTGGGCAAAGCTCATGGCCCGCCGCACCGAGGAGGCCGCGGCATCCTGCGCCAGGAGCACCACGCGGGCCTTTTTTGCCCGGGTGACGGCGCCTACCGGCTCCTCTCCCACCTCCGCCTTGCCGGCCTTCAGGGCCAGGCCCAGGGTGGAGAGAATGTTGTCTAGCATAGCGCACCCTCCATTTCCTTTTCCAGCGCGTCATACACGCTCTCCGGGATGGAGACCTCCAGGGCGCGCTCCAGGGCCCGGGACCTCCGGGCCTTCTTCAGGCACGCCGGATCCGGGCAGAGGTAGGCCCCCCGGCCGGATTTTTTGCCGGTGAGATCCAGCACGATCTCCCCCTCCGGGGTCCTCACCACGCGCCTGAGTTCTTTTTTATCCCGCATGGTGCGGCAGCCCACACACTGCCGCTGGGGTATCTTACGGGGACTGGCAGGCATCCGCCGCACCTCCTTTTTCTACCGCTCAGCCCTGAAAGCTGGCGGGCTTGATGTCGATCTTGTAGCCGGTGAGCCGGGCGGCCAGGCGGGCGTTCTGCCCCTCCTTGCCGATGGCCAGGGACAGCTGATCATCCGGCACGATGACCCGGCAGGACTTGCCCTCCGGGGCCAGGGTCACGCTGATGACCTCGGCGGGGGCCAGGGCGGCGGCGATGAACTCGGCGGGGTCCTCGGACCACTTGATGATGTCGATCTTCTCGCCCCGCAGCTCCTCCACGATGGCGTTCACGCGGGCGCCCCGCTGGCCCACGCAGGCGCCGATGGGGTCGATGTTCTCATCGTTGCTCCAAACGGCCATCTTCGTGCGGTTGCCGGCCTCCCGGGCGATGGAGCGGATCTCCACATCCCCGTCGAAGATCTCGGGGACCTCCAGCTCGAAGAGGCGCTTCACCAGGCCCGGATGGGTCCGGGAGATGAGCACCTGCGGGCCCCGGGTGGTCCGGCGGACCTCCACCAGGTAGACCTTCACCAGCTGGCCCTCCCGCAGCACCTCGCCGGGCATCTGCTCGCCCAGGGTCAGCACCGCCTCGGTGGCCTCGTTGCCGGTGCCGATGCGCAGCACCGCGTTGCCGTTGCGGGGATCCAGCCGCAGCACGGTGCCGGTGAGGATCTCGTGCTGCTTGGAGTTATATTCGTCATAGACCATGCCGTGCTCGGCCTCCCGCAGGCCCTGGATGATGACCTGCTTGCCGTTGCCTGCGGCGATGCGGCCGAAGTCCACATTGTTCACGGGGATGTTCACGATGCTGCCCACCTCATACTTGGCGGAGAGCTGCCGGGCGTCCTCCAGGGACATTTGGTTGGCGGGGTCCTCCACCTCCTCCACCACTTCCTTCTGGACATACATCTTCAGCTCCCGGTGATCCTCATCCACATCCACCACCACATTCTCCACGCCCTCGTGGTCCCGCTTATAGGCGGTGCTCAGGGCCTGGATGATCTTGCCCATCATAAAGTTCTGGGGGATGCCCCGTTCCTTTTCCAGCATGGCAAGCGCCGCAAAAATCTCATCACACTTCATGGCTTTATACTCCTTTTTCTATGTTCAATGTTTTCATTCTCAAAACTCCACCCGCAGGCGCACCAGGGCGATATCCGGCTTTTCAAAGCGCTTTTCGGTGCCGGAGAGGAGCCGCAGGGTCACCGCGCCGTCCTCATAGCCGGCGAGCACGCCGGGAAACTCCTTGCATCCGTCCTGGGGCTTGTAGGTCTTCAGCAGCACGGCGCTGCCCATAAAGCGCTGAAAGTCGCCGGGGCGCTTCAGCTGCCGCTCCAAGCCCGCAGAGCTCACCTCGAACACATAGCTGCTCTCGATGGGGTCGGCACTGTCCAGAAGGTCGCTGACCTTGCGGCTGACGGCCTCGCAGTCCAGAATGTCCACGCCGCCCTCCTTGTCCAGATAAAGCCGCAGGTACCACTGCCCTGCCTCACGCACATATTCCACATCCCATAGCTCGCAGCCCCGGGCCTCCGCCACGGGTGCCGCCAGCTCACGGACCAGCTCGGTGATCTTTTTCATAAAATCTGACCTTTCAAAAATGACCAACAAAAAGAGCGGACCGCAGGTCCACTCCCAAGTCAACTACTACTAACATGCATCATAATACCACATTAAGATAAGAAAAGCAAGTACTTTTTCCCCGGATATTTTCGATAAAAGCCCCTTCTTTCCGCAAAAAGCACCCGCCGGCAGGTGAGCGGCGGCGGGCCGGGGCGATTTTTTTCTCTTTCCCCGTTTCCCGACAGTTTTTTCCGTCCCCTAGGGCTACAATGGTCTGCGACAAGGGGGGACAAGCTTATGCATTCACTTCACCGCGCCGCGGAGCAGCTGCGGCACTTCCCCGTGGTCCGGGGGCTGTGCCTGAGCGCCGTGAGCTTTCTTCTGTCCGCCTGCCAGGTAGGCGGCATGTACGCGCCCTGGGGGCTGGCCGCCGTGGCGGGCAGCGGCGGGGGCCGCCGGGGATTTTTCGCCGCCCTGGGCACCGTGCTGGGGGCGCTGGCCTTTTTCGACTTCCAGCCGGGGCTGCGCTGCGGGGCCGCCGCCATCCTCATCTACTGCGGCTCGCTGACCTTCGCCGGGACAGCCCTTTCCCAAAAGGCGTGGTTCCGGCCCCTCCTCTCCGCCGCCATGCTCTTGGCGGTGCAGTCGGTGTATCTCATCGGCCGGGGCGGCAGCGCCCTTCTCACCTGCCTCACCGCCGGGGCCTGCACCGGGCTGTGCACCCTGCTCTGGGGCTGCCTGACCCTGCCGGGAGCAGCCGGGACGGCGGAGAGCGCCGCCGCGCCGGAGAGCGGCGCCGCCGCCTTCCACGCACTCTATGACAGCTTTTTCAGCGGCACCGAGACACCGGGGCCGGAGAACCCCTCCGTTCTCTTTGACCGGGCGGCGGAGCAGGTCTGCCGGGACTGCACCCTGCGGGGCACCTGCTGGCAGACGGATTACGCCGGCACCTACGATGCCTTCAACACCGCCTGTCCCAAGCTCCTCGCCCGCCGGCAGGCCCTGGCCGAGGACTTCCCCGGTTACTTCGCCAGCCGCTGCATCCGCTTTCCCCGGCTCCTGCAGACCATAGACCGGGAGCTTTACACCTATCTCCTGCGGCAGCAGTACCACCGCCGCCTCCGGGAGACCCAGACCATCGCCCGGCAGCAATATGCCCAGATGGGGGACATCCTGGCCTCCGCCCGGCAGACGGTGTCCGCCGCCGGGCCGTGCCTCCGCTGCCGCACCGGCAGCGCCCTGCGGCCCAAGGAGGGCGAGAGCGTCTGCGGCGACCAGCTGGCGGTGTTCCGCACGGAGGGGGCCCTCTATCTTCTCATCAGCGACGGCATGGGCAGCGGCAGCGAGGCCCACGCCGAGGCCGCCATGGTGGTGCGGCTCCTGCGGCAGTTCCTCTGCGCCGGCATCGAGCCCCTGCCCGCCCTGCGCACCCTCAACAGCGCCCTGCGGCTCCGGGGCCAGTCCGGCGGCGGGTACACCACCATCGACCTTTTAGAGCTGCCCCTGGACGGCGGCAAGGCCGCCCTCTACAAATACGGCGCCGCCCGGAGCTACTGCAAAGCCGGCGGCCAGGTGCTGGTGCTGGGAGGCCAGAGCTTTCCCGCCGGGCTGGAGGCGGCGGACGAGCTGCCCGACATCACCCGCCTGACGCCCCAGGAGGGGGCCATGCTGGTGCTGGTATCCGACGGGGTGGTAGCCGGCGGGGACGGGTGGCTCCGGGAGCTTCTGCGCGACCGCGCCGACACGGATCCCGACGCCCTGTGCAGCGCCATCCTGGCGGCCTCCGCCGCCCACGGCGCCCTGGCGGACGACTGCGCCGCCGCGGCTGTGTATGTGGAGAGCGTGCCGGAAAAATCCGCCGTGGCGGTATAATTTTCCCGCCCCCGCGGCATACTCTTCACAGTACGGATGCAAGGGGGCGGCGATTTGGTAAAAGGCATTTCCCGGAGGGTCATTCTGGTGGACGGCCCTGCCGGCGGCACCTTTGAGCAGGCCATCTTCATTCTGCCCAGGGACAGTCCCGGGGTGAGCCGCCAGCAGCTGGTGGACGAGGCGGTGCGGGTGGCCAAGAGCTACGCCCGGAGCCACGGGATGCGCCGGCGTGTACGGATCCCTCCGGCCCTATGGGCCCTTATCGGCGGCGGCGCCATGGGTCTTATCTGGCTGCTGGCGGCGCTGCTGTAGGAAGCGGCTGCCTCTTTCCATTCTCATTTTCTCCTCTTTACTTGGGGGCGGGCATCTTGCCTGCTTCTTTTTTTTGTGCTATAATGCCGCTGTTATCAGTCCGCGGAGGTACAGCATGAAGATAGGAAATGTAGAGATCGCGTCCCGCCTGGCCCTGGCGCCCATGGCCGGGGTCACCGACCTGGCCTTCCGGCAGATCTGCCGGGAGCTGGGAGCGGGCTACTCCGTCACGGAGCTGGTGAGCGCCAAGGCGCTGTGCTACCAGGATAAAAAGAGCCGCACCCTCCTGCGCCTTGCCCCCAACGAGGTACCCGCCGCCGCCCAGATCTTCGGCAGCGACGCCCTTTGCATGGCGGAGGCCGCCCAGATCGCCGCCGAGGTATCCGGCGCCGCCGTCATCGACATCAACATGGGCTGCCCGGTGGGCAAGGTGGTGTCCAACGGCGACGGCTCGGCCCTGATGAAGGACCCCGAAAAGGCCGCGCGCATCGCCGAGGCGGTGGTGAAGGCCAGCCCCGTACCGGTGACGGTGAAGATGCGCCGGGGCTGGGACAAGGGCAGCATCAACGCCGTGGAGCTCTCCCGGATGCTGGAGCAGGTGGGGGTGTCCGCCGTGTGCATCCACGGCCGCACCCGCACCCAGATGTACGGCGGCCAGGCGGACTGGACCACCATCCGGGAGGTCAAGGAGGCGGTGTCCATCCCCGTTATCGCCAACGGCGATGTGTTCACCCCGGAGGACGCGGTGCGCATTTTGCAGTTCACCGGGGCGGACATGGCCATGATCGGCCGGGGGGCCTTCGGCAATCCCTGGCTCTTTGCCCAGGCCCGGGCCGCCCTGGAGGGCGCGCCCATCCCCCCGCTGCCGCCCCTTTCCGAGCGGATGGAGCTGGCCCAACGGCAGATGGAGCTGTCCGTGGCCGACAAGGGGGAGCACATCGCCATGCTGGAGGCCCGCAAGCAGCTTTGCTGGTACCTGAAGGGCGTGGCCCACGCCAACTACTATAAGGAGCAGATCGTCCGGCTGGAGCGGCTGGAGCAGCTCTATGACATCATCCGGGGCATCAAGAGGGATCTTATATGATATTTGACGAAAAGAACATCCTATATCGGGCCCAACGGGGCGATGCAGAGGCCTTCTCCCAGCTGGTGGAGGCCTATCAGAGCGCCGTGTACCGCATCTGCCTGCGCGCCGGCCTCTCCCCTGCCGACGCCGAGGACGCCGCCCAGGACGCCTTTGTCAAGGCGTGGCAGGCCCTGCCCCGGTTCCGGGGGGACTGCCAGTTCTCCACCTGGCTCTACCGCCTGGCGGCCAATGCCGCCACGGACACCGCCCGCCGCCAAAAGCGCCACGCAGACACCCAGGACATTGACGACACCGCCCTGCCCGACGGGGAGGACACCCCCCACCAGGCGGCGGAGAAGCGCGAGGCCGTGGCGAATGTCCGCCGGGCGCTGGCGGAACTGAAGCCGGAGTACCGCACGGTGCTGCTGCTGCGGTTCATGGAGGACCTCTCCTATGAGGAGATCGGCCGCGCCCTGGGGCTGCCGCCGGGAACGGTGAAGTCCCGCATCAACCGGGGTAAGGCGCAATTAAAAGAAATCTTGCTCCGGCAGGGGAACTTATTCGGCTTAGAGAGCGTCATACTTGCAGGAAAGGAGGATCGGCCATGAAGCACGATGAAATGAATTACGACGAGAAATTAGATGCCATCATCGCCCAAGCCCTGCAAGGGGATGAGCGGCCCTCGGCCGATTTCTCCCGCAAGGTCATGAATGCTGTTTCGCAAACGCGGCAGGAGCGCCCCGCCTCCCGCCGGAAAATTTGGACATCTCTGGCGGCCTGCGCCGCCGTTTTGCTGGTGGCGCTGCCCATTGTGCGGCTGTCCACCCTGCGCATGGGCGCGGCAAAGAGCGCCGACGAGTGCGTCTCCCCGGAGTGCATCTCCGGCGGCGCGCTGAACGATGCCGCCGGCGCCGACGAGTATGATGCCGAGAACTATGACGCCGAGGGCGGCGACGAGCGGCAGCAGTTCACTTTCACCTCCGGCAATGCCAAGAAGTCGCCCGACACGGATAACACAAGCTCCGCTCCCCAGGGGCAGGATGCCGGTGATAGAAAGCTCCAAAGCGTCCCTCCGGTGGTGCTGCGGGATAAAGACCGCTGCGCCGCCGTGCGCAGCTGGCTCGAGGAAAACGGCATTGAGCCCACAGCGGAGGACCCGGCGGCCTATGTCCTCACTGCTGACCAAGCCGCCGCCATGCAAGCCGCGCTGCCGCAGTGGGACCTGCCCACCGGCGCATGCACTATCTATCTGGAGGGATCGTGACCTTGAAAAGCTCTACCCGCAAATTGACCCGGGCCGCCATCGTAGGGGCGGCCTATGCTGCGCTGACCCTGTTCGGCTCGGTGTTCGGCATCACCTATGGGCCCATTCAGTGCCGCTTTTCCGAGGCGCTGTGCGTGCTGCCCTTTTTATTTCCGGAGACCGCCTGGGGCCTGTCCGTGGGCTGCCTCATCGCCAATCTCCTGAGCCCCTATGGGCTTTTGGACATCGTGGTGGGCACCCTGGCCACCCTCATGGCCGCCCTGCTCACCCGCCGGTGCCGCTCCAAGTATTTGGCCCCCCTGCCCCCGGTGCTGTGCAACGGCCTTCTGGTAGGGGCCATGTTGGCCTATGAGGAGGTGGGCTTCGGCAGCGCCTTCGCCTCGGCCTTTTGGTTCAACGCCTGCTCTGTCTCCGTGGGGGAGGCCATCAGCTGCTATATGCTGGGCCTTCTGCTGCTGGGGCAGCTGCAAAAGTCCCGCTTTGTCCGGGATGAGCTGGCTGACCGGGAGTGAAATACAAAAAAATTCAAATTTTTGCCGATTTTCTGCCCGTTGTCTCTTGACATCGGGCAGATTTCTGTTAAAATGATTTAGCTTGCGTTATTGTCGTCAGATAATACGGAGCAAATCCTTGCTCCCACCGTGGGTGGGGGCCATAAGTCCAAAAGGAGGTGCAAAGAATGGCTAAAGTGTCCGCCAATTATGAGGTCGTTTACATCATCGACCCTGCACAGGGTGAGGAGGCAATTGCCGCCACCGTGGCAAAGTTCCAGACCCTGGCTGAGCAGAATGGCAGCAATGTAGTCGTGGATGAGTGGGGCAAGCGTCGTCTTGCTTACGCCATCGACTACAAGACCGAGGGTTACTATGTGCTGATGAGCTTCACCAGCGCTCCCGATTTCCCCAAGGAGCTGGATCGTATCCTGGGCATTACCGAAGGCATTATGCGTTCCATGGTCGTCTGCAAGGGCGAATAAGGAGAGCGTGCTATGCTGAACAAAATCGTTATCATGGGGCGCCTGGCCAAGGACCCCGAGCTGCGCCGCACCCAGAGCGGTGTGTCCGTGACATCCTTCCGCATCGCCTGCGACCGGGATTTCAAGTCCCAGTCCGGTGAAAAGGAAACCGACTGGATCGATGTCGTGGCCTGGCGCAGCACCGCCGAATTCGTGTCCAAGTATTTCACCAAGGGCCGCATGGCCATTGTGGAGGGTCGTCTGCAGACCCGGGACTGGACCGACAAGGAAGGCAACAAGCGCGTCGCCACGGAAGTGGTGGCCGACAATGTCTATTTCGGTGACAGCAAGCGTGACGGCGCCCCCGCGGGCGACAGCTACGCCTCTGCCGCTCCCGTAGGCGGCGGCTATGCCGCGCCTGTGGGCGGAGGCGACCGCTTCGCCGAAATTGACGAGGAGGACGGCGACCTGCCGTTCTGATGTGCGAAAACGCACGATATTCTATAAAGGAGGAACCATCCATGGCTATGGAGCATGAAAATAGAGCCCCCCGCGCCGGCGCTATGCGCAAGCGCAAGAAGGTCTGCCAGTTCTGCGTCGACAAGTGCGAGTGCATCGATTACAAGGATGCCGCCAAGCTGCGCCGCTTTATCTCCGAGCGTTCCAAGATCCTGCCTCGCCGTACCACCGGTACCTGCGCGATGCATCAGCGTCAGCTGACCGAGGCCATCAAGCGCGCTCGTCAGATCGCCCTGCTGCCCTTCGTCACCGAATAAGGCACCGAGCTTTCGTTATCTGCAAAAGAGGAAACGCCTAAGCGTTTCCTCTTTTTTTGTCCGCCGGGCCGTTAAAGAATTCTTAAAGCATCCTCTACTTGTTCCTTAATTTTATTTTCGGTACCATAGGGCCATCAAACCGGAAAGGTCGTGACTTTATGGAACAGGTGCTGCGGATGGGGAATGCCATCATCTCCTTTTTGTTCTTCCTGTGCTATTTCTATCAATTTGTATACATCCCCCTGGCCCTGCGGCGGGAGAAGGCCCCGGCCAAGCCCCCTAAGCCGAACCGCTACGCCGTGCTCATCGCCGCGCGAAACGAATCCGCCGTCATCGGCGATCTTTTAGACTCCCTCGCCCGGCAGACCTATAACCGCTCGCTGGTAAAGGTGTTTGTCATTGCCGACAACTGCACCGACGCCACCGCCGCCATCGCCCGCAGCCGGGGCGCCACGGTCTATGAGCGCTTCAACCGGGACTTTGTGGGCAAGGGCTACGCCCTGGATGAGCTTTTGCAGCACATCCGCGACGACTATCCCGCCGGCTTTGACGGCTACTTTGTCTTTGACGCCGACAATATCCTGGAGCCGGACTACATCGAGCGCATGAACGAGACCTTCTCCCAGGGCCACGAGATCGTCACCAGCTACCGCAACAGCAAGAATTTCGGGGCCAACTGGGTGTCCTCCGGCTATGCCCTGTGGTTTTTGCGGGAAAGCCGCTTCCTCAATGGCGCCCGGATGCGCCTGGGCACCAGCTGCGCCGTGTCCGGCACGGGATTTTTGTTCTCCCAGGGCGTTATTGACGAGACCGGCGGCTGGCACTTCTACCTCCTCACCGAGGACATCCAGTTCTCCGTGCACCACATCCTCCGGGGCCGGCGCATCGCCTTTTGCCCCCGGGCGGTGCTCTACGATGAGCAGCCCACGGACTTCCGCCAGTCCTGCCGCCAGCGCCTGCGCTGGGCCAAGGGCTACCTGCAGGTATTCCGCCACTATGGCGCAGACCTGCTCCGGGGCGTCCTCCGGGGCAGCTGGAGCTGCTTTGACATGGCCATGAACATCATGCCCGCCTTTATGCTCTCCGCCGCCGGGATCCTGCTGAACACCGTCTCGGCAGGCATCGGCCTGTGGCAGGGGCTGGGGGTATGGTTCGCGGTGCGCTCCCTCCTGGAGTGCCTGGGCAGCATGCTCCTGACGCTCTTTGTCTTGGGGGTCATCACCACCGTCAGCGAGTGGCGGCAGATACGCACCACGCCCCTGCGCAAGGTGCTGGCCGCGGTGAGCTTCCCCTTCTTCATGTTCACCTATCTGCCGGTATCCATCGCCGCGGTCTTCATGCCCGTGGAGTGGAAGCCCATCACCCACAGCGTCACGGCGGCGCAGATGCGGGAATTAAATAAAATTTAAGCTCCCTCCCCCTTGTGTAAACTCTCCGAAATGCGTATGATATAATGGCGTATGATACAAGGAGAGAACAAAAGGGGGAACGAGCACTATGTATACCATCGCGGTTTGTGACGATGATCGGGATATCGTGGCGGCGCTGGAGATCTACCTCACCGCCGAGGGCTACCAGGTGGAGAAGGCCTACAACGGCACCCAAGCCCTGGCGCTTTTGGAAAAGAAGGAGATCCATCTGCTGCTTCTGGATGTGATGATGCCCCAGATGGACGGTCTCACCGCCCTGGCCAAACTCCGGGAGCGGTCCAATGTGCCGGTGATCCTGCTGACGGCCAAGTCCGAGGACACCGACAAGGTGCTGGGGCTCAATGTGGGGGCGGACGACTATATCACCAAGCCCTTTAACCCCGTGGAGGTGCTGGCCCGGGTCCGCAGCGCCCTGCGGCGCTATATGCAGCTGGGGGGCGGCAGCGTCAAGCCCACGGCCCTCACCGTGGGCGGCATCGAGCTGGACGACAGCGCCAAGACCGTCACCGTGGACGGCGAGAGCGTGGCCCTCACCCCCAAGGAATATGACATCCTGCACTTTTTGATGCAGAACTGCGGCACCGTGTTCACCCCGGCGGAGATCTACCGGCGGGTGTGGGACGATATGCCCATCAACGCCGGCGGCGCCATCGCCGTACACATCCGCCACCTGCGGGAAAAAATCGAGATCGACCCCGCCGAGCCCCGCTACATCAAGGTGGTGTGGGGCAAGGGGTACAAAATGGAAGGTGAAAAGCATTGAGCAAGCTCTCCCACAAAATATGGCCCAAGATCCTCGCCTTTTTTCTGACGCTGCTGCTGGGGTATTCCGCCATAGCCGGGGCCGCGGGCATCTTTACCCTGGCCCAGGAGGGAGTCTTTCTGGACGGCGGCAGAAATCTGCGGACCATCCTCTACAACAGCACCTGCCACAATGAGGCGGTCCGGGCCTACTATTACTTCAACGGCCTCTACTGGGACTATACCACCGCCGGCATCGATGAAGGATCGGCTGCGGAGGAGATCGCCGCCGCCTTTTCCCGGGAATTTTCCCAGGAGAGCTGCGACTGCGCCCTGACGGTGCAGGACACCGAGGGCCGCACCTATCAGAACTATGAACTCCCCGAGGGCGCGGGGCTCTACACCGCCACCTACGACTTTTATACCACGCCCGAGACCGCAGCGGACGATGACCGGCCTCCCTTGGCGGAAAACGAGGACGGCACCACCTATGTGCCTCAGGACTTCCCCATGACCGTCACGGCCACGCTCTCCAGCACCTACCGCAGCGACACCTATGGGGAGCTTTTGGTCAGCAAGCTCTTAGAGCACCGGGTAGGGCTCATCGTGCTGACGGTGCTGTGCACTCTTTTGTGCCTCTTCGCCTTCGGGTTTTTGATGGCCTCCATGGGGCACTGGGCGGGGCATGAGGGCATCCACCTCACCTGGTTCGACCGCATCCCCTGGGATGTGCTGGCGCTGGTGCCCCTGGCGGGCGGTCTTTTGACCGTAAACCTCCGCTATGCAAGCGGCGGCTGGCCGGAGCTCGTGGCGGCGGCGCTGCTGCTGACGCCGACAGTGCTGCTGTGGCTGTGCTCCTTCGTCTCCCGCTGCAAGGCGGGGTCGGTGTTCCGCAGCAGCCTCATCTGCCGGGTGCTGCGGTTCCTCTGGCGGGGCGTGCGGTGGGTGTTCGCTACCCTGGGGATGATGAAAACCGTGTGGAAAACCGCCCTGTGTGCCTTGGTGCTTCTGCTCGTTGACTTTATCTGCCTGGCCAATGGCCTCTCTTTGCTCCTGCTGGCGGTGAATGCCTTGGCCTGCTGCTGGCTCATCCACATCGCCTGGGGACTGCGGAAGCTGGAGCAGGGCGCCGAAAAGCTGGCCGAGGGGGATTATTCCCGGCGCATCGACCTGCGCCATCTCCACGGCAGCCTCCGCCGGGGGGCAGAGAACCTCAACCGGGTGCAGGCCGGCGCGGAGAAGGCCGTGGCCGCCCGCATGAAGTCCGAGCGCATGAAAACGGAGCTCATCACCAATGTGAGCCACGACATCAAAACGCCGCTGACCTCTATTGTCAACTATGTCGATCTCCTGAAAAAAGAGCCCCTCCCCGAGGGGAAGGCCCAGGAGTATTTAGAGGTGCTGGACCGCCAGAGCAAGCGCCTGAAAAAGCTCACCGAGGACTTGGTGGAGCTCTCCAAGGCCTCCAGCGGCGTGATGCCCGTGAATTTGCAGCGGGTGGATGTGAATGTGCTGCTCTCCCAGGTGGAGGGCGAATACCGCGAGCGGCTGGAGGCCGCGGGGCTGACCTTGGTGGTGCTCCCCGGCAGCGAGGGCGTCTGCGTGCAGGCAGACCCGGTGCTTTTGTCCCGGGTCACCGACAACCTTATGGGCAACGCCTGCAAGTACGCCATGCCCGGCACCCGGGTGTATGTGTCCCTGGCCCGAGAGGCGGGAAGGGTGCGCATCAGCGTGAAGAATGTGTCCCGGGAGGAGCTGAACATCTCCGCCGAGGAATTGCAGGAGCGCTTTGTCCGGGGGGATAACTCCCGCACCAGCGAGGGCAGCGGCCTGGGCCTCTCCATCGCCCGGAGTTTGGTGCAGCTCCAGGGCGGGCAATTCGATGTCATCATCGACGGCGACCTCTTCCGGGCGGATGTGACCCTGCCGGAGCTGCCGACAGCCACCTAAGAATGAGAAAACCGCCTCCGCGCATGGCGCGGAGGCGGTTTTTTGCGTTCTCAGCCCGGCCAGCGGTAATGGGCCGTCACCGGGGCGTTGTAGATGTCATCGGCCTCCCGGGGATAGGGGCTGTCCTTGCCGCCGTGGTGCAGCAGGATGGGGATGCCGCTTTTGTTGCGGGTGTCGCCGCATACGCCGATGTGCTGATCATCGTCAAAGATCACGATGTCCCCGGCCTGCCACAGGGAGGGGTCGGTGAGGTCGCAGGAGAGCTCCGTGGCATGGCGGGCAAAAAAGCGGTGCAGCACATCCACATGGCGAAAGTCGATGTTGCTGTCCACGGTCTCGATGCAGGTATAGTCCTCCCGATGGGCGGCGATGTCGGCGTCCACCAGATGCTTGAGATCGTAGCCCGCCGCCTGGAACCCCTTCCAGATCACATCCGTACACACGCCCTCCCCCTGGTCGGGATAGCCCCCGGCGTAGTACTTGCTCACATACACCGGCTGGGTGGCAAAATACTCCCGGATGCCCGCCACCATGTCGGCATAATCCTCCAGGCCATCGCTGTCATAGTCCACGGCGGAGGGAGTGTAATAGGGATCCCGGGGCGCACCGCTCCTTACCCCCAGGGCCGTGGGCACCGAGGGCGCCGAGAAGGCCCCCACATGGTTGGCCGCCGCCAAGCCCCCCGCCGCCAGCGCCGCCAGCAGCAAAAGCCCGAGAAAGGATCGCAGCGGATCGCGCCGCCGCCTTTTCTTCCCCCGCCGCCGGGGCCGCGGCGGCTCCCCCCGGCGGGCGGGGGGCTCCTCCCTGCGTCGGGGGGCAGGATCCAGATCGTAATAGCGTTCGTCCATTGTGTGCTCTCCTTTTCGCCGATTTACATAACACCGTCATTATACCAGACTCCCCGGCGGGAGGAAAGCCCCGCAAGCTTAAGAAACGATTAAAACGGCATTAAAATAGAGGAGAGGCGCCGCCTCTCCCCTATTTTATATCTGCTTTTACTTCTTGTTATATGCCTCGATGCCCAGCTTCAGCAGCTCCATGGCCCGGCGGAGCTTATCCTCCTTGAGCACATAGGCGATGCGGATCTCGTTCTTGCCGCAGCCGGGCGTGCCGTAGAAGCCCTCGCCGGGGGCGAACATCACGGTGTCACCGTTGTCCTGGAACTCGTCCAGCAGGAAGTACTGGAACTTCTCGGCATCGTCCACCGGCAGGGCGGCCATGACATAGAACGCGCCCTTGGGGCACTTGCACACCACGCCGGGGATCTTCTCGAGACCCTCCATCACGGTGTCGCGGCGGCGCTTATACTCCTCGCGGACGGCAGCGAAGTACTCGGGCCCCACATCGTACAGGGCGGCGGAGGCCACCTGATCCACGGTGGGCACGCACAGGCGGCACTGGCAGTACTTCATCAGCTGGGCCATGAGCTGCTTGTTCCGGGAGATGACACAGCCGATGCGGGCGCCGCAGGCGGAAAAGCGCTTGGACACGGTGTCGATGACGATGACATTCTCCGCGGCGTCGGCAAACTGGCCCAGGGACTGCAGGGGCTCGCCGGCATAGACGAACTCGCGGTAGGCCTCATCGCCGATGATGAACAGGTCATGCTCCTTGGCGATGTCCACCAGAAGGCGCATCTCCTCCGGGGTCAGCACCGCGCCGGTGGGGTTGCCGGGGTTGGTGACCATGATGGCCCGGGTGTGCTCGTTGATCTCCGCCTCGATCTTGGCCCGGTCGGCGTAGTGATAGCCCTCCTCGGGGGTGGTGTGGATGGGGTGGATATGGCCGCCGGTAAGGTTGACCATGGTGTTGTAGTTGGGATAGAAGGGCTCGGGGATGAGGATCTCATCGCCGTCATCCAAAATGGCGGCCATGACCATCAGCAGGGCCTCGCTGCCGCCGTTGGTGATGTAGATCTCGTCGCTCTCAAAGTGCATGTCCAGGTTGTCATAGTACTTCTGGATGGCATTGATGAGCACCGGCAGGCCGGCGGAGGGCGCATACTCCAGCACCGGGGCGCTAAAGCCGCGCATGGCCTCGAAATAGGCGGGGGGCGTGGCGATATCGGGCTGGCCGATGTTCAGGTGGTAGATGGTCTTGCCCTTGGCCTGGGCGGCCACGGCGGCAGGGTGGAATTTGCGCATAGGAGAAAGACCGCAGCGCTCCATTTTAGAAGAGAATTTCATGTTGAAGTTGCTCCTTTCCGGCAATGTAATCATTTGCGGGCTTGCTGCCTCTATATTAGCCCCTTCCCCGGGGAAAAGCAAGGGTAAAAAACCAAGCGCCGGGAAACACCCGGCGCTTGGGGAGGTATTCAGTTCATCTGCCGGTTGCGGCTGATGTTCACCGTGCCGTCGGTCATGCTGGAAAGGGAGTCCAAGCTCTTGCCGGTGCCGATGGCCACACAGGAGATGGCGTTCTCCGCCACGGCGGTGTGGATGCCCGTCCGGGCGGCCACCAGCTTGTCGAAGCCCTCCACCAGACTGCCGCCGCCGGTCATGACGATGCCGTTGTTGGAGATGTCCGCCACCAGCTCCGGCGGCGTGCGCTCCAGGACACTGTGGATGGCCTCCAGGATGCGCTCCATGGGCTCCTCGAAGGCCTCCAGCATCTCCGTGGAGGAGACCTGCAGAGTCTTGGGCAGGCCGGTCATCAGGCAGCGGCCCCGGACATCAATGGTCTTTTCCTCCTCCAGGGGGAACACACAGCCGATCTGTATCTTCATCTGCTCGGCGGTGCGCTCGCCCACCAGCACGCTGTGCTTGCGGCGCATATACTTGACGATGGACTCATTGAACTGGTCGCCGGCCACCTTGATGGAGGCGGACTCCACCACGCCGGACAGGGAGATCACGGCGATATCCGTGGTGCCGCCGCCGATATCCACTACCATGTGCCCATCGGGCTTGGCGATGTCGATGCCCGCGCCGATGGCAGCGGCCACGGGCTCCTCAATGAGGTACACCCGGCGGGCGCCGGCCTGGATGCCGGCATCCACCACGGCACGCTCCTCGACCTCGGTGATGCCGGAGGGCACGCAGATGATGACCCGGGGCTTAAAGAGGGAGAAGCCGCCGTTGACCTTGTGGATGAACTCCTTGAGCATCCGCTCGGTCATATCGTAGTCGGAGATAACGCCCTCCCGCAGGGGGCGGATGGCCACGATGTTGCCGGGGGTGCGGCCCAGCATGGCCTGGGCCTCGGCGCCCACCTTCAGCAGGCGGCCGCTGTTCTTGTCGATGGCGACGACGGAGGGCTCATTGAGCACCACGCCCTTGCCCTTGATGTAAACCAAAACCGACGCGGTACCCAGGTCGATACCGATATCCTTTGCAAATGTACCCATAAAACTATACCTCTTCGCTTGCATATTGAACGGCTGACGCCGTGCGTTTCCACTCTACACATTATACTGGTGTCCCCGGCATTTTGCAATAGGGATTTGCCCTTTGTTCTATTCTGCACGGTTTCCGGCAAATTCATTCCCGGGCGTCCGCCAGCGTCAGGCACAGCACCTCCGCGGCGCCGGCCTCCTTCAGCACCCGGGCGCATTCTCCCAGGGTGGAGCCGGTGGTGATGATGTCATCCACCAGCAGCACCCGCCGGCCGGCAAAATTCTCCGGCTTTACCGCCCGGTAGGCCCCCAGCACATTGGCCCGGCGGGCGGCAGCGTCCTCCAGGCCGGACTGGGGCGGGTTGTCCAGCACCTTCTCCAGGGTCTCCACCGGCTCTGTATGCCAGTCCACGCACATGCTGCCGGTGAGATATCTTGCCTGGTCAAAGCCCCGCTTGCGCAGCCGTCTGCGGCTCACGGGCACCCAGGTAATGAGATCGAACTCCCCGGAATAGCAGTCCGCCGCCCTTTGGGCCATGAGGTCGCCGAAGCAGGGGAGATAGTCCAGCCGGGACTTGAATTTATAGCGCAGGATGGCCTCCCGCACCGCGCCCTCATAGCGGAGCACGGCGGCGCAGCGGCCGAACCCGGCCCCCTCCCGGACACTCTCCTGCCAGGGCAGGGTGTCCCGGCACTTCGGGCACAGAAGCTCCTTTCCCGCCATGGCCCCGCAGAAGGGGCACTTGCGGGGGAAGAAAAAGTCCAGAACGCTCTTTTGCGCCCGGTCCAGATAGCCATTGATGTCACCCACGGGATTCTGCGGCATGGTGTCCCTCCTTCAATCTGCGGCGCAGCCCGCTGTAGCGGCGCTGCTGTCTGTCATTGGCGGCCATTTGGCCGGGCACGGTGTCATCCCCCACCAGCACCAAAAGCTCCCTGGCCCGGGTGATGGCGGTGTAGAGCACGCCCCGGACCATCAGCGTGGAGGCCACCGGGGCGGACACGAGCACCACGCAGCGGTATTCGCTGCCCTGGGATTTATGTACCGTCACGGCGTAGGCCATGTCCAGCTGGCTGAGGGCGTCGGCGGTGTAGACGCACACCCGGTCATCGAACCGCAGGGTCAAAAGCTCGCCGGAGGCGTCGATGTCCTCGATGACGCCCACATCGCCGTTGAAGATGCCCGTGCCCACGGTGCCGTCGTCCCGCTCCCACACGGCATCGTAGTTGTTGCGGTTCTGCATCACCCTGTCCCCTGTCCGGAAGACCTGGTCTCCCCATGTCTTTTGGCGCTTTTGGGGATCCGGGGGATTCAGGGCCGCCTGGAGGGCCCGGTTGAGGGCCGCGGTGCCGCAGGGCCCCTTGCGGGTGGGGGTGAGCACCTGGATCTCCGAAACGGGGATGTGCATATTCTGCGGCAGCCGCTGCCCCACCAGCTCCACCACCGTCTGCACCAACCGGTCGGGGCTGCGGCGGCAGAGGAAGAAGAAGTCGCTGCTCTTGTCGGCCAGATCCGGTGGCTCCCCGCGATTCACGCTGTGGGCGCTGCGGATGATGGCGCTCTCCCGCGCCTGGCGGAAGACCTCCGTGAGACGCACAGCGGGGATGACCTCACTGCGCAGCAGGTCCCCCAGCACATTGCCCGCCCCCACGGCAGGGAGCTGGTCGGGGTCCCCCACCATGACCAGGCGGCAGCCGGGGCGCATGGCCCGCAGGAGGTTCTCCATCAGCTCCAGGTCCACCATGGACATCTCGTCCACGATGACGGCATCCGCCTCCAGGGGGTCCTTTTCGTTCCTTTTGAAGTTCACCTCGCCGGTGAGGTCGTTGAGGGTCATGCCCAGGGCCCGGTGGACGGTCTGGGCCTCGGTGCCGCAGAGCTCGCTCATGCGCTGGGCGGCCCGGCCCGTGGGGGCCAGCAGCAGGGTGCTGAGCCCCATGCGCCCGAAGAGGGCCACCATGCCCCGGACGGCGGTGGTCTTGCCGGTGCCGGGGCCGCCGGTCAAAAGCACCACACCCTCCCGGGCCGCCAAGGACACCGCCTGCCGCTGCTGGGGGGCATACCGCACCCCCTGGGCGGCCTGGATCTCCTCCAGCACCGCCTCCGCATTCCGCCCGCACTCCCAGGGCTCGGCGCACATGGTCAAAAGCCGCCGGGCCACATAGGTCTCCGCCTCATAGAAGCGCCGCAGGTAGCAGGCCTGCACATTGGCCACCTGCTCGCAGAGGACCACCCGCCGGTCAAGGAGACCGTCCAGGGCCGCCTCCACGGTGTCTCGGGGCTCGCCGATGAGGTCGGCGGTGGCGGCCAGGAGCTTATCACGGGGCAAAAACACATGCCCATTGCCCAGGTTGTGCTGCAGCTCGTAGAGGATGGCGGCCTCCACCCGGCAGGGGTCGCCGCCGCCGAAGCCCATGGAGATGGCGATCTCATCGCAGAGGGCGAATTCCACGCCGTACATGGGCCCGGTGAGGACATAGGGGTCTATTTTCAGCTTCTCCACGGCCCCGTCCCCATACTGCCGGGTCAGGGGCATGGCCAGGTGCACCGGCAGGTCGTAGCGGGCCAAAAAGTCCACACACCGGCGCATGCCGGTAAGGGCGCGGAAGGCGCCGGAGATCTCCATGGCCCGCTTGGCGGTGATGCCCTTGATGCACGAGAGCCGCTCGGGCTCCTCCTCGATGATCCGCAGGGTGTCCTCCCCGAAGCGGTCCACCAGGCGCAGGGCCGTGGCGGGGCCGATGCCCTTGATGACGCCGCCGCCCAGGTAGGCGGCGATGTCCTCGGCGGTCTCCGGCATCCGGCGCTCCACCGCCTCTGCGGCGAACTGCTGGCCGTAGGCAGGGTGGTTCACCCACAGGCCGGTGACGCTCATGCGCTCACCGGGGGCGGCATAGGGGATACAGCCCACGGTGGTGACGGCCTCCCCCAGAGGCGTTACCAGCGTCAGCACCGTATAGCCGTTTTCCTCATTTTGGAAGATGATGCTCTCTACGGTGCCCTCCACTGTGCTGCGCTGGTCCATGGCATTTTTCCTCCTTCTTGCGTTCCCTTGCCCGGAATACGGCGTCGGCTATGACCCACAGGACCGTTGAGAGGCCCACGGCGGTCAAAAAAGCGATGACGCCCTCGTATATGATCCGGCCCATGCTCTCACCCCCCGCCATCCTATGCCGGGGCGGGGCGATGGGGTCACAGCAGCCGCTTGAGATACTGCCCCGTGTAGCTCTCGGGACAGGCGGCCACCTCCTCCGGGGTGCCGGCGGCGATGACCGTGCCGCCGCCGCTGCCCCCCTCGGGGCCTAAGTCGATGAGATAGTCCGCGGACTTGATGACATCCAGATTGTGCTCGATGACCAGCACTGTGTTGCCGGCATCCACCAGCCGCTGGAGTACCTCCAGCAGGCGCCTTACATCGTCGCTGTGAAGGCCCGTGGTGGGCTCATCCAAGATATAGATGGTGCGGCCCGTGGAGCGGCGGCTCAGCTCCGTGGCCAGCTTTACCCGCTGGGCCTCGCCGCCGGAGAGGGTGGTGCTGGACTGGCCCAGGCGCACATAGCCCAGGCCCACATCCATGAGCGTTTTGAGCCGCTGGGCGATCTTGGGCACGGCGGCAAAGAAGTCCAGGGCCTCCTCCACCGTCATGTCCAGCACATCGGCGATGGACTTGCCCTTATATTTGACCTCCAGGGTCTCCCGGTTATAGCGCTTGCCCCGGCAGACCTCGCAGGGCACATATACATCCGCCAGGAAGTGCATTTCGATCTTCAAAAGCCCGTCGCCGCCGCAGGCCTCGCAGCGGCCGCCCCGGGTGTTGAAGGAAAAGCGCCCCGGCTGATAGCCCCGGGCCTTGGCGTCCGGCGTGTCGGCAAAAAGGTCCCGGATATCGTTAAAGAGGTTGGTGTAGGTGGCGGGGTTGGAGCGGGGGGTGCGGCCGATGGGGCTCTGGTCGATGCAGATGACCTTGTCTAAGCTCTCCAGACCCTCCATGCTGTCAAATTTGCCGGGGTGGGTCTTCATGCGGTTGAGCTCCAGGCCCAGCTTTTTGAAAATGATCTCGTTGACCAGGGAGGACTTGCCGCTGCCGGACACGCCGGTGACGCAGGTGAAGGTGCCCAGGGGCACGGATACATCGATGCCCCGGAGGTTATTCTCCCTGGCGCCCCGGACCGTCAGGAACGCCCCGTTCCCCTGCCGGCGGGCAAGGGGCAGCGGGATGCGCTTTTTCCCGGCCAGGTACTGCCCCGTCAAGCTCTCGGGGTTCGCCATGACCTCCTGGGGCGTGCCCGCCGCCACCACGGTGCCGCCGTGGCTGCCGGCGCCGGGGCCGATATCGATGAGATAGTCCGCGGCGCGCATGGTGTCCTCGTCATGCTCCACCACGATGAGGGTGTTGCCCAGGTCCCGGAGCTGCCGCAGGGTGGCCAGGAGCTTGTCGTTGTCCCGCTGGTGGAGACCGATGGAGGGCTCGTCCAAAATATAGAGCACCCCCATCAGACTCGAGCCGATCTGGGTGGCCAGGCGGATGCGCTGGCTCTCGCCGCCGGAGAGGGTGGCGCTGGAGCGGGCCAGGGTCAGATACCCCAGGCCCACGGAGGTGAGAAAGTGCAGGCGGCTGCGGATCTCCTTCAGGATCTGCGCGGCAATGAGCTTTTGGTTGCCCTCCAGCTCCAGGGCGCCGAAGAAGTCCGCCGCGGCGCTCACCGGCAGGACGGTGGCATCATGGATGCTCTTGCCGCCCACCGTCACCGCCAGGGCCTCCGGCCGCAGGCGCCGGCCCCGGCAGGCGGGGCAGGGACAGTCGGCCAGATATTCCTCGATCTCCTTTTTGCTGGCCTCGGACTGGGTTTCGCGGTAGCGGCGCTCCAAGTTGGGGGCGATGCCCTCAAAGGCCTGGTACAGGGTTCCCTTGCCCCGGGGCTGGTCGTATTCCAGGGTGAGCTTTTCCCCGCCGGTGCCGTAGAGGATGATATGCTTCACCTCGGCGGAGAGGTCCTTCCACGGCGTACGCAGGGAAAAGCTATAGCGCTTGGCAAGGGCCTCAAAATACATCCGGCTCACGCCGTCGGAGCGGATGGAGGCCCAGCCCGGGGCCTGGATGGCCCCATCTAAAACCGACTTGCTCTCATCGGGGACGATGAGGGTGGCGTCCACCTTCTGCTGTACCCCCAGGCCCGTGCAGGTAGGGCAGGCGCCGAAGGGGTTATTGAAGGAGAAAAGCCGGGGGGTCAGCTCCTCGATGGAGATGCCGCAGTCCTCGCAGGCATAGTTCTGGGAGAAGGTGATGTCCCGTTCCTCCCGCAGAAGGTTCACCGTTACCAGGCCGCCGGTGAGGCCGGAGGCGGTCTCCACGCTGTCGGTGAGGCGGCTTGTGATATCGCTGCGGAGGATCAGGCGGTCCACCACGATCTCCAGGGTGTGCTGGCTGTTCTTGTCCAGCTTGATCTCCTCGGAGAGGTCGTAGAGGGAGCCGTCCACCCGCACCCGGACATAGCCGCTGCGGCGGGCGTCTTCCAGCACCTTGGCATGCTCGCCCTTGCGGCCCCGGACCACCGGGGCCAGCACCTGGATACGGGTGCCCTCCGGCAGGGCCAGGATCTGGTCGATGATCTGGTCCACGGTCTGGCGGCGTATCTCCCGGCCGCACTTGGGGCAGTGGGGCACGCCCACCCGGGCCCACAGAAGCCGCAGATAGTCATAGATCTCCGTCACCGTGCCCACGGTGGAGCGGGGGTTTTTGCTGGTGGTCTTCTGGTCAATGGAGATGGCCGGGGAGAGGCCCTCGATATAATCTACATCCGGCTTATCCATCTGCCCCAGGAACATCCGGGCATAGCTGGACAAGCTCTCCACATAGCGCCGCTGGCCCTCGGCATAAATAGTGTCGAAGGCCAGGGAGCTTTTGCCGCTGCCGGAAAGGCCGGTGATGACCACCAGCTTGTCCCTGGGGATGGCGATGTCAATGTTTTTCAGGTTGTTTTCTCTTGCGCCCTTGACGAAGATCTCGTTTTGCATAGTATTCCTCGGTTTCGTATCGTATCGCAGTTTTGCGGGGCGGACACGCCGCCCCGGGGTCACACCGTAAGGTCCGCCGTCCGGGCGCCGATGTAGTCCATCAGCGCCTGGGGCGCCACCTCCACCTGGGCGCCGATCTTTCCGGCGCTGACGCAGACGGTGTCAAAGAGGATCACCGTTTCATGGAACACGGTGGGAAACGGCTTTTTCATGCCGATGGGGCTGCAGCCGCCGTGGACATACCCCGTCAGGGGCAAAAGCTCCTTTTGGGGCAGCATGGCCAGGGACTTCTCCCCCACGGCTTTGGCGGCCTTCTTCAGGTCCAGATTGTCCGCCGCCGGGATGTCAAAGACATAGTAGGCGCCTGAAGCGCCCCGGGTCACCAGGGTCTTGAAGACCCCCTCCGGATCCTGGCCCAGCACCGCCGCCACGGAGACGCCGTCGGTGGGGCCGGCGGGGTCGTAGAAGTGGGGCGTATAGGGGATATTGGCCGCGTCCAGCAGCCGCATGACATTGGTTTTTTCCTCCCGCTTGGCCATTTATACCGCCTCTTTTCTTGGTTTTTGTTTGGCTTCTTCTTTCGTTTCCCGGGCGCCCTCCCGGGCCAGCAGGATCACGCAGCCGAACACGCAGCTCATACCCAGCACGGTCCAGAGGGTCAGGGGCTCCTTGAACACGAACACGCCCACCAGGGTCTCCATCACCGGCTCGATGTTGGTGATGATGGAGGCCCGGCCGCTCTCCACGCCCTCTAAGCCCTTGGTGTAGAACACATAGGGCAGCACCGTGGCCACCAGGACCACGCCCAGGGCGCCGACGACGCCCCGAGAGGTCGTGAACGCGGCGGGCAGGGCACGAAGGTCCGCGCAGAGGAGGGAGCCCAGGCCCGCCACCAGGAAGGTCCAGTAGATCATGGTATAGCTTTCATAGTGCTGCAGGCCGTAGTGGGCAAAGACGGTGTAGCTTCCGTAGCAGAGGCCGGAGAGCACCCCCAGCATGATGCCCGCCCAGGAGGCCGTCATATGCCCGCCCAAAATGCCGCTGACCAGCACGCTGCCCAGCAGCGACACCGCCAGGGCGATGAGCTTTCTTTTGGTGAGGGGCGTTTTCCACAAAATCACGCTGGCGATGACCACGAAGGAGGGGGCCAGGTACAGCAGCACCGCCGCCACGGACAGCGAGCACAGGGTCTGGCAGCGGAAGTACACCAAGCTCAGGGCCAAAATGCTGATGAGCCCCGAGCACAGGAAGATGGGCAGGTGCCGCAGGCGGATGCGGAACACCTGCCGGTGAAAGAGGGCGAAGATCACCGTCAGCACCGCCAGGGAGCCGAAGTTGCGGATGAACACCCGGTTGCCCAGCTCCACGCCGGCGGCGGTGAGCATGCGGTTGAAAAATCCGATGAAGCCCCAGCACACGGCGCTGAGGATGACATAGAAGTAAGAGAGATACTTTTTCATGGCGTTCCTTCTTGGGTAATAAGTCGTTCGCTTTCTCAGCTTTCCCGGCGCAGCTCGATGATCTGATCCCGCAGGGCGGCGGCGTACTCGAATTCCAGCATACGGCTGGCCGCCTTCATCTCCTTTTCCAGCCGGGCGATGGTCTCCGCGCGCTCCCGGTCGGTGAGCTTCTTCTTGGAGAGCCGGGAGGCCTCCTCCGCGCTGTGGCTGATCTCCACCATCTCCCGGACGCTCTTGCGGATGGTCCGGGGCACGATGCCGTGGGCCAGGTTATAGTCGTTTTGTATCCGCCGGCGGCGCTCCGTTTCGTCCATGGCGGCCCGCATGGCGGGGGTAACGGTGTCGGCATAGAGGATCACCAGGCCCTCGGCGTTCCGGGCGGCCCGGCCGATGGTCTGGATCAGCGAGGTCTCCGAGCGCAAAAAGCCCTCCTTGTCGGCATCCAGGATGGCCACCAGGGACACCTCCGGCAGGTCCAGGCCCTCACGCAGGAGGTTGATGCCCACCAGCACATCGAACTCGCCCAGGCGCAGATCCCGGATGATCTCCATGCGCTCCAGGGCTGCCACATCCGAATGCATATACCGCACCCGGATGCCCACGGTGCGGAAGTGGGCGGTGAGGTCCTCCGCCATGCGCTTGGTGAGGGTGGTGACTAGCACCCGCTCGTTCTTCTCCGCCCGCTGGCGGATCTCCGCCACCAGGTCGTCGATCTGCCCGGCTACCGGGCGTACCTCCACCCGGGGATCTAAAAGCCCCGTGGGGCGGATGACCTGCTCCACGATCTGCCCGGCCCGGGTACATTCATATTCTCCCGGGGTGGCGGAGACATACACCGCCTGGCCCACCCGGGCCTCAAATTCCTCAAACCGCAAGGGCCGGTTGTCATAGGCGCAGGGCAGCCGGAAGCCGTACTCCACCAGGGAGGTCTTCCGGGCCCGGTCGCCGTTGTACATGGCCCGGACCTGAGGCAGGGTCACATGGCTTTCGTCCACAAAGAGGATAAAATCCTTGGGGAAAAAGTCCAAAAGCGTCATGGGGGCGCTGCCCACCGGCCGCTGGGATATGATGCGGGAATAGTTCTCGATGCCGGAGCAATAACCCAGCTCCGTCATCATCTCCATGTCGTATTCCGTGCGCTGGCGCAGGCGCTGGGCCTCCACCAGCTTCCCCGCCGCCTCAAACTCCTCCAGGCGCACCTGCAATTCCTTTTTGATCTGGGCCACGGCGGCGTCCATCTTGTCCTTGGGGGTGACATAGTGGCTGGCGGGGTACACCGCCACATGGCTCAGCACCCGGTTCACCGCCCCGGTGACCGGGTGGAACTCGCTGATGCGCTCGATCTCGTCGCCGAAGAACTCCACCCGCAGGGCCCGGTCCTTATAATAGGCCGGGTAGAGCTCCACCGTGTCTCCCCGGACGCGAAAGACATTGCGCCCGAAGGCCACATCGTTGCGCTCGTAGCGGTCCTCCACCAGCCGGCGCAGCAGCTCATCGCGGTCCATGACCTGGCCGGTGCGCAGGGAGATCATCATTTTTTCAAAGTCCTCCGGCTCGCCCAGGCCGTAGATGCAGCTCACCGAGGCCACCACGATGACATCCCGCCGCTCCAAAAGCGAGCAGGTGGCCGAAAGCCGCAGGCGGTCGATCTCCTCGTTGGTGGAGGCGTCCTTCTCGATGTAGGTGTCGGTATGGGGGATGTAGGCCTCGGGCTGATAGTAGTCGTAGTAGCTGACAAAGTACTCCACGGCGTTGTCCGGGAAAAACTCCCGGAACTCCTCGCACAGCTGGGCCGCCAGGGTCTTATTGTGGGCCAGCACCAGGGTAGGCCGCTGGACCTTCTCGATGACCTTGGCCATGGTATAGGTCTTGCCGGAGCCGGTGACGCCTAAGAGCACTTGCTCGTCCAGGCCATTTTCAATGCCCTCCGCCAGGCGCCGGATGGCCTGGGGCTGGTCGCCGGCGGGCTGATATTCACTTTGCACACGAAAAGCAGGCATCTTGCGCTCCTTACAGTAAAAATCCGCTTTGGGCCATGGACACAAAGTCCCCGTCCGCCACCACGATGTGGTCCAAAAGCCGTATATCCATCATCCGCAGGGCGTCGCGCACCAAAAGCGTCACCGCCCGGTCGTTTTCCGAGGGCAGGGCCACGCCGCTGGGGTGGTTGTGGGCCAGCACCACGGCGGCGGCCTCGTGGAGCACGGCGTTGCTGACCACCTGGCGCACGGAGAGGGCCGCGCTGTCGATGTTCCCGTCGGCCAGCTTTTTGCACAGGATGAGCTTGCCCTTGCCGTCCAGACACGCCTGGTAGAGCACCTCGTGCTTCTCGGCGGCCAGAAGCTGCAGGAAGTAGGCGCCGCACTTCTCCACGCTGTTGAGGATCACGCTGGCGGCCTCCCCCCGGCTGGCTCTGCGCTGCACCTCCGCCGTCAGATGCAGCAGCACCGCGGCGTTGGGCCCCACGCCGGGGACCTTTTCCAGCTCCCGGGGGTGGGCGTTGAGGACATTCTGCAGGGTGCCGAAGCGCTCCAGCAGGCGGTGGGCCGTCTCGTTGGTGTCCCGGCGGGGAATGGCGTAATAGAGCAAAAGCTCCAGCACCTCATGGTCGGCAAAGCCGCCCAGCCCCTCGGCCAGAAAGCGCTCCTTTTTCCGCTGCCGGTGCCCGTCGTGCAGTCCCATGCGCCCGCCCTCCTTTTCTCTGTTTTCAGAATAAGTATTTTACCACATTTCCGCCCTTTTCACAAGCATTTTTGTCCTCGTTTTTTCCGATGGAAGGCCCCTGGTTTTCCGATGATGGGCCGCCATCCACGGGCTTTCTAATGCGTGGCATCGCAGGGGCTTATCAATTATGCATTTTCACCATGCGCGCTTTTATTTTCCCCGATAATTCGCCGTTTTGCGCATTGCATTTTCAGGCGCTTTTAGGCAAGATAAGAGTGGTATATATTACAGGTGGATATTGTTTCTTTGCGGCTTATTTACAAATCTTAAGAAAAAAGGAGATCAACCGCCATGCAGGAGCTGAAAGAGCGCATCGCCCGGGAAGGCCGCGTGCTGCCGGGCAACATCGTGAAGATCGACGGATTTTTGAACCATCTGGTGGATACCCGCCTTCTCGATGACATTGCCGACGAATTTGCCAAATACTTCGACACCTCCAAGATCACCCGCGTGCTGACCGCCGAGGCCAGCGGCATCGCCCTGGCCACCGTCTGTGCCCACAAGTACGGCGTGCCGATGCTGTTCGCCAAGAAGGCCAAGAGCGACAACATCGAAAGCGGGCTTTATCAGAGCGAGGTGTTTTCCTATACCTACAAGAAGAAGGTCACCCTGCTGGTCTCCCAGGAATGGCTCAGCGCCGACGATAAGGTCCTTATCATCGACGACTTCATGGCCAACGGCTTTGCCATGCAGGGCCTGGTGGACATCGTCAATGCCGCCGGTGCGGAGCTGGCGGGCATCGGCGTGGCAGTGGAAAAGGGCTTCCAGGGCGGCGGCGACAAGTTCCGGGCCATGGAGGGCGTGAAGTACAAGGCCCTGGCCGTCATCGAAAAGGCCGACGAAAACGGTATCATTTTCCGGGAGGACGAAGCATGAAAAAGGTTCTTATCCTTGACTTCGGCGGGCAGTATAACCTGCTCATCGCCCGGCGCGTCCGGGAGTGCGGCGTGTACTGCGAGATCAAGTCCTACCGCATCTCTCTGGAGGAGGTCCGGGCCTTTGGGCCGGACGCCCTGATCTTCACCGGCGGCCCCGCTACCGTGTTTGAGCCGGGCGCCCCCATGGTGGATCCCGCCCTCTTTGCCCTGGGGGTGCCCGTGCTGGGCATCTGCTACGGCATGCAGCTGATGATGCACCTTTTGGGCGGCAGGTGTGAAAAGGCCGCCACCCGGGAATACGGCAAGACCGAGCTGAGCCATGTCGGCTCCCCCCTCTTTGCAGGCGTGCCCGAGAAGGCCATCTACTGGATGAGCCACGGCGTGGAGGTCACCGAGACCGCCCCCGGCTTCCGGATCATCGCCTCCTCCGCCGGCTGCCGCCATGGGGCGGTGGAGTGCCCGGAGAAGAAGCTCTACGGCGTGCAGTTCCACCCCGAGGTGGTGCACACCGAGTATGGCCAGAAGATCTTGGAGAACTTCCTCTACGGCATCTGCGGCTTCAGCCGGGAGTGGACCATGGCCAATTATATCGACACGGCCGTGGCGGAGCTGCGGGAGAAGATCGGCTCCGGCCGGGTGCTGCTGGCTCTCTCCGGCGGTGTGGACAGCTCCGTGGCCGCGGCGCTGCTGCAGAAGGCCATCGGCCGGCAGCTCACCTGCATCTTCGTGGACCACGGCCTTCTGCGCAAGGGCGAGGGCGACATGGTGGAGAAGGTCATGACCGGCCAGCTCCAGGTGGATGTCCGCCGGGTCAACGCCCAGGAGCGCTTCCTCACCAAGCTCGCCGGGGTCACCGACCCGGAGCGCAAGCGCAAGATCATCGGTGAGGAGTTCATCCGGGTCTTCGAGGCCGAGGCCAAGAAGCTGGGCCGCATGGAGTTCCTGGCCCAGGGCACCATCTACCCCGATGTGGTGGAGAGCGGCCTGGGCGGCGAGAGCACCGTCATCAAGAGCCACCACAATGTGGGCGGCCTGCCGGAGCATGTGGACTTCCAGGACATTGTCGAGCCCCTGCGCTACCTCTTCAAGGACGAGGTGCGCCAGCTGGGTCTGGAGCTGGGTCTGCCCGCCGAGCTGGTTTGGCGCCAGCCCTTCCCCGGCCCGGGCCTGGGCATCCGCATCATCGGCGAGATCACCGCGGAGAAGCTGGAGATCCTCCGGGAGGCCGACGCCATCTTCCGGGAGGAGATGGCCGCCGCGGGTCTGGACCGCGCTACCTCCCAGTATTTCGCCGCCCTGACCAATATGCGCTCCGTGGGCGTCATGGGCGATGAGCGCACCTATGACTACGCCGTGGCCCTGCGGGCCGTGCAGTCCCAGGATTTCATGACCGCCACCTGGAGCCGCCTGCCCTGGGAGCTGCTGGACAAGGTCTCCGGCCGCATCGTCGGCGAGGTGCCCCATGTCAACCGCGTGCTCTACGATGTCACCAGCAAGCCCCCCGCCACCGTGGAATTTGAGTAACTGTATAAAAGCCCGCCGGCGGCCTTCCAGGGGAAGGCCGCCGGCGTTTTTTGCTCTATCAGTGCGGCGGCTCACCCCGGGAGCGGGAAGAAAACCATGTCGCTGGTGGTGCTTTTTAGCTTGACGTTGACGTATATGCCTGCTATGCTTATGTCATAAGAGTTTTGGAGGCAGATCATGGATTCTACAGAGTTGTTAGAGTGGCTTATAGTTGAAAAGGAAATGAGCAAGCGCTCTGCTAAAGATGTGCTTTCTCGCTGCGGCAGGGTTTATAGAATGTTAGATATTGACACTTTAGATGGCGGCACATTGAAAGAGCTCCAGCAAAACGATGAGTTTAAAGAAAGCTCCATGTTTATAAAATCTCAACTTAAGCGAGCCGTAGTTCTGTGCTTGGAATTCATGAATAGTAAGCAGTACAATGTCATGGATTTGTTCTCCGGTGTCGGAGGTCTAAGCTACGGCTTTTCAAAGCTTCCACAATTCAGAATTTTGGCGGCAAACGAAATTGAAAAAAATATTTCCACTGCCTATAGGTTGAATCATCCCTCCGTTGAAATGCTAAACTGTGACATCAATGATTTGACCAGCGACCTTTTAAAGCAGGCCTTAAAGGGACAGGCTGTTGATATCATTGTTGGCGGACCGCCCTGTCAGTCCTATTCAACTCTCGGCAAGAGAAAAATGGATGACAGGGCAAATTTGTTTATGCAGTACAAAAGGGTTCTCGGAATCTTGCAGCCAAAGGCTTTTGTTTTTGAAAATGTAGTTGGCCTCTTAAGCATGGATAAGAGCAGGCTTTTTAAGCAGATACAAGCCGAATTTGAAGAGCTTGGATACGACCTGAAATATAAGGTATTGGATGCGGCGGATTTCGGAGTGCCTCAACATAGGGAAAGAGTCATTCTTGTGGGGTTTAAAGGGAATAACCATTTTACTTATCCAGCCCCGACACATGGCGAAGGATTAAAACCGTATGTGACCCTAAAAGAGGCCATAGGAGATTTACCCGCATTAAAAAGCGGCGAAAAAAGCGATCATTATGCCACGGGGCCTACAAACGAATTTCTTACATTTGTCAGAGAAAACGCAAGTGCTTATGTGGAGGAGCATAGCGCACCTAAAAACGGAGCACACCTTATCAAAATAATGCAAGCACTAAAAGACGGTCAATCCAAGGATGATTTACCCGAGGATATTCGTCCGAAGAGCGGATATGGCAATACTTATGCAAAGCTATGGTGGGATAAGCCGTCTACGACCATAACGAGAAATTTTGCGTGCCCATCGTCGTCAAGATGCATCCACCCAAGGGATTCAAGAGCAATGTCGATTCGGGAAGGTGCGCGCCTTCAGAGTTTTCCTGACGATTTTAAATTCTACGGCTCTGATGGTATGAAGCGACTGGAGATCGGTAATGCTGTTCCCCCGCTGCTGTCAATGGCTCTTGCAAAGCAAATGATATTAGCTTTAGAATAAAATTATCGGGACAGTATCATATATGATTACTGTCCCGATAAATATTAAAGAGATTTTATTTTTTTATACGAATGGTGAAATTGAAGGTTGCCAGGAATGATTTTTCTTGGACTATGCCATTGGACAAATCCAAACGGAAGTTGAATGGTGCTGCCTCCGTTGCGAGTGCCATACGCTGCCGTATGAGGAATATTTGATTTGAAGTCTTCAAGATATATCATTGTGTCGAATTGATTTTCACCGACCATATTTTTATACCACACTATTTGTGCCCAGTCTTTTGAATTTGATGCTAATCCTTTTGCAAAACAAAAATCAAATAATTCTGAGATATTTTCATTAAACCAATTTAACATCGAATAGTAAAGTTTTTTGTCATATGCTTTCAATGTATCAGCTACAACTCTCTGCTTTCTGGTTTCCAATTGCTTGTTTACACTGCCAAAATCATTTATTACTTCAAGTGTGTCATCAGCATTACCAAAATACAATGAGATGGCTCTTTTGACGGAATTCGGTATGTTTTTGTGATACTGGAGTTCAAACCCTTTTATAAATCTTTCTATTCCGATAAGAAACACCTGTCCATCTTCGTCTTTCTTTATTGAAACATTCAGTCTTTTCCCATTGGCCAGAAAAAGCCACATATCAGTTTTGGATTTTGTTTTTCCTCCCAAAACGCAATCAACATCTGTTTCACATAATCCGCCAAATTCAACTCTGTCAACGGTCGCATCAGTTATATGTGCGCATCGAAGCAGCCGCCTCTGTATATTCGGATTGCTTTTGGTTAATTCTGCAACTAAGTGCTCATTTTCGTGACCTGACCGCTTTGCGTGTTTCCATCCTTCGGCTCTATCTCTGTGATCCATAGCTATCCCTCCACAAACAGTTTATAAGTTTCAATCCCCAGTGCATCGGCGATGCGCTGTATATTCTCTAACGAAATGCTGCGCCGGTAACACTCAATGGCGCTGATATATGTGTGCCGTGCAAAGCGAGCTCACCCCGGGAGCTTTACCGCCAGGGTGGTGCCCTCTTCCGAGCTATCCTCCACCCACACGGCGCCGCTGTGGAGCTCGGCGATCCGCCAGGCCAGGGAGAGCCCCAGGCCCACGCCGCCATAGGCCCGGCTGCGGGACTTATCCACCCGGAAGAAGGGCTGAAAGATGCTCCAGCGGCACTCCTCCGGGATGCCGCCGCCGGTATCTGTGACGCGGATGAGGATGTCCCTTTCTTCCTCGCACACCGCCACACGCACCGTCCCGCCGGGGCGGTTGTACTTCACGGCGTTCTCCGTCAGGTTAAAAAGCAGTCGGTAAATGAGCGTGTCGCTGCCGGTGAGGACCGCGTCCCCCTCCCGCTCCAGAGTGACGCCGCTTTTCTCCGCCAGGGGCGCAAGGTCGGTGAACACCTCCTCGATCATGGGAGCCAGGCAGATGCGGTCATCCCGGGCCACCTCCTGGAGGTTGCTCATCTCCAGAAGAGTCTTGGTAAGCTGGGTAAGCCGCTCGGTCTGCTCCCGGAGCAGAGCCAGGAATTCCGCCGTCTCCGGCAGCACCTCGGGATGCTCGGCGGAAAACAGCTCCAGCTGGGCCTGCATCAGCGCCAGGGGGGTGCGCAGCTCATGGGCGGCGTTGCCGGTGAACTGCCGCTGGGCGCTGAAGCCCTCGTCCAGGCGATCCAGCATCCGGTTGAAGGAGTCGCTGAATTGCCGGAACTCCGGCAGCACCTCCTCGGTGATCTTCATATCCGCCAGGTGGTTCGGCTGCACTCTCTCCACCCGGGCGGCAAAGGAGCGCAGGGGCCGCAGGGCCCGGCCGCTGACGAAATAGGCCGCCGCGCCGCTCAAAAGCGTCACCGCTGCGGTGATGTACCAGGTGGTGGCGGTAAAGGCCGCCTGGGCCCCGTAGACCACGATGGTCAGGTTCGGGTCCCCTGCCGCCAGCTCCGGGTCGAAGAATGCGTTCTCCTCCGCCGCGGCCCCGGCCTGCTCCTGGGCGGCGCTGCCGATGACATCCATATAGCGCCGGCCGGAGGAGCTGACGAGCCAATTCATCACCACGCAGGTCACCCCGATGAGCAGGGCGGTCATGAGGGTGATGCGCCACTGAAGCGAGAGCTTTTTCATACCGCCTCCTCCTCCATGACATAGCCCTCACCGATGCGGTTGCGGATGGGGTCTGTGCCCAGAGCGGCCCGGAGCTTTTTCCGCAGGGCGGAGATATGCACCCGGATGGAGTTGCTGAAGTTGTCCACGCTGTTGTCCCACACATGCTCCATCAGCTCCTCCTGGCTCACGGGCCGCCCCCGGTGGAGCAGCAGGTATTCCAGGATCCCGGTCTCCTTCCGGGTGAGAGGCAGGGGCTGCCCGGCGGCCTGGGCGGTGCGGGAGCGGGTGTCGAAGGACAGCGCTCCGCAGGTCAGCACCACATCGTTCTGGGTAAACTGCCGCAGGGTCAGGCAGCGGATGCGGGCCTCCAGCTCCGCCAGGTGGAAGGGCTTGGCCAGGTAGTCGTTGGCTCCGGCATCCAGGCCCTCCACCTTGTCGGCCACCTCCCCCCGGGCGGAGAGGATCAGCACCCGGGTTTCCCGGTCCGTCTGCCGCAGGGTCCGCAGCACGGTCATACCGTCCTTCTTCGGCAGGTTCAGGTCCAGCAGCACCAGGTCATAGCGTTCCACCGCCAGCAGCTCCAGGGCGGCCTCGCCGTCATAGCAACAGTCCACGCTGTAGGCCATCCGCCGCAGGCTCCGGGCCACGGTGTCGCACAGGGCGCGTTCATCCTCAACGATCAAAAGGCGCATAGCGGCCCTCCTTTGCTTCTTTTACGAATTTCTTCTATGATTATAGCACCTTTGCATAAGGTTTGTGTTAAATTTTTTCTCTTAACAAAGATTTTAACCGCCATCTGCTATGCTGGCGGCAGAAACGAGAAAGGATGATGAAAAGATGACAGGCGGAAAAAAGATCGCCCTGCAGGTGCTGGCCCTGCTGGCAGGCGGCGCCATGGTGCTCTACGGCATCTCGCGGGGCGAGCCGGAGAGCGTGCTCAGCAAGGCCATTAAATTATGTTTGGAGTGTGTGGGCATTGGATAAGAAGAAAACAACATTTTCTCACGGGCTGGCCCGGGCCCGGGGCTGGATACAGGCGGCTGCCGCCCTGCTGACCAACCTGCACCTGCCCAACTTTCTGAAGGGCAAGCTCTATCAGGGCGCCGGGAAGACCGTGTGCGTGCCGGGGCTCAACTGCTATTCCTGCCCGGCGGCCTCCGGGGCCTGCCCCATCGGCGCCTTCCAGGCGGTGGTGGGCTCATCCAAATTTGCCTTTTCCTATTATATCACGGGCATCCTCATCCTGCTGGGCACCCTGCTGGGCCGGTTCATCTGCGGCTTTTTGTGCCCCTTCGGCTGGCTCCAGGAGCTCTTGCACAAGATCCCCTCCAAAAAGCTCTCCACCCGGCGGCTCCGGCCCCTGACCTATGTCAAGTACGCCGTGCTGCTGGTGGCGGTGGTGCTGCTGCCCATGCTGGCGGTGAACGATGTGGGCATGGGGGACCCCTATTTCTGCAAGTACCTCTGCCCCCAGGGCGTGCTGGAGGGGGCCATCCCCCTGTCCATCGTCAATGCCGGCATCCGCTCGGCCCTGGGCTCCCTCTTTACCTGGAAGCTCTGCGTGCTGCTGGCGGTGGTGGTGCTCAGCGTGGTGTTCTACCGGCCCTTCTGCAAGTGGCTGTGCCCCCTGGGCGCCTTCTACGCCCTGCTCAACAAGGTATCCCTCTTCCAGATGCAGGTGGACCAGAATAAATGCGTCTCCTGCGGCAAGTGTGCCCGGGCCTGCAAGATGGATGTGGATGTTACAAAAAGCCCCAACCATACGGAGTGCATCCGCTGCGGAATGTGCGTCCGGGCCTGCCCCACCCAGGCGGTAAGCTACCGCTTCGGCTTCGGGGCCGGCAAGCAAGAGGTTTATAAACAAACCGACAAACAAACGAAAACGGAGGAAAACCAAGCATGAAAGTAAAGAAGATCCTGGCCCTGGTGCTGGCCCTGGCCACCATCTGCACCCTGGCTGCCTGCGGCAAAAAGCCCGCCGGCGATGAAACGGAAATGACCGCCCAGGAGGCGGCCGCCGAGTACAGCTCCCTTATGGAAGCGGAGAACGCCATCTTCGCGGAGAACACCGCGCTTTGGGAAAAGCTCTTTATGACGGTGGACAAGGCCGCCGCGGAGAACTCTCAGAGCGATAACTACGGCGAGTTCCTGCTCAAGGCCATCGAGGCCGCCAAGGACAGCTTCACCGAGGAGGAGCTTAAGACCCTCACCGCCGGCGCCCAGAAGATGCAGGAGCTGGAGGACAAGATGGCCGCGCTGGAAAAGAAGTTCCCCCAGCTCAACGAGGACCCCTCCATGAGCGGCGGCATGAGCGTGCCGGAGGGGGAGCTGCCCTCTGACGCCGTGGTGCCCGGCGGCAGCACCGGCGGCGCCGGCAATACCGATGCCAAGCCCGCTGAGAGCAGCGGCCCCAAGTTCCCCGCCTTCACCGGCAAGGACCTGGACGGCAACGCCGTGGACAGCAAGACCCTCTTCTCCGGCAACGCCGTTACCGTGGTGAACTTCTGGTTCACCACCTGCAGCCCCTGCGTGGGTGAGCTGGCCGACCTGGACGCTCTGAATCAGGAGCTGGCAAAGAAGGGCGGCGCCCTCATCGGCATCAATGCCTTCACCCTGGGCGGCGATGAGACCGCCATTGCTGAGGCCAAGAGTGTGCTGACCAAGAAGGGCGCGACTTACCAGAATGTCTATTTTGACGGCAACAGCACCGCCGGCAAGTTCGTAGAGGACATCTTTGCCTATCCCACCACCTATGTGGTGGACCGTAACGGCAATATCATGGGCGACCCCATCGTGGGCGCCATCACCGAAAAGGCCCAGGCCGCGGCACTCCAGGCCCAGATCGACGCCGCCCTGGCTGCCGACGCTGGCTGAGCCCCCGCCGGGAGCACAATCCCTCTGCACATAAAAAACAGGACTGCCGTGGCAGTCCTGTTTTTTCGTATGTATCTCTTTTCACTCCAAGGCGTCGCGGCTTTCAAAGACATCGGAGATGGAGCCATAAGGGTCGTGGGGCTTGGCTGGGGTCTCCGATTCCTGGCTCTGCATGAGCATCTCCTGCCACTTGGCGCGATCCACCAGGATGCGCCGGGGCTTGGAGCCCTCGAAGGGGCCCACGATGCCCTTTTCCTCCATCTGATCCACCAGCCGGGCGGCCCGGGAGTAGCCCAGCTTCAGGCGGCGCTGGAGCATGGACACGGAGGCCTGTCCCGTTTCCAGGATCACCTCCACAGCGGCGCAGAGCATCTCGTCATATTCGCCGGCGGGCTCCTCATTGGCGGCGGCGCCGCCCTTGTCGCCCTTGGACTTATCGCTCTTTTCCAAGGCCTCGTCGATCTTGTCTATAACGCTCTGGTCATAGTTGGTCTCGCCGGTCTCCTTGACAAAGGCCACCACCCGCTCGATCTCCTCCGGGGAGATGAAGCAGCCCTGTACCCGAGTGGGCTTGCTGTCGCCCAGGGGGAAGTAGAGCATGTCACCCCGGCCGATGAGTTTCTCGGCGCCGGCGGTGTCCAGGATGATGCGGCTTTCCATGCTGGAGGCCACCGCAAAGGCGATGCGGCTGGGGATATTGGCCTTCATAAGGCCGGTGATGACATCCGCGCTGGGGCGCTGGGTGGCAATGACCAGATGCATGCCGGCAGCGCGGCCCATCTGGGCCACCCGGCAGATGGACTCCTCCACCTCCTTGGCGGCCACCAGCATCAGGTCGGCCAGCTCGTCGATGACCACCACCAC
>CAKTPM010000016.1 GCA_934591705.1 uncultured Oscillospiraceae bacterium
GGCGGCGATGGTGGTGTCGGAAATAAAGCTGAGGTTGTCGCCGAACATGGCGCCGCCCATGACGGAGGCGATGCACAAAGGCAGGTCAAAGCCCGAGTCGGCGGATACGGCCACGGCGATGGGGGCCAGCAGCGTAATGGTGCCCACGGAGGTGCCCATGGCCATGGACACAAAGCAGGCCACCACGAAGAGGACGGCCACCGCCAGCTTCACCGGGGCGATGGACAGCAGGAAGTAGGCCACGGCCTCGGCGCTGGAGCGGCCGGTGACGCCCACGAAGATGCCGGCCGCCAGGAAGATCAGGATCATGGTGACGATGTTCTTGTCACCGATGCCCTGGCCCATCAGCTCCAGCTTTTCATCGAAGCTCACGCCGCGGTTTTGCAGGCACGCCACCAAAAGGGCCACCAAAAAGGCCACCACGATGGGGATCTGATAGAAGCCCATTTTAATTTTTAACACATACTCCAAAATAATGCCCAGCACCAGATACAGCACCAGGAATACGGCCACGGGCAGCAGGGCTGCCGCCCGGGGGATCGGCTTTTTCTCCATAATCTCTTTCTCCTTTATAAAAGCACTGTTTTTTGTCGCCGTTTCCGATGGTATCATGCGAGGAAACAAATGTCAACAAAAAAGCAAATAGCCGGTTATCTGTTTTATTGATACCATCGATGGTACACAAAAGCGTAAAAAATTCCGCGCCCGTCGGGCGCGGAATTTTGGCTGCGGGGCGATTGGAGCCGGCGGGCGTCACGCCCGGTCTTCGGCGGATGTCTCCGGGGTCTCTTGGGCCTCCTGAACCTCCTGGGCTTCTGTGACAGGGGCTTCCGTCTGGGCGGCGCGCTTGGCCGCCTCTTCCTCCTCCAAGACCCGGTAGGCCACCTTGCCCACCAGGGTCTTGGGCAGCTCGTCCCGGAACTCGATGTCGTAGGGCATGGCGTACTTGGCGATGTGCTTGCGGCAGTAGGCCAGCAGCTCCTGGCGGGTGGCCTCATCAGCGGGAACGCCGGGCTTGAGGGTGACAAAGGCCTTGACCTTCTGCATCTTATAGGCGTCGGGCACGCCGATGATGCAGGACATCTGCACCTTTTCGTGGGCGTCTAAGATATTCTCCAGCTGGCCGGGATAGATATTGTAGCCCGAGGAGATGATCATGCGCTTGGACCGGCCCCGGAAGTAGATGAAGCCCTCGGGATCCATTACGCCCAGATCGCCGGTATAGACCCAGGTGAGGCCGTCGGCATGGGTGCGCAGGGTCTTGGCGGTCTCCTCGGGATGCTTCATGTACTCCTTCATCACCGTGGGGCCGGCCAGCAGGATCTCACCCTCGGTGCCGTAGGGCACCTCCTTGTCGGTGTCGGGCTCCACGATCTTGATGTAGGTGTCCGGGAAGGGCAGGCCGATGGAGCCCTCCTTGTACATGTGGGAGGGGGTCAGGCAGCAGGCGGTGACGGTCTCGGTGGTGCCGTAGCCCTCCCGGACCTGCACCACGGAGTGGTGGTCGTAGAGGAATTTGTCGAACTTCTTCTTCAGCTCGATGGAAAGGGAGTCGCCGCCGGAGAAAACACCCTTCAGACTGGAGAGGTCCGCCCGCTCCATGCTGGGCAGCCGCAGCAGGGCCTCATAGAGCGTGGGCACGCCGGCAATGAAGTTGCACTTGTACTTCACGATCTGCTTGGCGTAGCTCTTGGCGGTGAAGCGGGGGATGAGGATGCAGCGGCCTCCCTGGGAGAGCATGGAGTGTACGCATACTCCCAGGCCGAAGCCGTGGAACAGGGGCATGGCCGCCAGCATCCGGTCGCCCACCCGGAACATGGGATTGGTGGCGATGATCTGCTGGCCCAGGGCATTGAAGTTGCCGTTGGTGAGCACGATGCCCTTGGAGGTGCCGGTGGTGCCGCCGGAATAGAGCACCACGGCGGGATCATCGGCGGTGCGGGGGACCTTGAAATTCTTGTGGGCGCAGTAGCGGCTCAGCTCCATGAACTGCTTCCAGCGGATCACCGGGGCGTCCTCGGGGATCTTCTGGATCTTGCGGCCCTCGGTGAGCATGTAGCCCGCCCGGATGGGCTTGCTGAGCTCATCCTTCACCGAGGCGATGATGATGTTGATGACCGGGGTGTTCTGCCGCACGCGCTCGAACTTGTCGTAGAACTGGTCCAGAGTGATGGCGGCCACGGAGTCGGCCTCGTTGAGGTAGAACTCGATCTCCTTCTCCGCGGAGAGGGGGTGGATCATGCTGGCGATGGCGCCTACCATGTTCACCGCGTAGAACATGTAGATGGCCTGGGGGCAGTTGGGCATGGCGATGGTGACCTTGTCCCCGGGGCGGATGCCCAGGGTGCGCAGACTCCGGGCGCAGGTCTCGATCTCCTGGATCAGCCTGCGGTAGGTGGTGGAGCGGCCCATGAAGTCAAAGGCCACATTGTTGGGGTATTGCCTGGCGATGCTCTCCACCGCCTCAAACATGGATCCGCCGAAGTAGTCCAGGTGCATGGGCACGCCGCCCATGCTGCCGGCCCACGGGGTCTTACAGGTGATTTCAGTCATAGTCTACCTCCTGGTTCATGGGTTTTTCCAGCTCCTGCGGGTGCTCCAGCAGATACTTCAGCAGCTGCACGGACTTGGAATAGTAGTAGCCGTCGGCCAGGCGCTCATCGATGGTGAGGCCCAGGTCCAGGGTCTCCCGCAGCTCATAGGAGCCGTCGGGCAGATAGTAGGGGGCCTTCTTCTTCTCACCGATGATGCAAAAGAGGGAGCAGGTGCCCCAGTTGGTCAGGTGGTGATAGCCGCACTTGAGCTTGATGGAGCCCAGGTTCGAGAGCACCACGGAGGAATAATAGGGGTCGGTGGCAATGAGGTCAGAGGGAACCCAGCCGTGGCGGTCTAAGAACATCAAAAACTTCACGATGCCCTTGCCCATCCAGCGGGGCATGCGGTTGAACATGTCCATGCCCTGGGTGGAGGCGTCCACCTTCTCCGAGCGGCACTCCTGCACCTGGGAGCGGATGTAGCCGTGGATATCCGGCAGGGTCATCTCCTCCTGACTGTGGAGGAAGGCCAGGGCCTCGGCCCCCTTGTCGGAAAATTGCTTTTTCACCACAAAGGAGGCGGAGACCTCGTTGCGCTGATAGAAGTTGCTGTTGACAATGAAGCGGTTGAGCTTGGGCCGCAGGGTGATGGTCTTGATGAGGGCCGCCACCACCACATGGAACATGGTGTAGGGGAAGTCCTGCTCCTGCTGATTTTTCTCCGCCAGGTAGCGGTTCATCTCCGTCAGGTCGATGTGCAGGGAGATGTAGGCCTCATTGTCGCAGCGGTTGGGATAGATGATGCCGGTGATGAAGTGCAGGGAGTCCAGCTCCCGCAGCAGGCGGCCGTCCTTGCGGTCGCCCCGCCGGCGCTTGTAGTCGTTCATAGAATATATTCTCCTCTTTCGGGATGTAGTCACGGATTTCCTTTCGGTAAATGCGAGTTCACATTATAACACAAATTGTCGCAAAACGCCATATACAAATGTTAAATGTTGTTTAAATTCCGCCGGGGCGGTAAAAGAAGGCGGGGAGGAGCCAGCGCTCCTCCCCGCCTGCGGTGCGGTGTTTCATGGCTTTTTGTCCGCCTGCATGGCGCGGATGACCTCGTCGATGGTGTGGGCCACCCGGACAAAGTCCGCCTCCCGGTATCCCCGGGTGGTCATGGCCGCGGCGCCGATGCGCACGCCGCTGGTCTGCTGTGGGGAGCGCGTCTCCCCGGGCACGCAGTTTTTGTTGAGGGTGATGCGGTGGCGGTCCAGCTCGTCCTGGACCTCCTTGCCGGAGAGGCCGCTGCCCGTCAGGTCCAGCAGGAAGAGGTGATTGTCCGTGCCGCCGGTGACCACCTTGTAGCCCATGTCCAGGAAGGCCCGGCACATGGCGGCGGTGTTGCGCACCACCTGGTGGATGTACGCCCGGAATTCCTCCGTGCACGCCTCCTCGGCGGCCACGGCCTTGGCGGCGATGATATGCTCCAGGGGGCCGCCCTGGATGCCGGGGAAGATGGCGCTGTCCACCTGCTTGGCCAGCTCTGGCCGGCAGAAGATGAGCCCGCCCCGGGGACCCCGGAGGGTCTTGTGGGTGGTGGTGGTGATGAGATCCGCCAATCCGAAGGGCGAGGGGTGATCCCCCGCCGCCACCAGGCCCGCGATGTGGGCCATGTCCACCATGAAGTAGGCCCCCACACTCCTGGCGATGTCCGCAAAGGCGGCAAAGTCGATGCGGCGGCTGTAGGCGCTGGCACCGGCCAAAATCAGCCGGGGACGGTGTGCCAGGGCCTTGGCCCGGACATCGGCATAGTCGATGAGGCCCGCGGCGTCCACATCGTAGAAAACGCAGTTATAGAGCCGGCCGCTGAAGTTCACGGCGCTGCCGTGGGTCAGGTGGCCGCCATTGTCCAGGTTCATGGCCAAAATCGTATCCCCGGGCTGCAGCACGCTCATATAGGCGGCCATGTTGGCATTGGAGCCGCTGTGGGGCTGCACATTCACATGGTAGTCGGTGGCGAAGACCCTTCGCCACATGTCGCAGCAGTACTCCTCGATCTCATTGACGGCCTCACAGCCGCCGTAGTAGCGGCCGGTATTGCCGCTGCGGCGCTCGGTGGGGTACCCCTCGGCATATTTGTTGGTCAGGCACGAGCCGGCGGCGGCGCGGACATTGTCGCTGACAAAGTTCTCGCTGGCGATGAGCTCGATGTTCTCCTCCTGCCGCTGCTGCTCCTTGGCGATCATGGCAAATACTTTCGACTCCATTGGCGGCCCTCCCTGGTATCCAAATCGGTTTTCAAATGGCAAATTTTTCCTGGTATTCCTTATAGTACCGGGCAAAGGAGGCATCCTTCATCTCCCGGACGCTCTTGAGATATTCGTGGGTGTCAAAGCTGTCGCTCTCCAGCTCGATGATGGCCACGGCGATGTTGGAGCAGTGGTCTGCCACCCGCTCGAAGTTGGTGGTGAGGTCGGTGAAGATAAAGCCCTGCAGCAGGGTGCAGGCACCGGCCTGCAGGCGCTCCACATGGTGGGACTTCATCTCGTCGCAAAGCCCGTCGATGACCTCCTCCAGGGGCTCCACCCGGATGGCCAGCTCCTCGTCGTTGCTGATAAAGGCCTCCACGGCGATGCGGATGATCTCCCGGATGGCCCCCTCCAGAACCTCCAGTTCGCGTTGGGCATCGGCGGAGAACTGGGCGTTTTTCTCGTGGATCTCCTGCATGACCTCCGCCAGGTTGGAGGCGTGGTCGGAGATGCGCTCAAAGTCGGAGATGGTGTGCAGATACTTGCTGACCTCGTCGGACTGCGCGGGGCTCAGGGATTTGCGGGTGATCTTCATGAGATAGGTGCCCAGCTTGTCCTCATAGCGGTCGATGACGGACTCCATCTCCATCACCTCGGTAAAGCCCCGCTCGGAATAGTTGTGCCGCAGGGCGATGGCGTCCAGCAGGTTCTGCCGGGCCTTTTCGGCCATGGAGTTGGTCACCAGACGGCTCTGCTCAATGGACAGGGCCGGGTGCTCCAGGAAGCGCTCCTCCAGGCGGTCCATATCCTGCTCCTGCAGCAGGGTGGCGGGGTCGGTGGGGAAGAGCCACTTCACAAAGCGCTCCAAAAGCGGGATGAGGGGGGCCTCCACCAGCACCATCATCAGCCGGAAGAGGGTGTTCACCAGGGCGATGGACACGCTGGTGAGCACCGCCGAGTGGAAGGAAAATTCAAAAGCGGCGTTGAGGCCGTAATAGAGCACAGAGCCCATGGCCGCGCCCACGATGTCGATGATGAGATACACCATGGCGGTGCGCTTGCCGGCGGTGGAGGCGCCCAGGGCAGAGAGCAGCACCGGCACCGCCGCGCCGATGCCGATGCCCATGATGATGGGCAGGGCCACATCGAAGGTCACGGCCCCGGTGACGGACAGGGCCTGGAGGATACCCACGGCGGCGCTGGCGCTCTGGATGGCGGCGGTGAAGAGCATACCCAGGAGAATGCCCAGGATGGGGTTGGAGAACTGGGTCAAAAGGTCGATGAACAGAGGGCTCTCCCGCAGGGGGGACACGGCCCCGGACATGGCGGACATGCCGAACATCAAAACGGCGAAGCCCAGGAGGATGTTGCCCACCTTCTGCCGGGAGCCCTTTTTGCTGAACATCCGCAGGATGATGCCGATGACCGCGCAGATCCCCGTAAGGGAGGAGGTGCTCAGAGCGGTGGCAAGGCCGCTGCCGCCGCCTCCCAGCTCGCCCAGGCAGAGGATCCAGCCGGTGATGCTGGTGCCCAGGATGGCGCCCAAAATGATGCCGATGGCCTGGCGGGTACGCATGAGCCCGGAGTTCACGAAGCCCACCACCATCACGGAGGTGGCGGAGGAGGACTGGATGACGGCGGTGACGCCGGTGCCCAGCAGGATGCCCTTCAGGGGGGTGCTGGAGAGCCGGAAGAGGATCAGCTCCAGCTTGCTGCCGGCCACCTTCTTCAGGTTATCGCCCATTACGGACATGCCGTATAAAAAGAGGGCTATGCCCCCCAGCAAGGTAATGACATCCGAAAAGCCCATGACCGTCCTCCTCGTGCTTCCTTTTTGGCTGCGGAGTCGCAGACCCCACTTATCTATTCTACAGTATACCACAAGGAAGCGGGCTTGTCATCAGAAACCTGCACATTTTTTCCCTTGCCAAGCCACCCGGAATGGGTTACAATGTAGCCACTTCTGGAATGTATGACGGGAGGCGAACATGCCCAAACACATCCTTACCGTTTTTGCGGTGTCCATGGTGCCCCTTATCGAGCTGCGGGGGGCGGTGCCCTACGGCGTGGTGTACGGTCTTCCGCTGTGGCTGACCCTTTTGGCGGCCATCGCGGGCAACATGCTGCCGGTGCCGTTCATCTACCTCTTTGCCCGCAAGCTGCTGGTGTGGGGCAGCGATAAGCCCGTCATCGGCGGCCTTTTCTCCTGGTGCCTGGGCAAGGGCGAGGCCGCCGGAAGAAAGCTGCAGGCCAAGGCGGGCCGGGGCCTTTTCTGGGCGCTTCTGCTCTTCGTGGGCATCCCCCTGCCGGGCACCGGCGCCTGGACGGGGACCCTGGCGGCCAGCATCCTGAACATGGGGCTGAAAAGGTCGGCCCTGGCCTGCATGGGAGGCGTGGCCCTGGCCGGGGTCATCATGGGGGTCCTCTCCCTGCTGGGCGTGGGGGCCTTCGGGGCCATCACGGCCTGAGAAAAAGCGCAGAAAAATTCCGACCCGGCAGGGTCGGAATTTTTGTCCCTCAGGCGTTTTTGAAGCTGGTCTCCGGGGCCCGGATCACCACCCGGGTGTTGGGCTGCACCGAGGTGGTCAAAAAGGCGTTGCCTCCCACCACGGAGTTTTCCCCGATGACGGTCCTGCCGCCGAAGATGGAGGCGCCGGAGTAGATGGTGGCGCCGTTTTCCACCGTGGGGTGGCGCTTGCCGGTGACATGGTGGCCGCCCCGGGGGCTCAGGGCCCCCAGGGTCACCCCCTGGTAGAGCTTCACATGGTCGCCGATCTTCGTGGTCTCTCCCACCACCACGCCGGTGCCGTGGTCGATGAAGAAGTAGCTGCCGATATCCGCGCCGGGGTGGATGTCGATGCCGGTGCGGCTGTGGGCGTATTCGGTCATGATCCGGGGGATCATGGGTACCTGCCGCAGGTAGAGCTCGTGGGCCACCCGGTAGGCGAAGATGGCGAAGAGCCCCGGATAGGCAAAGACGATCTCCTCCTTGTTCTGGGCGGCGGGGTCGCCGTCAAAGAGGGCGTCGATATCCGTGAGGAGCATTTTCTGCACAGTGGGGAGCTGCCCGATGACCTCCCGTGCGATATCTCCTGCCCGGCCCGCCTGCTCCGCCGGCAGGGCCAGGGCGATCTGCTCCCCCAGGCGCCGCTCGATGCGCTCTAAAAGCAGGGCGGCGTAGTCCTCCGGGGCCAGGGTCATCAGGGCGGCGTCCCCGAAGTAGGCGGGGAAGAGGAGCTGGCGCAGCTCCTTGAGCAAAAGGATGATGGCCTTGCGGTCCGGCAGGCGCAGAGAGGCGCCGTACATGGGGAGCCGGGCCGCTTGCACGGTGTCCGCCATGGCCCGGGCGGCGGTGCGGATATGCTGGGAATACATGGTGAGTTCCTCCGTTCCTGAATTGCAGATAAAAAATGAAAAAGCGGGCGCATCCTCTGCGCCCGCTGCGTGATATCCCGCTGATGATCCTATGACGGCATTACGGTGTGATGACATCGATCCGGGGACGCGGCACGGTTTTGGGCGCGGCAAGCCGGGGCCTGACAACAAGCCCGACAGGTTGCGGCGCAGCAAAACAGCATGTGGCGTTCTCCCTTCCTTTCTTTTGGCAGCCAGTATACCACGGTCCGGGAAAAAATGCAAGGGGAAGTGCCTGCACCGGGGAGCTCAGTCCATCTCCACGGTGATGTGGTCGGTGCCGTGCTCCTCGAATTCGTCCATATAGGTCTCCACCCGCTCCATGATCTCCTCATAGTTCTCCCCGGTGATGGGGGGATCGTCCATGTCCCGGAGGGCCAGCTCCTGGGCCAGGATCTCAAAAAAGGTATTGTCCTCATAGGCCATGATGGCCTCGTGGATGCCGCCCTCGGCGAAGGCCCGGGAGGGGATGATCTCCCCCTGATAGAGCTCCGCCAGGGAGGTCATGCCCTGGCCCAGGCAGTGGGAGAATATCCGGCTCTCCACCTCGTCATATTCCCGGATGCGGTCATCTCCCCGGGTGGAGTTCAGGACCCAGTTTCCGATATATACCAGATCCAGCAGCCGCCGGAACTGCTTTTGTGTCAGCTTGATCTCCATAGCACACCTCCGAAAGGGCGCAGCGCCCTTTTCGATTTACCGATTATAGCACGCAGAAATCGGAATTACCACAGAAAAAAGTACCCATACCGGGGAAATTTTTACTTGTACCTTTATCCATTCCATAGTATACTGTATTCGTTTCACTGTATTTAAGAGAGGAGCATCCCTATGGACAATCGCCCCATCGGCGTTTTTGACTCCGGCCTGGGCGGCCTTACCGCCGTTCGGGAGATCCGCAGCACTCTGCCCTCTGAGAACATTATATACTTCGGCGACACCTCCCGTGTGCCCTATGGCGGCCGCTCCCCGGAGACCATCCTCAAGTACGCCCGGCAGGATGTGCGCTTTCTGCGCACCTTCGATGTCAAGGCCATTTTGGTGGCCTGCGGCACCGTGAGCTCCAATGCCCTGCCGCGGCTGGCGGCGGAAAACGACCTGCCTGTCTTCGGCGTGGTGGAGGCGGCCTGCCGCCGGGCGGCGCAGGTGACGCGCAACCGCCGCATCGGCCTCATCGCCACGGCGGCCTCTGTGGGCAGCGGCGCCTATGAGCGGGGCATCCACGCGATAGACAGCGGTCTTACAGTGTTTTCCCGGCCGTGCCCGCTGTTTGTGCCGCTGGTGGAGAACGGGCGCTTTTGCCCCGGAGACTGCGTCATCGAGACCGTGGCCCGGGAGTACCTGGCGCCTATGCGGGAAAAGGGCGTGGACACGCTGATCCTGGGCTGCACCCACTACCCGCTTTTGACGGAGGTCATCGCGGGGATCATGGGCCCGGCGGTGCAGCTCATCAACACCGGGGCCGAGGCGGCCCGGGAGCTGAAGGAGGCCCTGGAGCGGCAAAGCGCCCTGGCCGACGGGGAGGGCAGCGCCGTATTCTACACCTCCGACGCCCCGGAGGGCTTCGGCGCCCTGGCCCGGCAGTTTCTGCAGCAGGATGTAAGGGATGTACGCCGGATCGACATTGAACAATATTAAGGAGAGTACCGTTATGAATATGATCGCAAAAGCCAAGGAACAGATCGTCGAGCTGACCGCGAAGGCCTATGAGAGCGCCGTCGCCCAGGGTCTTCTGCCGGAGGGCTGCACCGTGGCCCCCTCTGTGGAGATCCCCAAGGACACCCGCAACGGCGACTACACCACCACCTTCTGCCTGGCCGCCGCCAAGCAGATGCACAAAAATCCCCGGGAGGTGGCCGCGGTGCTCCGGGAGCACATGGCCCTGGAGGGCAGCTACTTCACCTCCGTGGACATTGCCGGCCCCGGCTTTCTGAACTTCACCCTGGGCGGCAAGTGGTTTGCCGACACCGTGGCCGCCATCGAGGCAGCCGGCGGCAGCTTCGGCGCCAACGACACCCTCAAGGGCAAGCGGTACATGGTGGAGTTTGTCTCCGCCAACCCCACGGGCCCCATGCACATGGGCAACGCCCGGGGCGGTGTGCTGGGCGATACCCTGGCCTCCGTGCTGGCCAAGTGCGGCGCGGATGTGTGGCGGGAGTTCTATGTCAACGATGCCGGCAACCAGATCGAGAAATTCGCCAAGTCCATCGAGGCCCGCTACCTCCAGCTCATCCAGGGGGAGGACGCCGTGGAGTTCCCCGAGGACGGCTACCACGGCGAGGACATCCGGGAGCTGGCCCGGGCCTTTTATGACCTGCATGGGGACAGCTACCTGCACAAGGACGAGGCCGTCCGCCATGCGGACATGGCCCAATTCGGCCTCCGGCGCAACATTCCCAAGATGAAGAGCGACCTGGAGCACTACGGCATCCACTACGATGAGTGGTTCTTCGAGTCCTCCCTCCATGAGAGCGGCTATGTGGCCGACAGCGTGCAGAAGCTCACCGACCTGGGCTACACCTATGAGAAGGATGGGGCTCTGTGGCTCCGGACCTCCCGCATTCTCGCCGAGGCCATGACCCGGGCGGGGAAGTCCCAGAAGGACATTGAAAAGCTGGAGCTGAAGGACGATGTCCTCCGCCGGGCCAACGGGTTTTATACCTACTTTGCCGCCGACATTGCCTATCACCGCAACAAATTCGCCGTCCGGGGCTTTGACAAGGTCATCAATGTCTGGGGCGCCGACCACCACGGCCATGTGGCCCGGCTCAAGGGCGCCATGGATGCTCTGGGTCTCGATGGCGAGCACCGGCTGGACATCGTTCTCATGCAGCTGGTGAAGCTGGTGGAGAACGGTGAGGTGGTGCGTATGTCCAAGCGCACCGGCAAGGCCGTGAGCTTGACAGACCTGCTGGAGATGGTGCCGGTGGATGCCTGCCGCTACTTTTTCAACGCCAAGCCCGAGACCCAGATGGAGTTCGACCTGGGCCTCGCCGTCCGGGAGGACAGCGAAAACCCCGTGTACTATGTCCAGTACGCCCACGCCCGCATCTGCACCCTTCTGAAGGCCCTGGCCGCCGAGGGCTATGCCGTGCCCGCCGCCGCAGAGGCGGAGCTGGGCCTCCTCACCGACGAGACCGAGGTGGCTCTCATCAAGCAGCTGGCCCTTTACAGCGACACGGTGCTGGTGGCGGCGGACCGCTATGACCCCAGCTTCATCAACCGCTACCTCACTGACCTGGCGGCGGCCTTCCACAAGTTCTATAACGCCTGCCGCATCAAGGGCGAGGAGCCGGCGCTGCTCTATGCCCGCCTGAAGCTGGCGGACACCACCCGCAGCGTGCTGCGCAACGCCATGGAGCTCATCGGCTGCACCGCCCCGGAGAAGATGTGAGCCAAAAGCGCCTGTGCCGCAGAGCCGGACAAAAACCGATACGAAAAACGAGAGGCCCATCGGGCCTCTCGTTTTTGCGTCAGTCGGTTTCGCGCCGCCCTAAGATGACCGGGCGGCTATCAGGCCTTTTCCCGGGCGGTGCGGACATCCTCGGCGGTGAGGGTCATCAGATCCTCCCGGGTCACCTTTTCCATGGCGGCCAGGCGGTTATTCTGCTGCACCAAAATGTGCTCGAAGATATTCCGCACGCCCCGGGCGTTGCCGAAGGAGGGGTCAGCGCTCTTTTGGGCGATGAAGGCCCGGACCTCCTCCTCCGCCTCCGGGGTCAGGCAATAGCAGCTCTTTTTGCAGCGCATCTGAAAAATTTCCATCAGCTCCTGAGGGGTGTAGTCGGCGAACTCCAAAAAGCGGTTGAAGCGGCTCTCTAAGCCGGGATTGGAGTGGATAAAGCGATCCATCAGCTCCGTATACCCCGCCACGATGACCACCAGGTCGTCCCGGTGATCCTCCATGGCCTTGAGCACGGTGTCGATGGCCTCCTGGCCGAAGTCGTTCTCCGAGGGGCCGTTGAGGGCATAGGCCTCGTCGATAAAGAGCACCCCGCCCATGGCCTTTTCGATGACCTTCTGGGTCTTGAGGGCCGTTTGGCCCACATAGCCCGCCACCAGGCCGCTGCGGTCCACCTCCACCAGCTGGCCCTTCGAGAGAATGCCCAGGGAGTGGTAGATCCGCGCCATGATCCGGGCCACAGTGGTCTTGCCGGTGCCGGGGTTGCCGGTAAAGACCATGTGCAGGGCCATGTCGGTGGTGGGGAGGTCATTTTCCTTCCGCAGCTGATAGACCTGCACCATGTTGATGAGATTGCGCACCTCCTGCTTGATGGCGGCAAGGCCGATGTAGCCATCCAGCTCCGCCAGCAGATCCTCTATCCTCTCCGGGGGCGGCACCTGGGATGCCTGCTCTTTTTCCGCCTCCGCCGCCGGGGCCTCCGCGGGCTTCTCCGGGGTCTTTTCCGGAGCGGCGGCCTCCGGGGTCACCGGGGTATTTTTTTCAAGGGTGGGCACGCCCCAAAAATCCGTGGCCATGCGGCGGACATTGTTCTCCGTCATGGTGCGGATGAGCTCCAGCTGCTGCCGGATGATTTCGTCCTTATGATCCATGGTCACGCTCCTAACTTCACATTTTGCATGGCGCGGAACAAAAGCCCCGCCACAAAGCCGGTGAGGGTGCCCGTCACCAGGGACACCGCCAAGAGCACCGGCAGATAGCCCACCACCAGGGGACTGCCCAGGGTGACGCAGGCGGCAGCGATCTGCCCGATGTTGTGGGCTGCTGCCCCGCCCACGGACACGCCGTACAGGGAAAGCCCTCGGCAGCGCCGCAGGCCGATCATGGCGAGCATGGCGGCCACGCCGCCGAAGAGGGAGAATAAAAGCGCCGAGAAGTTCCCTGCGAACATGGCTCCCAGAAAGCACCGGGCCAGGAGGATCACCAGGGCCGGGGCCGCCCCCAGCCAATAGAGGGCGAAAACGGTCACGATGTTGGCAAGGCCCAGCTTTACGCCGGGCAGCGGCACCAGCAGGGACACAGGGAAGAGATTCTCCAGGGTGGAGAGCCCCAGGGCCAGGGCGGTGAGCACCGCGCACAGGGCGATGTTTTTCGTTGTCCACTTCATCCCGTCACCCCACGATCACATCCGGGGCGTCCGCCGCCGAGGTCCCGGACAGATGCACCACCATCCGCCCCGGCAGGCACACGATGCTCTGCCCGGCCCGGCGGATGGTGCCGGTGTGGACGCAATCCTGGGTGGGGCAGTCGCTGCTGCTGACGCACACCCCCTCCTCCCGGGGGGAAACCGTCAGCGTCACGCCGTTGTTGGTAAAGGTCATGGGCTCCTGGAGGGCCGCCAAGGGGCACTGGGCCACCACCTCGCCCCCCAGGGATACCTCCACGGTGAGCTCGCCGGACCTGCCGCCGAAGGTGGCCGCCAGCACCGCCGCGGCCAAAAGCGCCACGGCGGCATATATGAGCGCATCCCACAGGGTGGGCTTGAGCTTAGGCAAGGGCCTCGAAGACATAGGTGCTTCCCTCCGGTATGGTCACGGTATCCGCCGGAAGGGTGCAGAGGATGCGCCCGTCGGCGGTGATAAGCAGAAGATCCAGCTGCAGCTCCGGATGGGCCCGCCAGAAGGCGGTAGCTCCCTCCGCTCCCATGATGAAAAGGGCGGTGGAAAGGGCGTCGGCGGCGGTGCCGTCCTGGCCGATGACCGTCACGGAGGCGAGCCCGCTGTCGGCGGGGCAGCCGGTGCGGGGGTCTAAAATATGGTGGTAGACCCGGCCGCTATCGTCAGTAAAATAGCGCTGATAGCCCCCGGAGGTCACCACAAAGCGATCCGAAAGGTCCAGATAGGCGCAGCATTTCTCCAAATCGGCGGGATCCTGGATGCCCACGCTCCAGAGCTTGCCGTCCGGCCTTGTGCCCCGGACATAGGCATTGCCCCCCAGGGACACGGCGGCGTTCTGCACGCCGTGCTCCTCCAAAATATCCCGGACCCGGTGGGCGGCATAGCCCTTGGCGATGCCCCCCAGGTCGATGCTGCAGCCGGCGTCCAGCCGGGCCCCGTCCTCGGTGAGGTGCAGGTGCGCCGGCCCTACGCAGGCGGTAAGGCAGGCCTCTATCTCCGCCGGCTCCGGCACCCGGGGGTGCTTCGAGGTGATGGCCCAGAGGTCCACCAGGGGAGCCACCGTCACATCAAAAAGGCCCCCGGTGAGGGCGGAGAGCTCCTCCGCCCGGCGCAGGAGGGAAAGGGTCTCTCCGGTGAGGGAGGCGGCCTTTTCCCGGTTCAAAAGGGAAATTTCGCTGGTGTCCCTGGTGCGGGAGAGGGCGTTCTCCAGGGCGTTGATCTCCTGCTGGCAGGCGGTGACGGCCGCCTGGGCACCCGCCCCGTACACGGCGAAGGACATCACCGTATTCATGGCGAAAAAGGTGCTCTCGCAGGAGGGCTCTCCGCCGCAGGCCGTCAGGGAGAGAAGACAAAGCCCTGCCAGCAGACCGGCCATGATGCGCTTCATAGGGTGCCTCCTTTCCCGAGCTCTGTCGCGGCATGCATGCTCACAGCTCCCGGCGGCCCTCCAGGGCCCGCATGAGAGTGGCGTCGTCGGCAAATTCTAGATGCCCGCCCACGGGGATGCCGTAGGCAAGGCGGGTGACCTTCACCCCGAAGGGCTTCAAGAGCCGGGCGATGTAGAGGGCGGTGGCCTCCCCCTCGGTGTCGGGGTTGGTGGCCATGATGACCTCCTCCACGCCCCCCTGGGCCACCCGGTCCACCAGGGACTTGATCTCCAGATCGTCGGGCCCCACATGGTTCATGGGGGACAGGACCCCGTGGAGCACATGGTACACCCCGGAAAATTCCCGGGCGCGCTCCATGGCGATGACATCCCGGGGGTCGGCCACCACGCAGATGGTGCCGCCGGTCCGCTTGGGGCTGGCGCACACCGGGCAAAGGCCCCCCGCCGTCAGGTTGCGGCACCTGGGGCAGAGGGTCACGGTGCGCTTGGCGTCCAGAATGGCGTCTGCAAATTCCTGGGCCCGCTCCATGGGCAAGCTCAGCACATGAAAGGCCAGCCGCTGGGCGCTTTTGCCGCCGATGCCCGGCAGCCGGGCAAACTGCTCCACCAGCTTTTCTAAGGGTGCGGGAAAAAACTCCATGCTGCTTATCCTCTCAATTCAGCGATGCGGCCGGGGATGTCCGCGGCCTTGTATACGGCGCTGCCTGCCACCAGCACATTGGCGCCGGCCTGGATGCAGGCGCGGCAGGTGGTGGGATCCACGCCGCCGTCCACCTCCAGCTCGCAGGCGGGGTTCAGCTCGTTGATATAGCCCCGGATGGCAGCCACCTTGGGCATCATGTCGGCCATGAACTTCTGGCCGCCGAAGCCGGGCTCCACCGTCATCACCAGGATGAGCTCACACTCCCGGATAAAGGGCAAAACCGCCTCCGCCGGGGTCTTGGGCTTCACTACCACACCGGCGCGCTTTCCCTTTTCGTGGATGAGGGCCATAGCCGCGTGGATGTTCTCCTCGGTGTCGGCCTCCACATGGCAGGTGACGATGTCGGCCCCGGCGTCGCAGAACTGGGCCACATACCGCACCGGGCGGTCGATCATCAGGTGCACATCCAGGGGCAGGGCCGTGGTGGGCCGGATGGACTTCACCACCGGGATGCCGATGGAGATATTGGGCACGAAAAGCCCGTCCATCACATCCACATGGACATAGTCCGCAGAGGCGATCTTCTCAATGTCGCGCTGGAGGTTGGCGAAATCCGCCGAGAGGATAGAGGGAGCGATCTTGATCATAGCTGTTTCCTTTCGTGGCACCTGCCGCGCCGCCGGGGCATAGGATGCTCTAAGCGTTCCGTATCGCGGCCGGGTGCGGATGCTTTTCAGATAGGGGGTCGGCGGGGTGCCTGCCGGCCCCCGTTGTGTATCCCGCTGTACCCTCCAGTATACCACAACCGCCTCGGAACGGCAACGGGAAAAGCAGCCGGGGCGGCAAAAGTTTTGACGATTTTGTAAACTTTCCCCGTTTGGGCTTTACCTTTTTCGGCATTTCGGTTACAATGCTCCACGGTAAAAAGAAAACGGCAGGGAAGGAGCGCGGGTATGGGATTTTTTCAGCGGATAGGCAATGCCATGAGCCGCTTTATGTATGGCCGAAACGGTGCCGATCAATTGGGCCTGGCCATTGTGTGGACGGCCATTGTGCTGGACCTGGTGAACCTGTTCCTGAAGGAGCAGCCCACGGCGTATCTGATCCTCCGGCTGGTGGCGCTGGCGCTGTTCTTCTGGGCCCTTTTCCGGATGTTCTCCCGGAACCTCCAAAAGCGCCGGGGGGAGAACCTGCACTTCCTGCAGAAGATCTGGTGGCCCCTGTGCGGCAAGACCAAGGGCCTCCGGGACCGGGATCACAAGTACTTCACCTGCCCCAACTGCGGGACCCTCTGCCGGGTGCCCAAGGGCAAGGGCACGGTCATCATCACCTGCCCCAAGTGCCGCCTGGAAATGCGGGAGAAAACATAATAGACAAAAAAGAAGGGCTGTGCCGGCGGCACCGCCCTTCTTTTTTATTATTTTACTATATTTATTATTTTACTATCACAGTACCTTGCTGAGGAAGTCCTGCAGGCGCGGATCCTGCGGGTGCTCAAAGAGCGCCGCCGGAGCCCCCTCCTCCAGGATCTTGCCGTCGGCCATGAAGACCACCCGGTCGGCCACCTCCCGGGCAAAGCCCATCTCGTGGGTCACAACGGCCATGGTCATGCCCTCGTGGGCCAGGTCCCGCATGAGGTCCAGCACCTCGCCCACCATCTCGGGGTCCAGGGCGGAGGTGGGCTCATCGAAGAGCATGACCTCCGGGTCCATGGCCAGGGCCCGGACGATGGCGATGCGCTGCTTCTGCCCGCCGGAGAGCATGTTGGGGTATTCGTCGGCCTTGTCCGCCAGGCCGATGCGCTCCAAAAGGGCCCGGGCCTGCTCCTCCGCCTGGGCGGGGGTCTTTTTCTTCAGGGTCACAGGGGCCATGGTGATGTTCTGCAGCACCGTCTTGTGGGGAAAGAGGTTGAAATGCTGGAACACCATGCCCATCTTCTGGCGGTGGAGGTCGATGTTCACGGACCTGTCCGCCAGGTCCACGCCGTCAAAGAGGATCTTGCCGGAGGTGGGCTCCTCCAGAAGGTTCAGGGAGCGCAGCAGGGTGGACTTGCCGCTGCCGGAGGGGCCGATGATGGCCACCACCTCGCCCCGGCGGATGTCCAGGTCACAGTCGTTGAGGGCGTGGACGCTGCCGTGATTGAATTCCTTCACCAGATGCTGCACGGAGATGAGAACATTACTGCTTGTCGCCACGGCGCATCCTCCTTTCGATGGCCTCGATGCCCTTGGAGGCCGGGTAGTTGATGCAGAAATAGACCAGCGCCGCCATGGTGTAGGGCGCCAGGGAGATGCCGGTGGAACCGGCGATGGTCTTGGCGGCGAACATCATCTCCGCCATGCCCAGCACCGAGCAGATGGAGCTCTCCTTGACCATGGTCACCAGCTCGTTGGCCAGGGCCGGCAGGACATTTTTGATGGCCTGGGGCAGCACCACCAGGCGCATGGCCTGCCAGCGGGAGAGGCCCAGGGAGCGGGCCGCCTCGGTCTGGCCCTTGTCCACGGCTAAGATGCCCGCCCGGAAGATCTCCGCCACATAGGCGCTGCTGTTGAGGGCCAGCGCCACCACGCCGGGGATGAAGCGGCTGATGTCCACGAAGCCGAACAGGGAGATCCGGGGCAGGGAGATGGCGTAGAACAGACCGTAGTAGATGATGGACAGCTGCACCAGCATGGGGGTGGAGCGGAACACGGCGATATACGCCCCGGAGAGCCACTTCACGGGCTTATTCTTGCTCAGGCGCATCAGGGCCAGCAGCAGCGCCGGGATCACCGCCAGCAGCACGGACACCACCGACAGCAAGAGTGTGTACTCGATGCCGTGTATAAAGGCGGCGCCGTACTTGGGGAAGAAGGAAAAATTGAAGAAATCGGACGGACGCATGTTCTCGAAAAGACTGCTCCACCACATAGGCAAGTCGCTCCTTTCTTAAGAGGAAGGGTGATTTTGACAGCGCGAAAGTGCAAAGCCGCTTTCGCGGCTTTGCACCTCGCAGGGGGGTAGGGGAAGAAGGAGAGTTATTCGGCGGTGACGCTCACGGCCACATTGGAGAGCTTGTCGGCGTCGGCGATGAAGGTCTCCATCATGTTGGCCTCGTTCATCTTGGCGATGGCGGCGTTGATGCCCGGCAGCAGGCCCTTGGGGTCACCCTTGGCCACGGCCACGGAGTAGGGGGTCGCGGCACCCAGCTCGCTGGAGGCGGCAGCCACCGCGAGATCGGGGTTGGAGGCGGCGTACTCGGCGGCCACACCGCCGTCGACGAGGATGGCGTCCACCTTATCGTACACCAGCTCATTGACCAGATCCAGCACGGACTGCAGGGCCACGGCGTTCACACCCTCGATATCGTTGACCATGTCCAGCTTGGTGGTGGCGGTCTGGGCGCCTACGGACTTGCCGGCGAAGTCGGCCAGGGTCTTATACTGCTCGGCCTTGTCCGCCTTCACCAGGATGGCGGGGGGCACATCGGTGTAGTAGGGGTCGGAGAAGTCGGCGTTCTCCAGACGCTCGGGGGTGGGCTCCATAGCGGCCATGACGATGTCAAAGTCGCCCTTGTCCAGGGAGGTCAGCAGGTAGTCGAAGCCCATGTTTTCCACCTTGAGGGTCAGGCCCATGTCCTCGGCGATGTACTTGGCAGCGGAGACATCAATGCCGCCGTACACCATCTCGCCGCTCTCATCGGGATACATGAACTCAAAGGGGGCGTAGTCGGCGCTGGTGCCCAGGACCAGCTCGGTCTTTTCGGCATCGCCGCCGTTCTTGTCATCGGTGTTCTTTTCACCGCAGGCCACCAGGGACAGGGCCATGACCATGGCCAGCAGAAGAGCAAAAAACTTTTTCATTTTTATCTTTCCTTTCCGTTTTTCTTGGTTCTATATTCACCCGTGCAGGGAATGTAGACTTTGCGTTGTGTTGAGGTTTCCCTCCTGACAGTGCACACTATACGCCCTGCGTGAATAAATGTCAACATATTTTTGCATAAAAATTCGCAGCGTATCACGAAATCGTCAAATATTCGGGAATTGTCCACAAGCGGCTACAAAGAAACTGTGCATACTGTACAAGGCAACGGCGGTATAAATGAATAATTATTCGTATATTCGGAATATGCATGCACCGGGCCGCTGCCCGAGGGTCCCGGAGCCGGGCCGCCGGCGTAAAAAGCGCCCCCTCTCCCGGAGGGGAGGGGGGCTATGTATGACAGAAGCTCAGAGGCCCAGCACCCTTACCGCGCCCCGGTAGCGGGGGCCGTAATAGCTGTCGTAAAGGGAGTCGACGCGCACGCCGGAGCTGGTGGAGGCGTGGATGAAAAGGCCGCCTCCCAGATAGATGCCCACATGGCCGATGGCCACGCCGCCGGTGGAGAAGAACACCAGGTCGCCCACATCCCGCTCGTGGTCGGTGACGGAGGGGAACTTCCGGTACTGATCCCCGGCACCGTGGGGCAGAGAGTAGCCGAACTTAGCGAATACCGCCATGGTAAAGCCGGAGCAGTCCGTGCCGGACATGGAGCTGCCGCCATAGCGGTAGCGCACGCCCAGCCACTGGCGGGCATAGCTTACGATGTCCTCCTGCTGCAGCAGCAGCTCGTCCATCTGGGCGGCGTATTCCTCATAGTGCACCAGCTCGCAGCGGTCAGCCCGCACAAAGCCGGTGGTGTTGCGGTAGACCACCTTGTACCAGCCCTCCCGGGTCTCCAGCAGGTGGGCGGCCCGCTGGGTGGGGATGGTGCGCAGCACGGCGCCGTCCTCCGGGGCCCGGAGAAGCTCCGCCTCACCGGAGCCGATGATCAGCACGCCGTCATAGATCTCGGCGGCGGCGGCCGCTGCGGCGGCAGCGCCCTGCTGGGCCAGCGTGAGGCCGTCCAGCAGCTCCCGGACGGTGCCGGGCGTGTCGGACAGCGGCGGCGTCAGCGGCAGGGAGGCCGCCTCGTTCTCGGTGCCGGCGGCGGCATCCTTCTCGGCGCCGAGGGCGCCGGCCGTGCACAGCGCCAGGGTCGCCAGCAGCAGGAGCATACAGATAAAACGCTTGAAAAGCATGAGAAATTGATTCCTTTCTTCCCTTGGGATAAACATATACGGCAATGAGTATAGCACAAAACCGGCAAAAAGGGAAGAAAAATTTGAAAAGAAGATGCTTCTTGCATCATTTGCACGGTGTATGCTATAATATGTGTAAATCTTGCGGAAGGACGGGATGCTATGGAGCCGCTGCAATATGAAAACCGGGGCTACCTGCGGGAGGATCTGCGCCTGTTCCATCTGGCGGACTCCCGGCATGAGGCCATTGCCTACCACTACCATGACTTTCATAAGATCATCTGGCTCCTGGCGGGCCGGGCGGATTACGCCATTGAAGGGCGCACCTATCACCTGCAGCCCGGGGACTGCGTGCTGGTGGGCCGCGGGTGCATCCACCGTCCCCTGGTGGAGAGCGGCGACTACTACGAGCGGACGGTGCTCTATATCTCGCCGGCCTACCTCCGGGAGGCGGGCCGGGGCACGGACCTGGGCCGGTGCTTTGACCACGCCCGGGAGACCGGGTGCTATGTCTACCACCGGGAGGACGGCGCCCTGCAGGAGCGGCTCACCCAGCTGGAGGAGGCCCTGAGGAGCGAGGAGTTCGCCGCCGATGTGATGGCCCGGGCACTTTTCATCCAGCTGCTGGTGGAGGTAAACCGCATGACCAGCCGGGCCCACGCCGCGGATGCCGCCTCGGGAGACCGCAAGATGCTGGCGCTGCTGGGCTATCTGGGCGGCCACCTGACAGAGGAGCTGTCCATCGACGACCTGGCCCGGCGGTTCTACATCAGCAAGTACCACATGATGCGCCGCTTCCGGGAGGCCACCGGCTACACCATACACAGCTATGTCACCGAAAAGCGCCTGCTGCTGGCCCGGGACCTGTTGAGCCGGGATGTGCCCCTGACGGAGATCGCCGAGCGCTGCGGCTACCGGGACTATTCCACCTTTTCCCGGGCGTATAAGAAGAAGTTCGGGAAAAGCCCCTCCCAGATGAAATGACGGAAACGAAAAAAGCACCGCCGGAGATCTCTCCGGCGGTGCTTGCTGTAATCAGATGTTCTTACGGCTTCTTCTTGGGCCAGTCCAGCTCCATCAGGAGCAAGCTCAGCAGCATCACGGCGGCGCCGGCGTACCCCCGGGGGGTCAGGCGCTCATCCGCCAGGAAAAAGGCCAGAGCGGTGGCGAACACCGGCTCCATGGTGAAGATCAGCCCCACATGGTTGGCGGTGGTGTGCCGCTGCTCCACCGACTGGATCACAAAGGCGGCGCCGCTGCAGGCGATGCCCAGAAAGAGGGCGGCAAACCAGGTCATCCCGTCTCCGGGGAGGCAGGGCTTTTCCAGGATCAGGGCCAGGGTCGTGGTGATCACGGCCACCACCCCCAGGGCGCACACCCCCAGGGCCACCGGATCCACGGTCTCATCCGCCACGGCCTTCTCTGTCAAAAGCAGGTCCACGGCATAGCACAGCGGGGTGCCCAGACACAGGATGTCCCCGAAGGCCACCCGGAAGTCCTCCTGGAGGGTCAGCATGGCCAGGCCCGCCACGCACAGCACCAGGCACAGCTTCATCCTTCGGCCCAGGGGCTTGCGGTAGACCACCCAGCCCAAAAGCGGCGTGAATACCACGGACAGGGCGCAGAGAAAGGCAGCGTTGGAGATGGAGGTATACAAAAGGCCGTAGCCGTAAAAGATGTAGCTGCCGGTGAGAGACAGACCGATGAACAGGGCGTATTTCGCCGTGGCCCGGGAGAGCCGCCGCAGCCGGGGGAGGAATACCGCGAAAAGCAGGGCGAAGCCCGTGACAAAGCGGAAGGCCGTCAGAGTCATGGGAGGCATGGTCTTCAGGCAGATGTCGCTGAAGTAGTAGCTCACGCCCCAGAAGGCGGTGACCAAAAGGAGCATCAGATCTGCTCGGCGCTGCTTGGACATCATCTTCTCTTCTCCTTCACCCATAGTCGTCCCCGGCGCGTTGCCGGAGCCCGTACACCATATTATAACATGTCTTTGGCTGGCGCACAACCCCCGTTATTTCCAGAGCTTCACCGCGCCGCTTTTCTGCAGCTCGCAGAGGAGCATAGCCCCCAGGGGAAAGAGCACCATCCCCCACACCCCCCAGGCCCGGAAGCCCGCGTACATGGCCAGCAGAGACACCAGCGGCGAGGTGCCGCTGCCGGCGGCCAAGAGCCGGGGCGTGGCGATGCTGCGCACCAGGGTCACCGCCGCATAGAGGGCGCAGAGCCCCACACCCCGGGGAATGTCCTCCGTCAAAAGACAGATGGCCGCCCATGGCAGAAGCACCACGCCGGTGCCGAATACCGGCAGGGCGTCGATGAGGGCCGTGACGGCGGCGATGAGCAGGGTGTAGGGTACCCCCAGCAGCCCCAGGCCCAGGAGGAGCTCCCCGAAGGTCAGCGCCAGCAGCACCAGCTGCGAGCGCAGCCACCGGCCCGCCGACAGCAGGGCTCCCTGCCGCACCGCCCGGAGCTTGCCCCGGAGGGACGGGGGCACCTGCCGCAGCAAAAACGACCGGATGGCGGGATAGGCGCTGACGGTAAAATACACCGCTAAGGCCGTGGTCACGCAGAAGAGGGCCGCCCCCGGCAGATGGGCCGCAGCGGCGGTGAGCCGGTCCAGGCACCGCCGGGAGAGGGCGGCCAGCCAGCCGCTCAGCTGGGCGGTGAGCCAGTCGGCGGCGGCCTCCGGCCAGCCGGTGCTCTCGGCCCCGCAGGCGCTGCAAAAGCTCTCCAGATGGGCGCGGATGCGCCGGGTCAGCACCGGCAGCCGCCCCAGCCACAGGGGCAGCTCCCCCAAAAAGGACGCCGCCTGCCGGGCCAGGGCTCCCAGCAACAGGCAGGCGCCGGCGACGGTGCCGCCGGTGAGCAGCAGCGTTAGCACCGCCGCCAGGAAGCTGCGCTTCAGGTGCAGCCGCCGGTGCAGGTACGCTACCGCCCGCTCCCACAGGGCGGCCAGCACCAGGGCCGCGAGAAAGGGTGCCAGATATGCCGCCGCCAGGCCCGCGGCCAGCCAGATGAGCCCTCCGATGATCGCCCAGTAGGCGGCCCGAAGGAGAAGCTCCCGCTTTTTCTCCATGTTGTCGGCCCCCTTTCTCTCCGCCGGAAAACAGCCGCCCGGCCGGCCGCGGCGCCTTGCCTGGCGTCATCCGCCCAATAAAAACACTTGTACTTTAGCTGTGGATATGATATAATATAACTCGCTTAACGAGAAATGAATGTATTGATACGGAGGAAGAAGCATGGAGAAGAAGAGCTTTTATATCGTATCGGCGGAGGCGCTGCCGGAGGTATTTTTGAAGGTGGCGGAGGCCAAGCGGATGCTCCAGGTGGGAGAGGCCGCCACCGTGGGGGAGGCCGCCCGGAAGGTGGGCATCAGCCGCAGCGCCTTTTATAAATACAAGGACGCGGTGCAGCCCTTCCAGAATATGCGGGCGGGCCACATCATAACCTTCTACGCCCTTTTGAAGGACAACCCCGGCGTTTTGAGCAACTTCCTTTCTATTTTTGCCCAGAGCGGCGCAAATATTCTCACCATCAACCAGACCATCCCCACCAACGGCTGCGCCGGCGTGACCATCTCCGCGGAGACCAGCGAGATGGAGGAGTCCATCGACGCGCTGGTGGGGCGCATCAGCGGCGCCTGGGGCGTGCTGAAATTCGAGATCCTGGCGGGCTGAGACCCACGCCCGCGGCGCAGAAAAACGCACCTGCCGGAGCAGGTGCGTTTTTCTTGCCTCCAAGCACCGGAAAAGCGTTTTCTTGGCGAACTCTTTGCACACTTCGGGTGTACAATACAACATCGAAAAAGCGCAAAGGAGGCGCAAAAATGGATATTTGGACGGAATTGCAGGCGGAGGGCGTGGACCCGGCGCTGCTGGAGGAGGCATCCCGCTATCGGGCCCGGCATCCGGTGTCCCCGGAGGCGGCGGAGCGCGTTCCGCAGCCGCGCTATCTCTACTACGGCAAGGAGGTCTGGGAGAGCGCGGTCTCCGCTCTGCTCTGCGGGCAGCACCTGCTGCTCTCGGGCCCCAAGGCCACGGGTAAAAATGTGCTGGCGGAGAATCTGGCGGCGGTGTTCGGCCGCCCCCTGTGGGATGTCTCTATGTACATCAATGTGGACGCTGCGGCCCTCATCGGCACCGACACCCTCCGGGAGGGCCAGGTGGTGTTCCGGGAGGGGCCGGTGTCCCGCTGCGCCCGGGTGGGGGGCTTCGGTGTGCTGGACGAGGTGAACATGGCTAAGAACGAGGCCCTGGCGGTGCTCCACGCCGCCCTGGACCACCGCCGGGTCATCGATGTGCCCGGCTATGAGCGCATCCCTCTGGACGAGGCCACCCGCTTCATCGGCACCATGAACTACGGCTATGCCGGCACCCGGGAGCTCAACGAGGCCCTGGTGTCCCGGTTCGTGGTGCTGGATATGCCGGTGATCTCCCAGGAGAACCTCAAAAAGCTGCTGCGGCGCAGCTTCCCGGCGCTGAAGGAGTCCTGGGCGGAGCAGTTCGCCCTGCTGTTCCGGGACCTGCGGCAGAAGTGCGACAGCGGCGAGATATCCGCCAAGACCCTGGATCTGCGGGGCCTCCTGGCGGCGCTGCACCTGATGGAGAGAGGCCTGGGGGCCTCCCAGGCCCTTTATCTGGGCGTCATCAACAAGGCCTTTGAGCCCTTTGAGCGGCAGCTGGCGGCGGACACGGTGTGGGCCCGCATCCCCCGGGAGGCCTGCCGGGGGCAGTTCTTCGAGGGCTGAGATGGAACGGGCCGAATTGCAAAGCCGCCGGGCGTATAACCAGATCTGGAACGCCGCGGAGCGCTACGATCTTCCCCCGGAGGAGGCGGCCTTTGACGCCGCCGGGGAGCCGCGGCTCTACCTGAACACGGTGATGGGCCTGGCCCGGAGCTGCTATGACTTCTCCAAATTCCTCCCCCTGCTCCACAGCTTTGCCCACCAGGACCGGGGGGATCTCTATACGGATGTCTTCTGGCTGGGGCTGGAGCACGCGGTCTACGGCCGCTGCGCCGCCAAGCGCCCGGTGCTGGCAGAGCTGCGGCGCTCCTGGGCCCGGCAGCTGCTGTCCGAGCCGGCAGCCGGCGACCCCCGGGAGAGCGCCGGGGCCCTGTGGCAGGCCCGGGCCCGGCAGGTGCTGGGCACGGCGAGTGCTGAGCCGGCCTCCCTGCAGGAGCTTATGGACGCCCTGGCCTTCGCTCCCGACTGGGATGAGCAGACCATCCTCCGGCAGACGGAGGCGCTGCTCTATCGGTTTTACCGCCGGCCGGCCCGCGATGTAAAGGATCGCCAGTGGGCGGCCTGGGTAGGGCGGCGGCCCGGGAAAAACGGCGCCGTGCGCCTGGTGCGGCCCAACGCCCTGCGGGCCTTCGGCCGGGGCGGCGGCCCCGCCGGTGCCGCCGGAGATACCGGTCCCCTGCGGCTCTTGCACTTTCTCCAGGGCCGGACCCCGGAGCCCGTTCTGCGGCGCTATGTGGAGGACTGCTTCGGCGCCTCTCTGCTGCCTCCCGGGGAACTGGCGGAGGCGGAGCGGACACTGTGCACCGGTGTCCACCGGGGCTGCCGGCTGCACTTTACCGCCGGGGCCCCCACGGGCCGGGCCCCCTCGCCGGCGGCGGCCTGGGATGTGGAGAATTTCCGCCGTCAGGGGGAGCGCAACCGGGCCTACTACCGGGCCCATCTGGCCCAGAATCGCCTGGCCATCGCCCAGCTCGTTCAGAAGCTGCAAAACACTCTGCTCCTGCAGCAGGAGGCAGATGCCTGCCCCGGCCGCAGCGGTACCCTTCTGGGAGCCGTGGCCTGGCGGGCGGCGGTGCTGGATGATGAGCGGATCTTCTCCCGCCGGGAGCCCCGGCAGCCGGGCGACTTGACGGTGGACATCCTGCTGGACGGCTCCGCCTCCCAGAATACCCAGCAGGAGAAGCTTGCCGCCCAGGCCTATATCCTGGCCGAGGCCCTCACCCGCTGCGGCATCGCCGTGCGGGTCACCGCCTTTTGCTCCGTCAGCGGCTGCACGGTGCTGCGGGTGCTCCGGGACTATGAAAAGCCAAAGGACAATGAGAAGATATTCAACTACGCCGCGGCGGGCTGGAACCGGGACGGTCTGGCCCTGCGGGCCATGGGCCGGCTCATGGAGAAGACCGCCGGTGAGCGCCGGCTGCTGGTGATCCTCTCTGACGCCAGCCCCAACGATGACCAGCGCATCCCCATCGGCACCCTGCCGCTGGGCGGGTATGTCTACAGCGGCCGGCGGGGGGTGGAGGACACCGCCGCCCAGGTGAAGGATCTGCGGCGGCAGGGCATCCGGCCGGTGTGCATCTTCACCGGCAGCGACAGAGAGCTTCCCGATGCCCGGCGGATCTACGGCTCGGCAGTGGAGCGCATCCCCACGGTGGGTTGGTTTGCCGATGCGGTGGGCCGCCTGCTGTGCCGGCAGATACAAAAGCTATAAAAAAATCAGCAAAGGGAATGCTTCCGGAAAAGCATTCCCTTTGCTGTTGCTGCGTAAGGAGAAGTATGGATAAGGGCGTATTTGCCGTTAACCCAAGGTCAGCTTCCGCGCCTGGCGCTTTTTACCGTACATGCAGCAGGCCACCACATAGGCCGCGGCGCAGACCACGCCGATGATGTAGGCGGGCGTCCAGGGGATGTTGAAGCCGATGTGCGCATTGGCGATGTAGGTCACGCAGATGAAGGTATAGAAGCAGCCGGGGAGCATGGGGATCCAGGCCCACTTGCCCTTGCCGTTTTCAAACATCCAAACGGTGATGCACAGGAAGGCGAACAGGGACAGGGTTTGGTTGGCCCAGGCGAAGTAACGCCACAGGATCATGAAGCCGTCGTTGTTGATCTTGGCATAGACCAGAATGGCGATGACCAACAGGAAGATGGGCACGGCCAGACGGATACGCTTGGCGTTGGTGGACTGGTCGATGTGCAGGGTCTCGGACAAGCTCAGGCGCAGGGCCCGCAGGGCCGTATCGCCGGAGGTGATGGGCAGCACGATGACGCCCAGCAGAGCGATGATGCCGCCGATGTTGCCCAGCAGGTGCTTGCACACCACACCCACGGTGCCGGTGGCCAGGGAGGCGTTGGGCTCCTGGAGGGCCAGGTTATAAACGCCCATGGCGCCGGCGGCCCAGACCATGGCGATGAAGCCCTCCAGCACCATCATGTTATAGAAGGTGTTGCGGCCCTGCCGCTCGCTCTTCATGGTGCGGGAGATGATAGCCGTCTGGGTGGAATGGAAGCCGGAGAGGATGCCGCAGGCCACGGTGACAAAGAAGATAGGCAGGAAGTGGCCGTTGGAGAAATAGTCGGCATAGGTGAAGGTGCCCACGGTGCCGTCGGCACCGGTGAGGGACAAAACGGGAGCCGCCCAGCTGTCCCAGATGTTCAGCAGGGGGAAGCCCTTGGCGAAGATGCCGATGAACACGCCGATGGCGGAGAACAGCAGGATGCCGCCGAAGATGGGGTAGACCTTGCCGATGATGGCATCGATGGGGAACACGGTGGCGATGAGGTAATAAAGGAAGATCACACCGTAGATGACCCAGGTGGACACAGAGGTGGCCTTGCCGTCAAAGCCGAACAGCTGCGTGGCGGCGATGTCGCCGGGGGTGTAGATGAACACGGCGCCCACCAACAGCAGCAGCAGGCATACGAACACATTGTAGAACTTGTAGATACCCTTGGGGGAGTAGCGGCGGATCATCTCGGGCATCTGGGTGCCGCCGTCACGCAGGCAGATCATGCCGGAGAAATAATCGTGCATGGCGCCGCCGATGACATTCCCGATGGGGATGGTCAAAAAGGCGATGGGCCCAAACAAAATGCCCTGGATGGGCCCGATGATGGGGCCGGTGCCGGCAATGTTCAAAAGGTTGATAAGACTGTTTTTCCAGCCGCGCAGGGGGACATAGTCCACGCCGTCTTCCTTGGTATAGGCGGGGGTCTTGCGATCGTCGGGCCCAAATACCTTTTCGCAGAAGCGGCCGTACAGTGCGGCACCGCCCAGCAGGATCACCAGGCCAATGATGAAAGTAACCACAGTTGCACACTCCTTCGTAAAGTGATTTTCTCGTTTCTTCCGGCGTCCGGAGCGCCCTCCAAAACTGCCTCTGACTATAGCACCAAAATGAATAAAAATGTCGTAAATGAACGAATAATGGAATTAAAATCTTATAAAGAAAAGCGTTGGCGGCATAAAGTCTTAACGGGAATATCCCGCCTCTGTGCCCGGCCGGCCCCTCCCGGCCGGGGCGGCGGCGCGGCGTCTTGAAAAAATCCGCCGTGGCTCTTTACTTTCACGCGTAAAAGTGTTAACCTAATAAAGGAGTTTGGGAAAGGAGGAAGACGCTATGGCAGTTCGTGCGGCAAAGGCAAAAATCGCCACCAAGGACAAAAGCGATCTTCTCTATCAGGCGATCTTGACACTGAAAACCGAGGAGGAGTGCTACCAGTTCTTCCAGGATCTGTGCACCATTTCGGAGATGCGCTCCATGGAGCAGCGCTTCGAGGTGGCTACCCTCCTCAACGAGGGCATGATCTACAACGACATTCTGGAGAAGACCGGCGCCTCCAGCGCCACCATCAGCCGGGTGAACCGCAGTCTCATCAACGGCGCCGGGGGCTATGATGTGGTCCTCGAGCGGATGCGGGAGCAGAAGAAATGAGTGCCTATGAAGCCCTGGCCGCCGCCTACGACGGCCTTACGGAGGATGTGCACTATGCCCGGCGGGCGGATTTCATCGAAAAGCTCTTCCGCCGCTGCCCCATCGGCGTGCACACCGTGCTGGATCTGGCCTGCGGTACCGGCACCATGACCTGGCTGCTGACGGCCCGGGGCTATGAGCTCATCGCCGCGGATGCCTCGGCGGAGATGCTGGCCCGGGCCATGGAAAAGAAAGCCCCGGGCATCCCTCCGCTGTTTCTCTGTCAGTCCATGCCGAAGCTGGACCTCTACGGCACCGTGGACGCGGCCATCTGCTGCTTGGACAGCATCAACTACCTGACCCGGCCCCGGGATGTGCAGGAGACCCTTCGGCGGCTGCACCTTTTCATCGCCCCGGGCGGGATGCTGGTCTTTGACATCAATACCCCGGAGAAGCTCGCCGCTCTGGACGGCCAGGTGTTTCTGGATGAAAATGACGACACCTACTGCGTCTGGCGCACGGAGTTCCGCCGGGGCCTTTGCAGTTACTATATGGATCTTTTCCGCCGCCGGGGGGAGGTCTGGGAGCGCTCCTTTGAGGAGCACCGCCAGCGGGCCTATACCGTGGCGGAGCTCACTGCATGGCTGGCGGAGGCGGGCTTCACCGACATCCGCACCTATGGCGACGGGGTGCTGCGCCGCCCCCGGGAAAATGAGCAGCGCATCTATTTTACAGCGATAAGAGGGTAAGAATATGGATAGGATCGTTCGCGCCATCTCCTCCGATGGCATGGTACAGGCCGCGGCCATCTGCTCCCGTGATCTGGTGGAGCGGGCCCGGCAGATACATAAGCTGCTGCCGGTGGGCACCGCGGCCCTGGGCCGCGCCCTCTCCGCCGCCAGCATCATGGGCAACGCCCTGAAGGGCCAGGGGGCCAGCATCACCCTGCAATTCAAGGGCGGCGGCCCCTTGGGCACGGTGCTGGCCGTGTCGGACAATGCCGGCAATGTCCGGGGCTATGTCACGAACCCCCAGACGGATATCCCCCTGCGGGCGGACGGAAAGCTGGATGTGGGCGGCGCCGTGGGCGCTGAGGGCACCTTGACCGTCATCAAGGACCTGCACATGAAGGAGCCCTATGTGGGCACCGTCGACCTTCTGGGCGGCGAGATCGCCGAGGACATCGCCTCCTACTTCGTGGAGTCCGAGCAGATGCCCACCGCCTGTGGCTTGGGCGTGCTGGTGGACCGGGACCAGAGCGTCAAGTCCGCCGGCGGGTACCTCATTCAATTGATGCCCGGCGCCACCGAGGACACCATCTGCAAGGTGGAGGGGGGCATTATGGAGGCCGGGCCCGTGTCGGCCATCTTGGCCCGGGACGATGATCCCGAGCACCTGCTGCGCCGGGTGATGAGTGACTTTGAGCTGAAAATTTTGGAGACCTGCCCGGTAGAATATAAGTGCTATTGCTCCCGGGAGCGGGTGGAGCGGGCCCTCATCTCCCTGGGGGCCGACGAGCTGGAGAGCATCCTCAAAGAGCAGGGCGGCTGCCAGCTGGGCTGCCAGTTCTGCGACAAGGTCTATGACTTCTCTGCCCGGGAGCTTGAAAAGCTGCTGGAGGGCCTCCGCGAAAAAAAGTAAAAAATCGAAAATTTGGTGTTGACATCGGGCATGCTTTTTTGTATAATAACCCTTGCCGTTCTGAAAAGATCGGCAGGTACGGGAGCATAGCTCAGCTGGTTAGAGCACCTGCCTTACAAGCAGGGGGTCACTGGTTCGAGTCCAGTTGTTCCCACCAAGTTTTATGGCCAAGTAGTTCAGTTGGTTAGAACGCCAGCCTGTCACGCTGGAGGTCGTGGGTTCGAGCCCCATCTTGGTCGCCATTTGCCTCGGTAGCTCAGTTGGTAGAGCAGCGGACTGAAAATCCGCGTGTCGCCAGTTCGACTCTGGCCTGAGGCACCACCTGCGGGCGTAGCTCATCTGGTAGAGCGCGACCTTGCCAAGGTCGAGGTAGCGAGTTCGAGCCTCGTCGCCCGCTCCAAAAAAGGAACACCATCCGAAAGGATGGTGTTCCTTTTTTGGACAGAGCCGTGGGCAGGGTAGAGCTCGCTGCCTCGACCCGTGCGAAGCACATATTTTAGCAAATCTTGCCATTGCCGCTCCTGGTAAGATGCTGACAAAAGGCGTTTACAAAAACAGGGACCAACGGCTCCCCGATGTACCCGGACGAATATGGTACGAGGCTGACATCAATTACTCTTTTGGCTACCGGAATGGAGAACGAATTCTCTACTCCAACGACGGATCGATCTTTGCCACTTACGACCATTACGCCACATTTGTCGAAATCGTTTGACAGAAAGGAGTTTCGTTATGAATCACTACGCATATACGCCCATCACGACTGACCCCGTCCTGCTGAATCTGGACGGTTGCAAGGACTGGGATGCGTTACACCAGCGTATCCACAAGACATTTGGATTTCCGGACTACTACGGAGAAAATTGGGACGCCATGTGGGATTGCCTGACAGATGTATTTCTGCCGCCGGTGCAAAGGCGCATTGTTGTGGAGGGCTTTGCCTCCATGCCCCAAGAGCTGCGAGAATATGCCGCTCCGATGCAGGAAATCTTCAGCGACCTTCAGGAGAAATACCCCTGGGTCTCGGTCACATACCGCTGACTCACAGACAACAAAAGTGGTGGGCAGACAAAAGAGAACACCATCCGAAAGGATGGTGTTCTTTTTTGGACTGTGTCGCGGGCATGCCACTGCGGCTCATTCGCTCTCCCGCAGGGCCGCCTCCAGCTTTTCCAGTGCCCGCTTCTCCAGGCGGGAGACATAGCTGCGGCTGATGCCGTAGAGGGCGGCCACCTGCTTTTGGGTGTGGGGCAGATGGTTCCCCAGGCCGTAGCGCCGGCGGATGATGTCGGCCTCCCGGGGCGTGAGGCAGCTGTCCACCAGCCGCCTCACCCGCAGATACTCCTCCCGGGTCTGCAGATCCTGGAGCATGGTGTCCTCCTGGCCCACCACATCCCCCAGGAAAAGCTCGTCGCCGTCACCGCTGCCCTCGATGGTGTCATGGAGAGACACCTCGCCCTGCCACTTCTTCCGGGCCCGAAAGTGCATCAGGATCTCATTTTCAATACATCGGCTGGCGTAGGTGGCCAGGCGGATGCCCTTGTCGGGGCGGAAGGTGTTCACCGCCTTGATGAGCCCGATAGTGCCGATGGACAGAAGATCCTCCTGGGCGTCGGGCTGGGCGTAGTACTTTTTTACAATGTGCGCCACCAGCCGGAGGTTGTGCTCCACCAATTGGTTGCGGGCATCTAAGTCTCCCCGGGCGCAGCGGGCGAGACACTCCTTTTCCTCCTGGGCGGAGAGTGGCTTGGGAAACGAGCCGCGCTCACCCGCCAGATGCAGCGTGAGAAAAAGACCGTTGCACAGCAGCAGCAACGCGCCTGACAACATATACATCACCTCGCAGAAATTCTATGCCCGCGGGGAATGTCCCTATGCCATCCCCGCGGCGCCGCCCCGGGGAAGGTGCAGACGAAAAACCGAAGCCGTCCGCAGACAGCTTCGGTTTTTGCAGCGTATGGGGGCACCTCCGCCTCAGCGGATCTGTCCGTTTCCGCGGATGATGTACTTATAGGTGCTCAGCTCGTCCAGACCCATGGGGCCCCGGGCGTGGAGCTTTTGGGTGGAGATGCCCATCTCGCAGCCCAGGCCGAATTCGCCGCCGTCGGTAAACCGGGTGGAGGCGTTGACATACACGGCGGCGCTGTCCGTTTCATCGGTGAAGCACCGGGCGGTCTCCTCGTTTTCCGTGATGATGGCCTCGCTGTGGCCGGTGGAGTGCCGCAGGATGTGGGCGATGGCCTCGTCGAGGCCGTCCACCACCCGCACGGCCAGGATATAGTCCAAAAACTCTGTGTCGAAGTCCCGGTCACCGGCCCTCACCCCGTCGATGATCTTCGCGGCCCGGGGATCCAGGCGCAGCTCCACGGGGGTGAGCCCTGCCGCCCGGCGGTCATCCACCAGGAGCTTCCTCAGCCGGGGCAAAAACCGCTCCGCCACGGCCCGGTGGACCAGGCAGACCTCCTGGGCGTTGCAGACGGAGGGACGGCTGGTCTTGGCGTTGTTGACGATGGTCAGGGCCTTCTCCAGGTCGGCGTCGGCATCCACATAGACATGGCAGATGCCCGTGCCGGTCTCGATGCAGGGAACGGTGGCGTTCTCCACGCAGGCCCGGATGAGCCCGGCGCCGCCCCGGGGAATGAGCAGATCGACCAACCCCTTGGCCTGCATGAGCTCCCGGGCGCTCTCGTGGCTGGTGTCCTCCAGGATGTTGAGGATGTCGGGGTCGCCTCCGACGGCGGTGATGCCCGCCTTCAGGGCGGCGGTGATGGCCTTGGCGCTGCCGATGGCGTCCCGGCCGCTGCGCAGAACGCAGACATTGCCGCTCTTGATGGCCAGGGCCGCCGCGTCGGAGGTGACATTGGGGCGGCTTTCATAGATGATGGCCACCAGACCCAGGGGCACCTGCTTTTTATAGATGGTCATGCCGTTGGGACGCTGCACCTCCGAGAGGATGCGCCCCGTGTGATCCGGCAGCTGCGCCACGGCACGGATGCCCTGCGCCATGGCGTCGATGCGCCCGCCGTCCAGCCGCAGGCGGTCCAGCATCACCGGGGAGACGCGCTCCCGGGCGGCGGCCACATCCAGGTCGTTGCAGCGCAGGATCTCCTCTTTTTGCCGCACGAGGGCGTCTGCCATGGCCGAAAGCAGGCGGCTTTTCTCCTGCGCCGGCATGCTCCGGAGGCAGCCCCAGGCGGCCTTTGTCCTGCGGATGATATCCATCGTATCCATGGCGTTACCTCTTCTTACTCAAAAATCTTGTGCCCACATCCCGGCCCTCGGCGATGTCGTAGAGCAGCTCCGGCTTGCTGCCGTTGGCAATGACCATCTCGCAGCCCGCCTCGGTGGCGATGACCGCCGCGTTGAGCTTGGTGACCATACCGCCGGAGCCCAGGGCGGAGCCGCTGCCGCCGGCGAAGTCGTAGAGATGCCCGTCCACATTTTCCACGGTGCGGATGATCTTCGCATCGGGGTCCCGGTGGGGGTCTCTGTCATAGAGCCCGTCGATGTCCGAGAGGAGCACCAGCAGGTCGGCATGGACGGCGGCGGCCACGATGGCCGAGAGGGTGTCGTTCTCGCCGATGGTGTTCTCCACGCCGATCTCATCGGTGGACACGGCGTCGTTTTCGTTGATGACCGGCAGCGCTCCCAGCTCCAGCAGGCGGAAGAGGGTGTTGCACACATTCCGGCTGCGGGAGCCGTTGCGGATATCCTCACCGGTGAGCAGCAGCTGGGCCACGGTGTGGTTATACTCCCCGAAGAGCTTATCATAGGTGTAGATCAGCTCGCACTGGCCCACGGCGGCCGCCGCCTGCTTGCCCGGCATGTCCGCCGGGCGGCCAGGGAGATTGAGCTTGCCAACGCCCATGCCGATAGCGCCGGAGGACACGAGAATGATCTCGTGGCCGGCGTTCTTCAGGTCGCTGAGCACCTTGCACAGCTTCTCGATCCGCTGGATATGTAGCCGCCCTGTGGGGTGGGTCAGCGTGGAGGTCCCTACCTTCACCGTTATTCTCATGGCGTTGTCCTCTTTTCTGTGAGATGGGTACATTGTACCCTGTATGTAAAAAAATTGCACGGCTTTTTCCGCTTAAACGGCGCTAAGAACACGCGCCGGCCGCTTTTTGCGCGTCAGAGACCCGGGAACGGCTTACTGCTTTGCCGCGGTCTTGTACTCGTCGCCGCTGCGCCAATAGGGGCAGCCGCGCTGCCGGTCGGCAAAGTAGCGGGCCATGTCGTCCTCATCTAAGTCTGCGTCGCAGAGATAGTCGTCATATTCCTCGTCGTAGTTATAGTACGCGCAGCTATCGCACTGGGTCATCCCGTATGCCCTCTTTCGGATAAGATGGCTCCATTATACCACCTGCGGCGGCAAAATCAATTCCCGGACGGAAAAGTTCCTCCGGCGGACAAAGCCGCATGATAGACACCTCGTAGGCGGTGCGCTCCTGGCAGCCGCTCTCCGTCTGCTTGCGGTAGAGGCGGCTCTGTACCCGCCCCTGGGCGGCCAGGCGCTGGCCCACCGGCATCCCGCCCACCTGCCGGGCCAGGGTGCCCCAGGCGATGCAGGGCAGGTAGTCCGCCCGGCCGCAGCGGCGGTTCACCGCCAGGATCACATCGCAGATCTCCCGGCCCATGGGCGTGCGGCGAAAGACCGGCGGCTTGCAGACGGTGCCGCACAGCCGGATGGTGTTCTCCGGCACGCCGCCCCCGGGATAGAGGCCGTGGGCAAAGACCGACAGCACCAGCCGGCTGCCCCGGCCGGACTTGTTGTTGAAGGAGCGCAGCTGTCCGCTGACGGTGAGGGGCTCCCCCGGCCGGAGAGAAATGTGCCCCAGCAGCGGGGCGGCGGCTAAGACGGGCAGCTTGTCCTGCTGGCCGCTGAGCCGCTCCACCGCCAGAAAAAAGGAGTAAAAGTCCTGCCCGTGATTGCTGTGGCTGTATGCCGGCTCGCTCAGGAGGGTCCCGCAGAGCAGTACGCGGTTATAATTTCCTTCCATATGTCACCTCTCGTGTTAAGCTGCACTACCCTATGCCCGACGGCGGGAAAATATGTCTTTTCAAGGGCCGGGAAATGTGGCATAATAGCCGGGAGGTGATGAAAATGCGATATGTAGGAAAGGTCTACCGGCCGCCCTCCGAGGCCTATAGCTTGATTGTGCAGGTGACCTACGGCTGCAGCCACAACGGCTGCTGCTTCTGCGACATGTATGACGATAAGACCTTCGCCCTGCGGCCCATGGCGGAGATCCGGGAGGATTTTGAACTGGCCCGGCAGCGGTATCGCCGGGTGGAGCGGGTGTTCCTGGCCGACGGCGATGCCCTGGCCAGAGGTGCCGATGACCTCACGACCATCCTGGGGTGGATATATGAGCTCTTCCCGGAGTGTCAGCGGGTGACCTGCTATGCCTCGCCGGGCAGCCTCCGCCGCCACACGCAGGAGGAGCTGCGGCGCATCCGCGCGGCGGGCCTCACCATGGTGTACATGGGCCTTGAATCCGGCTGTGACGCGGTTTTGGAGCGGATGAACAAGGGCTTTACCGCCGCCGAGATCGTGGAGACCGGGCAGAAGGCCCGGGCCTGCGGCTTTGCCCTCTCCGTGACGGCCATCTCCGGGCTGGGCAGCGTGGAACTCTGGCGGGAGCACGCCGTGGAAACGGCGCGTGCTTTCAGCGCCATGAACCCGGAATATATCGGGCTCCTGACGCTGATGGTGGAGCCGGGCACGCCCTTGGAGAAGTGGGTGCGGCAGGGCGCGTTCACGGTGCTGGACCCCATCGAGGTGCTGAAGGAAACGGAGCTGTTTTTGGAAACGATCCACAGCCCCGGCAGCGTGTTTCGCATGAATCATGCCAGCAACTACCTCTCCCTGCGGGGTACCCTGGACGGGGACATCCCCGCCATGCTGGCCCAGGTTCGCCGGGGGCTGGAGGGCCAGGGCCTCAAGCCGGAGTTTTTGCGGGCGCTGTAAGTAAAAGGAACAAAGGGAAGGCCGCCCCGGCGGCCTTCCCTTTTGTCCGCGCCGCTGGCCGGCGGCAGGCGAAAAAAGAAAATTTTCGACTTTGCCAAAATACCCCTTGACATTCCTGCCCGGCGGTGGTAGAGTAGCCACAATCTTTTTTGAAACCTTTGAGGAAGAAGAGTAACCCCCTGCAAAGCGTAAAGAGAGCCGCTGGCGGTGGAAATGCGGCCGTGGAGCACAGGGCGAATGGACTTCCGAGGGCGGGAAGAAAGCCGCAAGGCGGCGAGTAATGCCCGACGGCACACCGCGGCCGTTACCCCGGCGGAGCGCATGACCGTGCGTGCAAAGTGGGCGCCTTGCGCCAATGTGGGTGGTACCGCAGATTTGTTTTTCAGTCTGTCCCACGGAGTGAATTCCGTGGGATGGGCTTTTTTGTTTTTCCCGGGGCCGAGGGCCCCCTTATCATATCGTCATCACATTTGCTTTTGCATAGAAAGGAGAACCACCATGAAAGAGCTGAAAAACCGTGACATTCCCTACAAGATCTATCTCTCCGAGGACGAGATGCCCCGGTATTGGTACAATGTCCGGGCGGACATGGTGAATAAGCCCGCCCCGCTGCTGAATCCCGGCACCCTGCAGCCCATGACGGCGGAGGAGATGGGGCAGGTGTTCTGCGCCGAGCTGGTGCGCCAGGAGATGGACAACGACACCAAGTTCATCCCCATCCCGGAGGATGTGCGGAACTTCTACCGCATGTACCGCCCCTCGCCGCTGGTGCGGGCCTACTGCCTGGAGGAAAAGCTGGGCACCCCCGCCCATATCTACTACAAGTTTGAGGGCAACAACACCTCCGGCAGCCACAAGCTGAACTCCGCCATCGCCCAGGCGTACTATGCCAAGGCCCAGGGGCTCACCGGCGTGACCACCGAGACCGGCGCCGGCCAGTGGGGCACCGCCCTCTCCATGGCCTGCGCCTACCTGGGGCTCGACTGCCATGTGTTCATGGTGAAGTGCTCCTATGAGCAAAAGCCCTTCCGCCGGGAGGTCATGCGCACCTACGGCGCCTCTGTGACCCCCTCCCCCTCTCTGACCACGGAGGTGGGCCGCAGGATCCTGGCCCAGTTCCCGGACACCACCGGCTCTCTGGGCTGCGCCATCAGCGAGGCGGTGGAGGCGGCCCACGCCAACCCCAACACCCGCTATGTGCTGGGCAGCGTGCTCAACCAGGTGCTGCTGCACCAGTCGGTCATCGGTCTGGAGACCAAGGCGGCCCTGGACAAATACGGCGTCAAGGCGGATGTGATCATCGGCTGCGCCGGCGGCGGCTCCAACCTGGGCGGTCTCATCTCCCCCTTCGTGGGCGAGATGCTCCGGGGCGAGGCGGATTACCGCATCATCGCCGTGGAGCCCGCCTCCTGTCCCAGTCTCACCCGGGGCATCTTCCGCTATGACTTCTGCGACACCGGCGAGATTTGCCCCCTGGCCAAGATGTACACCCTGGGCAACGGCTTTATCCCCTCCGCCAACCATGCCGGCGGCCTTCGCTACCACGGCATGAGCAGCATCGTCAGCCAGCTCTACCATGACGGGTATCTCGAGGCCCGCAGCGTGGAGCAGACCGCCGTGTTCGAGGCGGCGGAGCTCTTCGCCCGCTGCGAGGGCATTCTGCCCGCTCCGGAGTCCAGCCATGCCATCCGGGCGGCCATCGACGAGGCGGTGAAGTGCCGGGAGAGCGGCGAGAGCAAGAACATCGTTCTCGGCCTCACCGGCACCGGCTACTTCGACATGGTGGCCTACGGCAGGTACAACGACGGCGAGATGTCCGACACCATCCCCACCGACGACGACCTGGCCCGGGGCTTTGCCACCATCCCCCAATTCCCCGGCAACGAGTGAGGGAAAGGGAAGCAGGGAAAAGTGCGAATAAACCGGCTTTTCCTTGACATTGTCCGGGGAGTTCGGTACAATATTCTTTCAGAGCGATCCCATTATAAAAGAAAGAATGGTACGAATATATGGCAAAAGATCAGAGAAATGTGGAAGCCATCACCTCCATGGAGGAGGACTTCAGCAAGTGGTACACGGACATCTGCCTGAAGGCGGAGCTGGTGGACTATGCCAGCGTCAAGGGCTTTTTGATCCTGCGTCCCTACGGCTACGCCATCTGGGAGAATATCCAGCGGCTGATGGACGGCGAGTTTAAGAAAACCGGCCACACCAATGTGGCCATGCCGGTGCTGATCCCCGAGAGCTTATTGAAAAAGGAGGGCGAGCTGGTGGAGGGCTTTGCCCCGGAGGTGGCCTGGGTCACCCACGGCGGCAGTGAGAAGCTGGAAGAGCGCCTGGCCTTCCGCCCCACCTCCGAGACCATGTTCTGCGATCATTGGAGCCATGTGCTGCACTCCTACCGGGAGCTGCCCATGCTCTATAACCAGTGGTGCAGCGTCATCCGCTGGGAAAAGACCACCCGCCCCTTCCTGCGCAGCCGGGAATTCTGGTGGCAGGAGGGCCACACCATCCACGAGACCGCCGCCGAGGCCCAGGCCGAGACCGAGCAGCAGCTCAACTGCTATGCCGACTTCTGCCGGGACTATCTGGCCATGCCCGTGGTGAAGGGCCGCAAGACCGACAAGGAGAAGTTCGCCGGCGCCGAGGCCACCTACACCATCGA
>CAKTPM010000017.1 GCA_934591705.1 uncultured Oscillospiraceae bacterium
CGGGCGATGCCGTAATGGCCCCACAGGTCGGGGCGGTTGGTCATGGACTTGTTGTCGATCTCCAGGATGATGTCGTTGAGCTCCAGCGCGTCGGCCAGGGGGGTGCCGGCGGCGGCGGGGAAGGCGGAGAGATCCAGAATGTGGGCCTCCTCGTGGGTGGGGAAAAGATCCGCCAGGCCGATCTCCACGGCGCCGCAGATCATGCCGAAGCTGGCCACGCCCCGGAGCTTGCTCTCCTTGATCTCCACGGGCTCGCCCTCGCCGTGCCAGCGGCACATGGCGCCGGGCTTGGCCACGGCCACCTTCTGCCCCACAAAGAGGTTGGTGCCGCCGCAGACGATGTCCTTCACCTCGCCGCCGATGTCCACCTTGCACACCTGCAGCTTGTCGGCATTGGGATGGGGCTCGATGGCGCTGATGACGCCCACCACCATGTGGGCGAACTGCGCGCCGAGGTCGGTGGCGTCCTCCACCTCCACGGTGGACATGGTCAGGTCGAAGGAAAGGCGCTTGAGGTCCATATCGTCAGGGAGTTTTACATAGTCCTTGACCCAATTCAGAGAAACTTTCATTTGTCACATCCTCCCTTTCTCAGTGGAACTGCTTCAGGAACCGCAGATCGGCGCTGTGGAACAGGCGCACATCGTCTACACCGTAGCGCATCATCACCAGACGGTCCAGGCCGATGTTCACATAGAAGCCGGTGTACTCGTCGGGGTCCAGGCCGGCGGCTTTCAGCACATTGGGGTGGGGGGTGCCGCCGGGCATGATCTCGATCCAGCCCACATGCTTGCACACGCTGCAGCCCTTGCCGCCGCAGACCAGGCAGCCCATGTCGATCTCAAAGCCGGGCTCCACAAAGGGGAAGAAGCCCGCCCGCATCCGCACCGGCACATCCCGGCCAAAGACCTTCGAGAGGATGCTCTTGATCATCACCTTGCCGGAGGCGAAGGTGAAGTCCTTGTCCACGATGAGGGCCTCATACTGGAAGAAGGCACGCTCGTGGCGGGCGTCGGTGGTTTCATTGCGGTACACATGCCCGGGGTAGACAAAGCGGTAAGGGGGCTTGTGGGTCTGCATGTAGCGCACGGAGCCGCCGGTGAGGTGGGGCCGCAGACACAGCTTATCCCAGCATTCGCCCTTGTCGTGTCCCTCCAGCCAATAGGTGTCCATGCTCTCCCGGGCCGGATGGTTGGGGGGGAAGTTCAGATTGTCGAAGCCGTAGAGCTCGCTGGTGATGTCGTCCTCCTCAAAGATCTCAAAGCCCATGGAGCGGAAGGCGTCGTTGAGGTCGTAGCACATCTGGGTGATGGGGTGCAGGCCGCCCTCGGGGGGCAGGAGGCCGGGCACGGTGATGTCAAAGTCCGCGTCCACCTCGGAGGCCTTCATCTTCAGCTCATTGCGCCGCTCCTCAATGATGGCCGTGAGCTTGTTTTTGGCGGCGTTCACCGCCTGGCCCATCTCCGGCCGCAGGGCCACATCCAGCTTGGGCAGCTCCTTCATCAGCCCGGTGACGGAGCCGGTCTTGCCGAGAAGCATCGCCTTGACATCTTGCAGTTCCGTTTCGTTTTTCGCCGCCGCGATGCGCTCGGCGCCCTCCCGGAGCAGCAGTTCGAGTTTTTCTTTCATGTGTGTATCGTTCCTCCTTTGGAGTTTTTTCAGCGTGCGGGGGCAGCAAAAAAGCCCTCCGCCCCTGTGAAAACAGGGACGAAAGGCATCCTTCCGCGGTACCACCCGACTTCGCGGGCCGCATGTCCCGCGCACTTGTGAGCTCATAACGGCGGCCAGCCGTCCGCGCATTTCCTCGCGGCCGCTCCCGGGCGAACACCTCGCTGCGCCATCGGACGGCTTTCAGCCGCTGACCGTCCTTCTCTGCATGGCACCCCTGCGGGGATTTTCCCGTTCTTTGCGTTTTCCTTCTTCGCTATTCTATCTTATATCATATCCCGGAGAAAAGTGCAAGAGCATTTTTTACTAACAAACTCTGCAAAAAAGTCATTGACAGCTGTGATAGAATGTAGGAGTATGAAGAGGAATAAAGCGGCAGTGAAAAGGAGGTCCTCCGCCATGCAGGAGCTGACACATGCCTATATCCGCGGACTTCTCCCCCGGCGGGATCCCGAGGGTCATAAGGGCACCTTCGGCAGGGTGCTGGGGGTGTGCGGCAGCGTGGGCTATACCGGCGCGCCGGTGTTCGCCGCCCGGGCCGCCGTGCGCACCGGCAGCGGCCTTGTATTTCTGGCGGTGCCGGCGGCCGTGTGGCCGGTGGTGGCCGTCAAGACCGATGAGGCCATGGCCTTTCCCCTGCCGGAGCGTGAAGGGCGCCTTGCCCTGGCTGCCGAGGACGCCATCCGCTCCCGGGCCCAGGGCTGCGACGCCCTGCTCATCGGCTGCGGCCTGGGCCGGGGCGAGGAGACCGATGCCCTCTCCCGCCGGCTTTTGACCGTTCCCCGGCCCCTGGTGCTGGATGCCGACGGCATAAATGCCCTCCAGGGGCATATAGATGCATTGACCTGCCGCCGAGACCTGCCCACGGTGCTCACACCCCACGAGGGGGAGTTTGCCCGGATCGGTGAGCTTGCCTCCGGCCGGGAAAAGGCGGCGGTATCCTTCGCGGCGGATAGAGGCGTGACTCTGGTGCTCAAGGGCCATCGCACCCTCATCGCCGCCCCGGACGGCCGCCTGGCGGTGAATCCCACCGGCAACTGCGGCATGGCCAAGGGCGGCAGCGGCGATGTGCTCTCCGGGATGATTTTGTCCCTCCTGGGCATGGGGCTGGACGCCTTTTCCGCCGCCTGCTGCGGCGTATATCTCCACGGCCTGGCCGGGGACATCGCCGCCCGGGAGCTGACGGAGTACGCCATGACCCCAACGGATATGGTGGAGCGCATCCCCTGCGCCTATAAAGAGATCCTGCAAGCGGACCTGGGATAAGGAAGGCCTCCGGAAAAGGAGGCAATATGAAAAAAGCACTGATTTTTACCCTGGCCCTGTGCCTGCTGCTCTGCGGCTGCGGCGCTAGGGAGGATGCCGCCATAGAGGGCATCCGGCAGCAGTATGCCAAGCTGGCCGCAGCCGAGATGGAGGCGGAGGTCACCCTCCACACCCCGGAGGAGGACCGCACCTTCACCCTGCAGTGCAGCTACACCCCGCAAAAGAGCACCGTTCGCGTGCTTGCCCCGGAGGAGCTGGCGGACATCACCGCCACGGTGGAGGGGGAGCAGCTCACGGTGTCCTACGGCAAGCACATTCTCCCGGCGGGGACCCTCAGCGGCTTGTGCCCGGCCAATATGCTGCCCTATCTGCTGCAGGCGGCAGCGGAGGGCTATCTGCGGGAATACGGCCGGGAGGAGAAGGAGGGCACCGCCTGCTGCCGGCTCACCCTCTGCACCTATGACGCCGGGAACCGGGAGCGGGTCTGCACCCTGTGGCTGGACGCCGATACGCTCATCCCCCGGTACGCCGAGGCGGCAGGGGAGGACGGCGCCGCGGCCCTGTCGGTGAAAATGCTCTCATTTCGTTGTGAACTCACGGAGGAATAACCATGGAATCTACACTCAGGAGAACATGGGCCCAGATCGACCTGGACGCCCTGGCCCACAACTATGAAGCCCTGCGCCGCCGCATCGGCCCGGGGGTAAAATTTTTAGGCGTGGTGAAGGCGGATGCCTACGGCCACGGCGCCGTGGAGATCAGCCGTGTGCTGCAGGAGAAGGGCGCGGACTATCTGGCCGTCAGCAGCATTGACGAGGCCATGGAGCTGCGCCATGCCGGCATCACCATGCCCATCCTCATCCTGGGCCACACCCCCAAGGAGCAGGTGGGCAAGCTCATGGAAAACCGCATCACCCAGGCGGTGACCTGCGAGGCCAAGGCCCTGGAATACAGCGCCGAGGCGGTGCGTCTGGGGGGCACTCTCACCGTCCATATCAAGGTGGACAGCGGCATGTCCCGGCTTGGCTACCTCTGCGACGGGCCGCACTTTGAAACCGGTGTGGCGGGCATCCTCCACGCCTGCACCCTGCCGGGTCTGGAGGCCCAGGGCATCTTCACCCACTTCGCCGTCAGCGATGAGCCAGGGGAGGGGGATCGGGCCTATACGCAGAGGCAGTTTGCTCTCTTCCGGCGGGTCATCGCCGCCGTGGAGGCGCGCTGGGGGCGGCGCTTTGCCCTGCACCACTGCGCCAACACCGGGGCAGTGGCCCGCTATCCCGAGACCTATATGGACATGGTGCGGCCGGGGCTCTTGCTCTATGGCTGCGGCGAGTTTGCCGCCGAGCTGGGCCTGAAGCCGGTGATGACCCTCAAGACCACCGTCAGCACCATCAAGACCTACGCCCCGGGCACGGATATCAGCTATGGCCGGATGTTCACCACCGATCGGGTGACCCGGATGGGTGTTTTGCCCTACGGCTATGCCGACGGGTTTTTCCGCTGCCTTTCCAACCGCTGCTGCCTCATGACCGACGACGGCCCCGCCCCTCAGCGGGGCAGGATCTGCATGGATATGTGCATGCTCGACCTCACCGACGCCCCCCATGTCCAGGTGGGCGACGAGGTGGAGGTTTTCGGTGCCCGCAGCAGTGTCAACGACCTGGCCGCCCTGGCGGGCACTATCCCCTATGAGCTCACCTGCGCCGTGAGCCGCCGGGTGCCGCGGGTATACCTCCGGGGAGGCCGGGAAACGGCGCGGGAGCTGCTGCTGCGGAGCTGAAGGCCGCCGGGCCATACAAAAATGACCGCCTGCCTGCATGCAGACGGTCATTTCTTATACCAGCCGCTCTCTGTTGAGCCCGAAGCTCACGGCGATGGCGTTGTCCACCTTCTCCATCACCGCGCTGTCCAGGTGCCCCATGCACTGGCGCAGGCGCTTTTTATCCAGGGTGCGTATCTGCTCCAGCAGCACCACCGATTCCCGGGGCAGACCGTAGCTCTGGGCGGCCAGCTCAATGTGGGTGGGCAGCTTGGCCTTGCCCATCTGGCTGGTGATGGCGGCGGCGATCACCGTGGGGCTGTGGCGGTTGCCGGTGTCGTTCTGCACGATCAGCACCGGGCGGATGCCGCCCTGCTCGCTGCCGACCACCGGGCTCAGATCGGCATAGTATATCTCCCCGCGTTTTACATTGGTATCCACTCGTGTTCACACTCCGAAGCCAAGAGTACCCGCGTGGACGGGTCAGGTGCATTGTTCCACGGGCCGTGGGATTTTATACCCCGAGACGGTAGTTTCCGCCTCAGGGTATCCTATGCCGCTGTACGGCAGTGGGTGCGGCGGGGAAAAAGCCGGCGGTATTCGCAAAAAGTGGGGAAAAAGTAAAAAAAAGACTACCATTTTCCCGGTGAGTGTGGTAAAATAACAAAAAATAATGGTCTCGCCGTAGATCGAGGAGGGTATCGGTATATGAAATGCCCCTATTGTGGTTATAAGGAAAGCAAAGTGGTGGACTCCCGTCCCGCCGATGAAAACGCCAGCATCCGCCGCCGCCGGGAATGCCTGAAGTGCGAAAAGCGCTTCACCACCTATGAAACGGTGGAGAACCTGCCCATGGTGGTCATCAAGAAGGACGGCAGCCGCCAGAGCTTTGACCGCAATAAGATCCTGCGGGGCATCCAGCGCTCCTGCGAAAAGCGCCCGGTGAGCATGGCGGACATGGAGCGCATGACTACCGAGATCGAGCAGGACATCCAGAACTCCCTGGAGCGGGAGGTAAGCGCCGAGGCGGTGGGCGCCAAGGTCATGGAGAAGCTCAAGGCCGCCGACGAGGTGGCCTATGTGCGCTTCGCCAGCGTGTACCGTCAGTTCAAGGACATCAATACCTTTATGGAGGAGCTCAACAAGATCCTGGCCGAAAAATAAGTCCCAATTCGACTTTGTGTTCCCGATAAAATCTGCATGAATACTAAGTGAATACACTGTATAAATACCAAAAGACGCTCAGAAATGAGCGCCTTTTCTTGTATGGGCAAAGTGAGCAAAAACAACTTCTATTATATGAGTGTTGACATACATAATTGCAGTTGATATACTAAAACAGCCATAACGATCATGTGAATGGAGAGATACTCATGAAGAAATTTACGGCTTTACTTTTGGCCTTCATACTGGTGATTGGACTGACGGCCTGCGGCTCTGGCACTGGAGCCGGAAATGGCACCGGTTCTGGTAATACCTCGACAGGTGGAATTTCAAAGAGTTCGCAGGAGTTTATTGACGCGATCAATGCTGAAAATGCAGAGGAAAAGGGCGTATGCGGTGCAGACTTGACATGGTATTATAAGGACAATGTACTTGTCATCAAGGGTACTGGGCCGATGAATGACTACGATTTCTTTCGTGGGATTGAGGCACCGTGGTATGACAAAGGATTGATGGATAAGATACATTGGCTGATTATTGAGGAAGGCGTTACATCTATAGGAGATAGTGCTTTTGAGGGTATAAGAATCTTATCTAAAGCTGAGTTACCAAGTACTATTGAAACGATAGGTGACAGTGCTTTCGATGGCTGTTTGGATCTGTCTTTGATTACAATACCGGACAGCGTTACAACAATAGGTAGCCATGCTTTTTTTAACTGTAACTCTCTTCCTTCGATCACAATACCAAGCAGCGTTACAACAATAGGCAGTTTTGTTTTTTATGGATGTGGTGCTCTGTCTTCGATTACAATACCGAGTAATGTGACAGAAATAGGAGACAGTGCTTTCTTTGGTTGTGAATCTCTGTCTTCAGTTACAATACCAAGCAGCGTGGCAGAAATTGGTGATAGTGCATTTCGATATTGCGATTCGCTTACTTCTGTCACATTTGAGGGGGATGCTCCTGAAATGGTATATACTGATGGTAACGGTATATTTGATGGCTGCGAATTAGAGCAATTGACTGTGACTTATAGCGGCTCCGGCTTTGAGCCGCTGATTGAAGCATATCCGGAGATTAACTGGGTAAAGAAGTAACTCAAGCATACAAGATAGTAAAAGGCAGTATCCCTGTGGATACTGCCTTTTCTTATGCCCATAATGAATATTTCTGCACTGGCATTCACCAGCCATACTCTGGGAACACAAAAGGGAATTGGGAGAAAAATAAAAAGCAAAGAAAGCGAAAGAGGAGCCGAGCCGGCTCCTCTTTTTATTATAATTATGTCCAAGATAAGCTTGTGCATGAGCTTGTGTCCAAAAGCAGCGCCCCGGCCATGGCCGGGGCGCTGCTGAGCGAAGGGTCATCTGCTGTTCGGCAGCACACCGAAGAGCACCAGGGGGACCTCCCCGGTGTTGACGATGCTGTGGCTGCGGCCCTCCGGGCAGTAGGTGACGCTGCCGGGGGAAAGGGGGTATTCCGCGCCGTCATCTATGCACCTGCCGCTGCCGGAGAGAACATACACCACCTCGCAGTTGCCCTGGTGGGTGTGCAGGCCGATGCTGCTGCCCGGGGTCAGGGTGAGATGCACGATCCCGCCCATGGCAGGGTCCTGAAATTTGCGGATAAGGGCCTGGCCCTGACCGCCCTTGAAGCCGGGGACCACGGTCTCGGGCAGGGCGGAAAAGTCGATCCTCATGGCGTGGCCCTCAGTTCAGGAAGTCCTTGAGCTTCTTGCTGCGGCTGGGGTGGCGGAGCTTGCGCAGGGCCTTGGCCTCGATCTGCCGGATGCGCTCACGGGTGACATTGAACTCCTTGCCCACCTCCTCCAGGGTGCGGGTGCGGCCGTCCTCGATGCCGAAGCGGAGCTTCAGCACCTTCTCCTCCCGGGGGGTCAGGGTGGAGAGCACATCCACCAGCTGCTCCTTGAGCAGGGTGAAGCTGGCGGCCTCGGAGGGCTCGGAGGCCCCCTCATCGGGGATGAAATCCCCCAGGTGGCTGTCCTCCTCCTCGCCGATGGGCGTCTCCAGGGACACCGGCTCCTGGGCGATCTTCAGGATCTCCCGGACCTTGTCCACGGGCATGCCCATCTCCTCGGAGATCTCCTCCGGGGAGGGGTCATGGCCCAGCTCCTGAAGGAGCTGGCGGCTCACCCGGATGACCTTGTTGATGGTCTCCACCATATGTACCGGGATGCGGATGGTCCGTGCCTGGTCGGCGATGGCCCGGGTGATGGCCTGGCGGATCCACCAGGTGGCGTAGGTGGAGAATTTATAGCCCTTGGTGTAGTCGAACTTTTCCACGGCCTTGATGAGACCCAGGTTGCCCTCCTGGATGAGATCCAGGAACAGCATCCCCCGGCCCACATAGCGCTTGGCGATGGAGACCACCAGCCGGAGGTTTGCCTCCGCCAGGGCCTTCTTGGCAGCCTCGCCCCGCTTGATGTCGGCCCGGAGCTTTGCCAACTCCTCCTGGGAGAGGGTCTCGCCGTTTTCCTCCGCCTCCTCCAGGCGCTCCTTGGCCAGGTGGCCGGCGGTCATGTCCGTGGCCAGCTCTACCTCCTCATCGGCGGTGAGCAGGGGGACCTTGCCGATCTCCTTGAGGTACATGCGCACGGGGTCGTCGGTGTTGAAGCTGTCCACCAGGGTGTTGGGATCCACCAGCTCCTCTTCCTCGATCTCGGCGATCTCCTCCAGAGGGGGCTCTATATCGTCCGGCAGCTCGGCCAAAAAGTCCTCGCTGCCCACCTCGATGCCCAGCAGCTCCAGAGAGTCGTAGACCTTGTCCATCTGGTCGCCCTCCAGATCCATCTCGTCCAGCACATCGCTGAGATCGGAGGAGTCCAGGCGGCCCTTCTTCTTGCCCTTGATGAGCAGCTCCTTGAGCTTTTCGTTGGCGTTGATCAGCGCCGCGGCGGGCAGGGAGGCAATGGTCTTTTCATCCAGCTTGCCCTTGGAGACCTTCTTCTCAGCGTCCTTCTCGGCCTCTTTTTCAGGGGCCTTTTCGGCAGTCTGGACGGCCTGCTTATCGTCCTGGGCCAGGATGGCATCCGCCATTTCATTCAGCTGGGCGGCGGTCAGTTTCTCTTCACTCATGTGTGCGTTCCTCCGTATGTTTTTTTCTTTCGGTTATTGCTCATGGCCTTCTGCAGGGGGTCTGCGCCTTGGCGCTTTTCGGCCTCCTGCAGGATGATCTGTACATAATCGGCCAGGGCCTGGGCGGCGTTGGCCGGGGATTCCGGTTTTTGCAGCAGGGTGGTCAGGTGGCTCATCTCCTGGGAGCTCAGGGCGGCGGAAAGGGACGCCAGGCGGTTGCTGCCGCCCCGGTTGTCCCACAGCAGCGTAAAGATGCGGCCCAGCAGGGGACTGGAAAAATCCGCCTCCGCCAGGGGCGGCGCATGGGGGAAGACCGTGTCATCCTGGTAGAGGAGGCGGATAACGCCCTCCTCCGCCATGGCGCTGCGGAGATTGTCGTAGCGGATGCCCCGCTCCGCCGGCTGATTGGTGAGCGCAGGGCTCATCTCCCGGCGCTGCCGCTGCTGGCGATCCCGGTAGAGGCGGCGCTTCAAGGTGCGCTGCACCTCGGCGCGCATGGCGTCCGGGGAGAAGCCGGCGGCCTCGGCGGCCCGCACGGCGTAAATGTCCCGCTCCACGGTATTCTCCAGCGTGCACAAAAGCTCGCTGATCTCCCGGGAGAAGGCCAGGCGCTGCTGGTCGTCGCTGAGATCGTATTTGCCCCGGATCTGGGCAAAGCGGTAATCCGTGCCCTTGGCGCTGCCGTTCAGAAGGTTTTCAAAGGCATCGGGGCCGTGGGCCTTGATGAAGTCATCGGCATCCTGCTTCTGGGGCTGGCCGTCCACCATCTTATTGGGCAGCCGCAGCACCTTCACGGTGAACTCGCTGTTGCGCAGCATCTCCAGCACCCGCTGGGTGGCCATCTGGCCGGCGGCGTCGTTGTCGTAGCAGAGCACCAGCTCCTTGGTATAGCGGCTCAAAAGCCGGGTCTGCTCCACCGTCAGGGCCGTGCCCATGGAGGCCACGGCGTTGTCAAAGCCCGCCTGGTGCAGCGTCACCACATCCAGGTTCCCCTCGCAGAGGATGATGTTGGGCCGCTTGGTTTTTTTCGCCAGATTCAGGCCGTAGAGCACCCGGCGCTTGGAATAGACCGGGGTCTCGTTGGTATTTTTATACTTCGGTGAGTCCTCCGCCCGGATGACCCGGCTGCCGAAGCCCACTACATCCCCCCGGACATCGATGACTGGGAGAATGAGCCGGTCCCGGAAAAAGTCATAGAGGCCGCCCTGCTTGTTCTGCACCGCCAGGCCCGCCTTCAGAAGCTCGGTTTTGGTGTAGCCCTTGGCGGTCATAGCCCGCAGGAGCCCGTCCCATTCCGCCGGGGCGGCCCCCATGCCGAAGCGCACGGCAATGCCCTTGCGGATCCGGCGGCGGTCTAAGTAGTCCCGTACGGCGGCTCCCTGGGGGGACTGGAGGACCTCATAGTAGTAGCGGGCAGCATCCCGGTTTAAGTCCAGAAGGCGCCGCCGCAGCTTGTCCAGTCCGTCGCTTCCGGCGTCCTCGGGCACCTCCATGTTCGCCCGCTTGGCCAAAAACCGCACGGCGTCCGGAAAGGAGAGATTCTCCATCTCCATGATGAAGTTGATGACGCCGCCGCCCTTCTTGCAGCCGAAGCAGTGGTAGATCTGCTTGGCGGGGGACACGGAGAAGGAGGGGGTCTTTTCGTTGTGGAAGGGGCAGCAGGCCCAGAGGTTGCCGCCCTTGGGCGTCAGGGTGACATAGCTGCTCACCACATCCGCAATGTCACTGCGGGCGACCAGCTCATCCAAAAAGGACTGAGGGAACATCTCCGGGCCTCCTTTCACAAAAATATCCTCTACAAGTACTATATACGAAATATCTTTCCGTTTCCCTCTTTTTTCGCGAAAAAATGAAAAAAGAGAGCTTTTGTCCTTTTTTCGTCTGTCTGCGGCCCGCCGAAAAGCGGAGACAGCCGCAGCCATCTCCGCTGATTTATCCGTTGGGCCGGGCGGCTTTTACCCTTCCTCCGCCGAGAGCTTCTTTTCCGCCAGAGCCAGAAGAACCGCGTGCTCATTGGGGGCGGCGCCGTCCAAAACCTGCTCCAGCAGATAGCGGAGCATGGCCCCGATGTCCGGGCCCCGGAGACCCAAGTCCATCATGTCCCGGCCATTCACCGCCAGCTGCCTGAGGGAAAAGCAGGCGTCCTGGGCCAAAAGGGACTCCATCAGTGCCATTACGCCGTCGATCTGGCTCAGGCGGCTGCGGTAGGCGGGGGCCTGGGCCAGATTGTCCGCCCGCTTCACCTGGGCCAGGTCCCGGAGAGCTTGCTCCCCCAACCTGTGCAGGGCCCGGCGCACGGCGGCGGGGGTACACTGCACCTCCCGGTCGTGCCACTCCACCAGGGTGATGACCCGCCGGGCGGTATCGTTGTCCAGCCGCAGGTCCCGGCACACCCGCCGGGCGATCTCCCCGCTGAGGCGGGCGTGACCGTAGAAGTGGCCCACGCCCTTTTCGTCCACGGTGAAGGCGGCGGGCTTCCCCAAGTCGTGGAGCAGCATGGTCAGGCGCACCGCCACATCCTTAGGCGCGGCGGCCACGGTGCGCACCGTGTGCTCCCAGACATTGTAGACATGGTGGAAGTTGCGCTGGTCAAAGCCCACGCTGGGCAGAATATCCGGCAAAAACACCCCCAGCACATCGGGGTAGGTGAGAAGGATGTCCGCCGCATTGTCTCCGCAGAGGAGCTTGCACAGCTCGTCCCGCAGCCGCTCCGGGGAGATGTACCGCAGGTCCTCCTTCTGCTGCCGCAGGGCCAGGGCGGTTTTCTCCTCGATGGAAAAGCCCAGCACCGCGGCGAACCGCAGGCAGCGCATGATGCGCAGGGCATCCTCCCGGAAGCGTTCCCGGGGCTCGCCCACGCAGCGCAAAAGCCCCCGGCGCAGATCCTCCGCCCCGCCGAAGGGGTCGGTGATGACGCCCCGGCCGTCCATGGCCATGGCGTTTACGGTGAAGTCCCGGCGGCTTAAGTCCTCCCGGAGGGTGTCGGCAAAGGTCACGGCGTCCGGGTGGCGGTGGTCCCGATAGGCGGTCTCCCGGCGGAAGGTGGTGACCTCGATGGCCGCCTCCTGCCACAGCACCGTCACCGTGCCGTGCTGCAGGCCCGTGGGGATGGCGTAGCCGCCGAAGCGGGAGAGCACCTGCTGGGGGCGGGCGGAGGTGGTCACATCCCAGTCGTGGGGCGCTTTGCCCATCTGCATATCCCGCACGCAGCCCCCCACCAAATAGGCCGCGAAGCCCGCCTGCTCCATTTCCTGCAAGAAGCTGCGGATATTGCCGGGAATTTCCATGGAAGCGCCCCCTTTCGTCAAAAACGCGCATTGCACTTTCTCAATGACTGTATTATAATCAAATGGCTTTAGAATTGCAATCGGTGTATGCAGGAGGAATGAAAACAATGATGCATCCCGCGGAGAATATCAAAAAATACCTGCGCCCCGGCGTCACGGCCCACCTGGCCGGCATCGGCGGCGTCTCCATGTGCGCCCTGGCGGAGATGCTCCAGGGCATGGGCGTGGCCGTCCAGGGCAGCGACATGGCGGAGAGCCCCGCCGTGGAGCACCTGCGCAGCGTGGGCATCCCGGTGGCCATCGGCCACAGCGCGGAGAATTTGGGCCGCTGCGATTTGGTCATCCGCACCGCCGCCATCCACGACAACAACCCTGAGATCGCCGGGGCCATCGCCCGGGGCATCCCGGTGTACGAGCGGGCCCAGGCCCTGGGAGCCATCATGCAGGGCTATCAAAACGCCCTTTGCATCGCCGGCACCCACGGCAAGACCACCACCACCTCCATGGCCACCCATATCTTCATGGCCGCCCAAAGCGACCCCACGGTGATGATCGGCGGCACCCTGCCCCTGCTGGGCAAGGGCTACCGGGTGGGGAAGGGGGACACCATCATTCTGGAGAGCTGTGAATACTGCAACTCCTTCCTGAACTTCTTCCCCACGGTGGCGGTGCTTCTGAATGTGGCCGCCGACCACCTGGACTTCTTCCGGGATCTGGCGGACATCGAGCACAGCTTCCGCCGCTTTGCCGAGCTTGTGCCCTCTCGGGGCTTTGTGGTGGCGAATTTTGATGATCCCGGCTGCCGGGAGGCCCTGGCGGGCCTGGAGCGGCCCATCTTCTGGTGCAGCGTCAGGGACCATGGCTGCGAGTGCCATGCGGACAATGTGGCGTTTTTCGATGGACTGCCGGAGTTCGATGTGGTCATCCGGGGGAGGGTCTATGCCCATGTGGCCCTGCCCATCCCCGGCAAGCACAACATCTCCAACGCCCTGGCCGCCGCCGCGAGCGCCTATCTGCTGGGCATCCCCGGTGAGGCGGTGGAGCGGGGCCTGCGGGGCTTCCACGGCGCCGGCCGCCGCTTTGAGCACAAGGGCACCTTCCGGGGGGCGGAGGTCTATGACGACTATGCCCACCATCCCGATGAGCTCCGCGCCCTTCTGACCATGGCCGCCGCCATGCCCCACCGGCGCATCCTCTGCGCCTTCCAGCCCCATACCTATACCCGCACCCACTCCCTTTTCTCCCGCTTCGTGGAGGAGCTGCGCGTGCCGGATGTGGCCATTCTGGCGGAAATTTATGCCGCCCGGGAGAAAAATGACCTGGGCATCTCCTCCCGGGATCTGTGCCGGGAGATACCCGGCAGCATCTACTGCCCCACGCTGGCGGATGTCACCGACACCCTGGCGGAGCTGGCTCAGCCCGGCGATCTCATCCTGACCGTGGGCGCCGGCGACATCTATAAGGCCGGGGAAGAATTACTGAAAAGAGAGGATAGAGCATGATCTCGGAAGTGTTTGAAGGCGCCCCTGCGGAGGTGCGCGAGCCGGCGGAGCAGCGGGTGTACGATACGCTGCAAAACCTGCAGATCCCCTTCACCCGGGTGGATCACGAGCCGGCCTTTACCATGGAGGCCTGTGTGGACATCTCCCGGGCTCTGGGGGTGAGCGTGTGCAAGAACCTTCTGCTGACGCCCCGGAACAAGAGCGCCTATTATCTTTACTGCACCGAGCCGGAGAAGCCCTTTTCCACCAAGGATTTCAGCAAGGCCATCGGCTCTTCGCGTTTAAGCTTTGCCTCCGAGGAGGATCTGCAGGCCCTTCTGGGCGTCGCCCCCGGCAGCGCCTCTATTCTGGGTCTCATGAACGATAGCGCTCATCGGGTGACCCTGGTGCTGGACAAAAGCGTGGCGGAGGCGGAGTTCTTCGGCTGCCACCCCTGCCGCAACACCTCCACGCTGAAGCTGAAAACGGCGGATGTGCTCCACCGCTTTTTGCCCGCCGTGGGCTATGAGCCGGTGATTTTGGAGCTCTGAAGCCCTGCCCGGCGGCTTGACGCCCGCGGAAAAACACGGTATACTGGGGCCATCCCACTGTAGGAGGCAAGCTATGGAATTTGTGGCAATGATCGGGCTCATCTTTGTCCCGCTGATCCTTTTGCTGTTCACCGGCTGGTTCTATGTCCGCTGGCAGAATGAGCACGAGGACGAGGAACGGGCCCTGCAGGATAAAAAGCGCTTCCGGGGCTGCGCCATCGCCGCGGTGGTGGCTGCCGCCGTGTTTTTGATCCTGCGCATCATCTTCCCCTTTACGGCGTGAATAGCAAAGGACTCTCCGGCACCGGCCGGAGGGTCCTTTACTGCCTGCGGAAAAAAGGAAGCCGGGGAGGCCGGCTTCCTTTTTCTCATAGGATGATTCACTTGCAGAATTCGGGGTAGCCCTCCTTCAGCCCTTCGTCGTAGATGGCCCTTTCGCCGCCGATGAACTTGGGGCGCACCCGGGCTGCCAGAAGAATGGCCTCGCCGATGCGGCTCTGGGCCAGGCGCACCGGCACGGCCACCTTCTTCAGGTGCATGCCGATGAGGGTGCCGCCGATGTCCAGGCCCGCGTCGGCCCGGATCTCCTCCACCGCCACAGGGTGGCGGAAGCTCTCATAGGCGGCGGTGGCAAAGGAGCTGCCCGCCTTGGGCTGCGGCTTGACATTCACGATCTCGGCGCCGGGCACTGCGTCATAGTCCACGATGATGGCCCGGTTGAGATGCTCGCAGCACTGGGCGGCGATGTAGACCCCGGCGGGATCAAAGACGCTGCTGAGCCCCGCGAAGATGGCGCCCGCCACCTCCGGCGTGGACCAGCTGCCCACATTTTTGCCCACCACCTCGCTGGTGGAGCAGCCCACCACCACGATCTGGCCCCGGCGCAGGTGGGCGGCGGCCATCAGCTCCCGGGCGGCGGCGGCGGACTCCTCCTGTACCTGCCGGAGGAGGGAACGGTTTTCTACTTCATGTACGATACCGGCCATCACAAACACCTCACTTTTGTAGTGCCATCATTATACCACCGTCAGATTTTTTCTGCAATATGTGCCTTCTGAAAAATCTTCAGCAGGATGAAGCCCACCACCAGGCCCACCGCCCCCTGCACCAGGTTGGAGGGGATGCCCACGGCGGCGCCGATGCCGTACTGCAGGGCCAGGGCCTCATAGACAAAGTAGCCGCCGGCCATCCAAAGCTCCGCCGCCACGCCGCTGACGATGGCGCCGGCGCTGCTCTTTTTCATGGCGGTATAGAGGAAGTAGGCCATCACGGCCATGAGCCCCTTGATGAGGAAGGTGCCGGGAGCAAAGCTGGTGTATCCGGCAAAGAGGTCGGTGAGCATCGAGCCGATGCCCGCCGCCGCACCGCCCCACCAGGGGCCCAGCAGCCAGCCGCTGAGCAGCACAAAGCAGTCGCCTAAGTTCACATAGCCGTTGGTGGGGGTGGGGATGCGCACCACCATGGTGGCCACGCATACCAGGGCGGCCATCAGCGCGCTGATGACCAGCTTACGAATTTTTTTGCCGCTCATGGATCTTGTCTCCTTGCTATTTATGATTGCCTGTATTATACTGTGTTTTGGTATTATTGAAATATCCAAAACAAGAAAGAATATACATACCAGTTGGAGGCCCTATGCTGACCTACACCTTTACGAAGGATCGAAAAACCAGCTTATATGAGCAGCTCTATCGCCACATCAAGGAGGACATCCTCTTCGGGCGCCTTCGGGCGGGGGAGAAGCTGCCCTCCAAGCGGATGCTCTCGGAGCACCTGGAGGTAAGCGTCATCACGGTGAAAAACGCCTATGAGCAGCTCGTGGCGGAGGGGTATCTCTACGCCGTGGAGAAAAAGGGCTACTATGTCAGCCCGTTGGAAAAGCCCCTCGCCGCGCCGCCGCCGGCGGAGATCCTCCCGGCGGTCCGGGAGCAGCGGTGGTTCATGGACTTCGGTGCCAACTCCATGGCCCAGGAGGACTTTCCCTTTACCGTGTGGGCCCGGCTGATGCGGCAGACCATCTTAGAGCAGGATACGGCGCTCCTGCGCCCTGCGCCCCCCAGCGGCGCGGCGGTGCTGCGGGAGGCCATCGCCCAGTACCTCCGGCAATTTCGGGGCATGGCCGTGTCCCCGGAGGAGATCATAGTGGGCGCCGGCACGGAGGTGCTCTATAACCTCCTGGTGCAGCTTTTGGGCCGGGATAAGTGCTACGCCGTGGAGGAGCCGGGCTATGGCAAGATCGCCCGTATCTACGGGGTCAATCAGGTGGCGCTGGAGTATATCGGCGTGGACGATAAGGGCCTGGACATTGCCGCCCTGCGGCGCACGGAGGCGGATGTGGTGCACATTTCCCCCAGCCACCACTATCCCACCGGCATCGTCATGCCCATCGGCCGCCGCCACGAGCTTTTGCGCTGGGCGGCCCAGAAGCCGGGGCGCTATATTCTCGAGGACGACTATGACAGCGAGTTCCGCTTCGTGGGCCGGCCTATCCCCACGCTCTACTCCGCGGATGAAAACCGCCGGGTCATCTATATCAACACCTTCTCCAAGACCATCGCCCCCTCCATCCGCATCAGCTACATGGCGCTGCCCCCGGAGCTGCTGGAGCGCTTCCGGGCCCGCCTGGGCTTTTACGCCTGCACCGTGTCCGCCTTCGAGCAGTATACCCTGGCAAATTTTATGGCCCGGGGGCACTATGAGCAGCACCTCAACCGCATGCGCAAGCGCTATCACCAAAAGCGGGACGCGGTGATCGAGACCATCGAAAAGAGCGGCCTGGGGGCCAGGATCACCGAGCAGGACGCGGGGCTGCACTTCCTCATGACCCTGCCCACGGCCCTCTCCGACGCCCGGCTCCGGGAACAGGCGGCGGCCCGGGGGCTGCACCTGCCGCTGCTTTCGGATTACTACCGGGTGCCGGAGACCGCCCCCAGCCATGTGCTGGTGGTGAACTACTCCGGCATGGACCTGCAAAAATTGCCCGAGGCGCTTCTGCGCCTGCGGGCGGCAATGGAGGAATGAAGCATGTACGACGAACTGACAAAAAGCGACCTGCAGAAGATGCAGGAGGAGATCGACCACCGGGTGCAGGTGCTGCGGCCGCAGCTCATCGAGGAGGTGCAGACGGCCCGGGCCTTCGGCGATCTGAGCGAGAACTATGAATATAAGGTAGCCAAGCAGGAGAAAAACCGCAATGACGCCCGGATCCGCTATCTCCAGCGGATGATCAAGACCGCCCGGGTCATCGAGGACAACTCCGCCGCCGACACGGCGGGGCTCTATGACTTCGTGGATATCCGCATGGAGAATACCGGCGCCACCCGCCGCATCCAGCTGGTGACCACCCTCCGGCAGGACGCCCTCCGGGGCCTCATCAGCAAGGAGTCCCCGGTGGGCAAGGCGGTGATGGGCCGCCGGGTGGGGGAGCGGGTGCAGGCCGTGATGGAAAACGGCCGCAGCTTTTATGTGGAAATTCTCGCCATCGAAAAGGGCGCCGATGACGGCACCATCCCCATCGGCACATTTTAAGGAGGAAAAGGAGGGAGCCCCATGACCCTGCAGCAATTGCGCTATGTCACCGCCGTGGCGGAAGCGGGCACCGTGAGCGGCGCGGCCAAGGCGCTGTTCATCTCCCAGCCCAGTTTGACCGCCGCCATTCAGGAGCTGGAAAGGGAGATGGGCATCACCATCTTCCTGCGCACCAACCGGGGGGTGGTGCTCTCCCGGGAGGGCGATGAGTTTTTGGGCTATGCCCGGCAGGTGCTGATGCAGGCCGAGCTTTTGGAGCAGCGCTACGGCACCCGCTCCCAGCACCGCCAGGCGTTTTCCGTGTCCTCCCAGCACTACAGCTTCGCCTCCCAGGCCTTCGCCAAGGTCCTCCGGGACTTAGGCGGCGAGACCTACAGCGTGACCCTCCGGGAGACCACCACCTATGAGGTCATCGAGGATGTGGGCCGCCTGCGCAGCGAGGTGGGGGTGCTGCTGGTGACGGAGGAGAACGCCCCGGTGCTGCGGCGGCTCTTCCGGGAATACGACCTGGCGTACACCGAGCTGGCGGAGAAGCCCTCCACGGTGTATGTCAGCATGAACCACCCCCTGGCCCACAAGGGGGAGGTCACCGAGGAGGATCTTTTGCCCTATCCCTGCGTGTCCTTCGAGCAGGGGCGGCACAACGCCCTGTTCTTCTCCGAGGACATCTCCATGCCGGCGGTGACCCCCCGGCACATCTTGGTCCGGGACCGGGCCACCGCCAACGACCTGACCCTGGCCCTCAACGCCTACCAGGCCGGCAGCGGCCTCAACGATGCCGAGGGCACGGAGAAGTACCCCTATGTATCCCTGAAGCTCCGCTCCGAGCGGAAGATCAGCTTGGGGTATATCGTGCGGCGCAGCATGCTCCTGAGCCCCATGGCCCAGGCCTACATCCAGGCCATGCAGGACTACGCCGAGACCTACCGGCAGACCCATGAGATATAGGATAAAGCTATAACAAATTTAGTTTTCGCGTATTTTACAAATGGCAAAAACCGCGCTATATTTGAGGTACAAAAAGCAAGAGCAAAAAACATCAAATATAGAGAAATGAAAGGAGTTTTTGCTATGAACAAGAAAACGGCTGTGGTGCTCGCGGTGCTCCTGACATTGGTGGTGCTGGGTACCTTCGTATCCCTGCTGATGCATCAGTTCAACCCCGTGGTCAAGGTCACCGGTCTTCTGCTGGGCTTCCTGACCTTCATCGACCTGAATCTCATCTGCGGCGTTCTGGCAGGCAGCTACGACAAGTAAGTGCAAAGCATTTTCTCTCTTTGAGTCCTTGTTCCCTGTTACCCGAAAAGGGGGGCGGCCGCAGATGCAGCCGCCCCCCACATATTTTCAAAGAAGCTGGGAAAAGTCCGTGATGAAGCGGTCACAGACCGCCCGCATGTCCTTTTCCGTGGCATCGAAGAAGGGGTCGTATACCCCCACCACCTGCATCCCGGCGGCCTTGGCACTGCGGCAGGCGGCCAGGGAGTCGTCAAACACGGTGCAATCTCCGGGGGCCACCCCCATCAGGGCCGCCACCTTCTTGTAGACGGTGCTCTCCCGCTTGTCCAGCCCCAGCTCCTGGGCGAAGAACACCCGCTCAAAGTAGGGCAGAAGCTCCCAGCGGGTGAGAGCGGCCCGGCAGTGCTCCGGCACGGCGCTGGTGAGCACGATCATCCGCTCCCCGGCCCGGCGGCAATGCTCCAAATAGTCCCGGACATGGGGCTTCAGAGGCACCCGGGCGGCATAAACATCCCCGGCCATCTCCATCCACTCGTCCATGATCTCCTGGGTGGACTCCTCCAGCTGGCAGTATTCCTTGGTGAATACCGCCGCCAGGGGGAAGACGGTGTGGGCCACGCCCTCATAGTACTCCCGGGTATACGCCATGCCGCGCTTGGCCAAAAACGCCTCGTCCACATCCCTCCAAACACCGTTGGAATCCGTCAAAACGCCGTCCATATCAAAAATCAGCATGGAAAAACCTCCTAAATGCGCACTTGCTATTTCCGCTGGTGGGTGCTAAAATTTGGCGGTATCAAAATTCTACCATCCTGTGCTTTTTCTGTAAAGGGGGAGTTGTCCTTGGCACAGTATAATTACAAAAAGGGCCTGTGGGCCATGGCCGCCTGCTTTTCCCTGTGGGGCTTCCAGCCCCTTTACTGGTATCTCTGCCAGGGCATGGAGACCTTCTTCATGCTGGCCAGCCGCATCATCTGGGCCGCGGCGGCCTGCCTTGCGCTGCTGAAAATACAAGGCAAGCTCCCCCAGCTGGCTGCCGCCTTCCGGGATAAAAAGATCCTCCTGCGGGAGATACCCGCCACCCTGCTGCTGCTGGGGGACTGGGGCGTCTACCTCTGGGCGGTGACCAACGGCCGGGTGATGGAGTGCTCCCTGGGGTACTATATCCAGCCCCTGGTGGTCTTTTTCCTGGGGGCCCTGCTCTTTAAGGAGAAGATCTACTGGCAGCATTTTGTCATCCTTGCGATCATGGCGGTGGGCATCGTGCTATCTGCCCGGGGCTTCGGCGGGGTGCCTATGGTCACCGTCTCCCTGGCGGGGATGTTCGCGGTGTATGCCGCCATCAAAAAGAGCATGGTCATCGATTCCATCGTGTCCACCACCATGGAGATCGTGATGATGGCCCCCCTTGCACTGCTGTTCATCGCCTTTTTCCGTATGGGGGATGATGGCATCGGCGGCCTTACGCCGCTGCGCCTGCTGCTGATGGTGGGGGCGGGCCTGGTGACCTGCTCACCCATGCTGTTTTACTCCGTGGGCGTGCGGAACCTGCCCCTGACCACGGCGGGCATCTGCCAGTATGCAAGCCCCACCTTCTCCATCCTCTGCAGTCTCATCATGGGCGAGGTGATGACCCGGGAAAAGCTGGTGAGCTTTCTTTTCATCTGGCTGGGGGTCATCCTCTACACGGTCTTCACCGTGCGGCAGAGCCGCCGGGCCCCGGCGGAGGCCCATTGAGAGAAAATCAGTAAAAACCGGCAGGCCGCGCCTGCCGGTTTTCTCTGCCCTTGGGCCGGAGCAGGGGGGAGACAGGTCGGCCGGAGGGTACAGCACAGTGCCACATAAAAAGAAAAATATATACAAAAAGTGGGGAAAATCGATGAATTTTTCCGCAAAAGTCCAAGCCGGCTTGACAAACGGGCGGGAAGTTGTACAATGGCGGTGGCTGTGTCACCGTACATGGCCAATCTGTTATGTATGAGGGAAAACTCATGGGAAAGATCAAAGCATTCTGCAAACGCAAAAACATTGAAATATCGCTCAAGCGCTACGGCATCGACGCGCTGGCCGCCATGGCGCAGGGATTGTTCTGCACGCTTCTGGTGGGCACCATCCTCAACACCCTGGGCAGCCAGCTGCACATCGGCTTTCTCAACAGCATCGTGGCCACCGTGGGCAAGGGCGACGCCGCGGTGAGCTATACCATCGGCGGCCTTGCCTCGGCCATGGTGGGCCCCGCCATGGCGGTGGCCATCGGCTACGCACTGCAGGCCCCGGCCATGGTGCTCTTCTCCCTGGTGCCCGTGGGCTTCGGCACCAATGCCATGGGCGGCGCCGGCGGCCCCCTGGCCGTGCTCATCGTGGCCATCGTGGCCGCCGAGTGCGGCAAGGCCGTCAGCAAGGAGACCAAGGTGGATATCCTGGTGACCCCCATCGTCACCATCCTGGTGGGCCTGGGCTTCTCGTGGCTGGTGGCGGCCCCCATCGGCGCCGGCGCCAGCTGGGTGGGCCGGGTCATCATGTGGGCCACGGAGCTGCAGCCCTTCTTCATGGGCATTTTAGTATCCGTCATTGTGGGCGTGGCTCTGACGCTGCCCATCTCCTCCGCCGCCATCTGCGCGGCTCTGAGCTTGACCGGTCTCGCCGGCGGCGCTGCCGTGGCGGGCTGCTGCGCGCAGATGGTGGGCTTTGCCGTGATGAGCTTCCGGGAAAACCGCTGGGGCGGCCTGGTGAGCCAGGGCCTGGGCACCAGTATGCTCCAGATGGGCAACATCGTGAAAAACCCCAAGATCTGGATCGCCCCCACCCTCACCTCCGCCATCACCGGCCCCATCGCCACCTGCCTCTTTAAGCTGGAGATGAACGGCGCCGCCGTGAACTCCGGCATGGGCACCTGCGGCCTGTGCGGCCTCATCGGCGTGTGGACGGGCTGGGTGGCCCCCACCAACGGCGCGGCACCCATCGTGCCCGGCGTCATGGACTGGCTGGGCCTGGCCCTTGTCTGCATCGTGCTGCCCGCCGTGATCTGCTGGCTGCTGGGCCTTGCGTCCCGCCGCCTGGGCTGGATCAAGGAGGGCGACCTGAAGCTGGACTGAGGCCGCTCTGAACAGATAAAGCACCCCGGCGCGTTTTGCCTGCGCGCCGGGGCGCTTTTGTCCTTATGCGGCCGTCTGCCGGAGGGCCCCGTCAGCGGTGAGTGACCTCCACCTGCAGGGAATTCTCCATCAGGTCTAAGCACGCCTTGTGCATGGCGGGGTCGAAGCTGCCGGTGAGCCGGGCGTCCACGGTGAGCTGCGCCGGGGGATAGTGGGCTTGGAGCACGGCGGCATTGCTCAGCACGCAGATGCTGCTCACAAGGCCGCAGAGCTCGATGCGCCCGGCCTCCCGGGGGAGCTTGGCCAGGGTGGCGGGATCGGCGAGATCCATGCCGAAGGAGCGCTTTTCGATGCCCACGGCCCCCACCTCCCGGAGGGCCTGCCCGGTGAGACCGTAGTTCTCCCAGCCCGGGGTGCCCCGGACGCAGTGGACCACCGGCAGGTGCCGGCCCTCCCGGGTCTGCAGATAGTCCTCGCCATGGGTGTCCTGGGTGAAAAACACCCGGCCCGGGCCGTATTCCCGCACCCGGGCGGCGATGAGGGCGTCGAGCTTTTCGGCGCCGGGGAAGCCCAGGGCCCCATCTACAAAATCCTTTTGGTAGTCAATGACAAACAGGTAGTTCACAGCGGTTCCTCTTTCTCCGCCCGGAGGGCGGGCTTTCTTGTCTATAGGATACCTCAGGAGCCGCCCCGGCGTCAAGCCGGCGGGAGGCATTTTCACACCAAAGCCCCCTGATCGGCGGTTTATAGTTTACAAATCCGGAAGGCCGTGGTAAAATACAGGCGTATGACCATCGGAAGGGAAGGAGATACTATGCAGGGACGGCTGATCGTATTCGAGGGGACTGACGGCTCCGGCAAGGCCACCCAGACGGCGCTTGTGTGCGCCGAGCTGGAAAAAAGGGGCATCCCCTACAAGCGCCTGGAGTTCCCCCGCTATGGGGAGGAATCCTCCGCCCTGGTGCGGCTCTACCTTCAGGGTGCCTTCGGCAGCCGCCCCGGCGATGTAAATGCCTACGCCGCCTCCGCCTTCTTCTCGGTGGATCGCTACGCCAGCTATAAGCAGGACTGGGGCGCTTTTTATGAGCAGGGCGGCCTGGTCATTGCCGACCGCTACACCACCTCCAACGCCGTGCACCAGTGCAGCAAGCTGCCGCCGGAGGAGCGAAAGCCCTATTTGGACTGGCTCTTCGACTTTGAATACCGGCTCCTGGGGCTGCCCGCCCCCGCAAGGGTGCTCTACCTGGATGTGCCCACGGAGCTCACCGAGCGGATGATGCGCCGGCGCGAGCAGGCCACCCACACCCGGGCCGATATCCACGAGCGGGACGAGGGGTATCTGCGCCGCTGCCGGGAGAACGCCGAGTTCGTGGTAAACTACGGCGGCTGGCAGCGTATCAGCTGTGCCCGGGGCGGCGCCCTGCGCACGGTGGAGGACATTCACGGCGAGGTCATGGAAAAGCTCCGGGACCTGCTGTAAGGAAAGGAATATAAGAAAATGTCGCAGCAAGATCGTCAGTACGAAACTACTTATTATGACGCCCAGGAGGTCCGCCGGGCAGCGGCGGCCAGAAACGGCGGTAAAAAACGCAAAAGGAGAAACCCCCGCCGCACGGGGGTGTACCTGCTGTGCGTGCTGCTGGTGTCCTGCTTTTTGGCGGGGGTCGGCTGGCTCCTCTTCAGCGATATGTGCTCGCTGAACAAGGACTATAAGGTGGTCGACCTCACCGTGGAGGAGGGCGACAGCGTCCGGGATGTGGCCAAGAAGCTCAAGGAGGAGGGCCTCATCCGCTACCGCTGGTTCTTCAACATGACCAGCGGCGTCTTCCACGCCAAAAAGTGGATCGACCCCGGCACCTACGAGCTCAACTCCGACATGGACTACCGGGCGCTGATCTGGAAGATGCACGACTATGATCGCGAACGCCTGGAGAAGGAGGGCCTGGTGAAGGTCACCATCGTGGAGGGCATGAGCGTCCGGGAGGTCATCGACCTCCTGGTGGAAAACGGCATCTCCACCAAGGCGGAGCTGGAGGAGGCCTGCGCCAACTTCCCCTATGAGGACTATTCCTTCCTCGATGATGAGCTCATCGGCAGCGTCGACCGCATGGAGGGCTACCTCTTCCCGGACACCTACGAGTTCAACCCCCATAAATCCGCCGTGTACGACATCGAGACCATGCTGGTGGGCTTTGTCAACCACATGGACGGCGAGACCATGACCGCCATCGGAAACTCCGGCTACTCCATGCAGGAGATCATCACCATCGCCTCGTTCATCGAAAAGGAGGCCACCGCCGATCCCGATGAGCGGGCCAAGGTCAGCTCCGTGCTGCACAACCGCCTGGAGCATCCGGATGCCAACAAGGGCGGCCGCTGCCTGCAGCTTTGCTCCAGCATCAACTATGTCATGAAGAAGGACGGGGTGCCCACCTTCGATACCGAGATCGAAAGCACCTATAACACCTATAAGCACGAGGGTCTCACCCCCACGCCTATCTGCAGCCCCAGCGCCGGCGCCATCTATGCCGCCCTGCACCCGGCGGATACGGATTACTACTTCTTCGCCCTGGGCAAGGATGATAAGACCCACTTCTTCACCGACTTCAACTCCCACCTGAGCTTCACCAACTCCTCGGAGTATCAGCCCATCTATTCCTGATGAACGCAAGAAAAAAGCCCGAGCTCCTGGCCCCGGCCGGGGATATGGAAAAACTGAAAATGGCCGTGCTCTACGGCGCCGATGCGGTGTACCTGGCGGGCACCTCCTTCGGCATGCGCTCCTTTGCCGGGAACTTCACCCCGGAGGAGCTGCCCCGGGCGGTGGCCTTCGCCCACGACCACGGCGTGAAGGTCCACTGCACCGTGAACACCATGCCCCGGAATGGGGAGGTGGACGGCCTGCCCGCCCACCTGGAGCGGCTGGACGCCGCCGGGGTGGACGCGCTGATCCTGGCGGATCTGGGGGCCTTTGCCCTGGCCGGGCGCTATGCCCCGCACTGCCAGAGGCACATCTCTACCCAGCAGTCCGTTGCCAACTATGCCGCGGCCCAGGCCTGGTATGACCTGGGTGCCAGCCGGGTGGTGCTGGCCCGGGAGCTGTCCCTGGACGAGATCCGGGAGATACGGGCCCGGGTCTCCCCGGAGCTGGAGATCGAGACCTTCTGCCACGGGGCTATGTGCGTGAGCTATTCCGGCCGCTGCCTTTTGAGCAACTACATGACCGGCCGGGACTCCAACCGTGGGGCCTGTGCCCAGCCCTGCCGCTATCAATACGCCCTCATGGAGGAGAAGCGTCCCGGGGAATACTTCCCGGTATTCGAGGATGAAAAGGGCACCTATATCATGAACTCCCGGGATATGTGCATGATCGACCACTTAGACGACCTCATGGACGCCGGGGTGGACTGCCTGAAGATCGAGGGCCGGGCCAAGTCCGCCTACTATGCCGCCATCGTCACCGGCGCGTACCGCCATGTGCTGGACGATGTCGCCGCAGGGCGCGAGGCCGACCCCGTGTGGCGCAACGAGGTGGAGCATGTGAGCCACCGGCACTATGCCACCGGCTTTTTCTACGGCCAGCCCGGGCAGTATTACGAAAGCTCCCGGTACATCCGCGATTGGCAGATCTGCGCCGTGGTGGAGACCTGCGGCCCGGAGGGCAGCGCCGTCCTCTCCCTGCGGAACAAGTTTGCCGCCGGGGACACCCTGGAGCTGGTGGGGCCGGACTGCAAGCCATTTGCCTTTACAGCACCTGTCATGGAGACCCTGGAGGGAGAGCGGCTGACGGAGCCGAAAACGCCCCAGATGCGCTTTTCCATGAAGCTGCCCCGCGCGGTGCCGCCCATGAGCTTTATCCGCCACGCGGTGGATTTGAGCGCACAGTAGATCAAAAAAAGAAGCGGACTTCGAGAAAATGCTCGAAGTCCGCTCTGTTCTTTTCCTTTTCAGGCCCGGCTCTCAGGGTGGGCGGCGCTGTCCGCCGCTGGCTCCTCCGGCTCCTGGCTGAGCGCCTCGTGGCGGCGCTCACACACCGCCAGGAAAAGCGCCCAGCCGATGCAGGGAATGACCCCCAGGGCGCCCCGGATGTTCCAGAGGGTCACGGCGCCGAAGGCCCAGGCCGCCCCCAAGTGGAAGCACAGAAGCGTAAGGAGGTAAAAGCGCATCTTGTGCAGGTGCGCCCGGTCCCGGTCGCATAGGTAGTTGGCCAGGGCCAGGGAGGCCTGCTTGGTGTTGTTGGTGGAGAAGATGGTGGCGCTGTAAAAGCCCCGGGCGCCGCCGAAGCTGCTCCACTGCATGCTCATGGCGAAGAAGATGGGATAGAGGGCCACCACCGCGTTGAGCTCCGGCGGCAAAAAGGCGATGATCACCGCCGCCGCGGCGGTGACGGCGGGGGAGAGGTAGTGCATGTCCCAGCCGAAGAGGTGGGGCAGCACCGCCGTGAGCATGGTGCCCAGCACATAGAGGGCCAGGGCTCCGAGGTGCAGCGCCACGGCGACGGGGTCGCCCCGCAGGGCATCCAGCAGAAGTTCCAGCAGGTTCACCGTCTGGGCATTGCCCATGATGCCGCCGTGGACCAGCACCGCGTAGCAGCCGAAAAAGCCGCCCACCACGCAGAAGGCCAGGTGGCGGTATAGGTCGATATGGTCATTTCGGGACAGCTTTTCCATGCCAAGACCCCTCTTTTCTCTGAAAAACAGCAATGTCGTAACGGTTATCAGTATAACACGGCGCCGGGGAAAGGCAAGAAGAAAGATATCAGAAATTTTGTGTTGACATTGCCGCGGTTTGTGATAAAATAGCCACATTATAGGAAAAGGCAGTGACGAGAAGAGCGTTACGCCGCGCCGCCAAGCGAGCGGGGGGAGGTGAGAGCCCCGCGGGAGAGCGCGTACCGCAGCCGCCTCCGAGCCGGTCACGAGGAGTGATCCGTCCCATCCCCGTTACAGGATGTCCGAGATGCCCCGCAAGGGGATAATTAGGGTGGTACCGTGAAGCTGACCTTCGCCCCTATGAGTAGGGGGAGGGTCTTTTTTATTTTTCTATGGTCATCAAAAAATTTATCATAAAGGAGAGTAACACTATGAGCCATCCCGTTTACGGCCTCAACGAGCTGCGGGAAATGTTCCTGAAGTTCTTTGAAAGCAAGGGCCATCTGCGCCTGCCCAGCTTTTCGCTGGTGCCCCAGAACGACAAGTCCATCCTGCTCATCAACGCGGGCATGACCCCCATGAAGCCCTGGTTCAAGGGCGAGGAGGAGCCCCCCCGCCGCCGGGTATGCACCTGCCAGAAGTGCATCCGCACCGGCGATATCGACAATGTGGGCAAGACTGCCCGTCACGGCACCTATTTCGAGATGCTGGGCAACTTCTCCTTCGGCGATTACTTCAAGCATGAGGCCATCGCCTGGAGCTGGGAGTTCCTCACCTCTCCCGAATGGGTGGGCCTGGAGCCGGATCGGCTCTATCCCTCCGTGTATCTGGAGGATGACGAGGCCTTCGACATCTGGAACAAGGAAGTGGGCATCCCCAAGGAGCGCATCTTCCGCTTCGGCAAGGAGGATAACTTCTGGGAGCACGGCTCCGGCCCCTGCGGCCCCTGCTCGGAGATCTACTATGACCGGGGCCCGGAGTACGGCTGCGGCAAGCCCGGGTGCACCGTGGGCTGCGACTGTGACCGCTACATGGAGGTCTGGAACAATGTCTTCTCCCAGTTCGACAACGACGGCCACAACAACTACACCGAGCTCAAGCAGAAGAACATCGACACCGGCATGGGCTTGGAGCGCCTGGCGGTGGTGAGCCAGAATGTCAACAGTCTTTTCGATGTGGACACCGTGATGAACATCACCCACAAGGTCTCCCAGCTCACCGGCGCCCACTATGGCGAGAGCCACGAGCGGGATGTGTCCCTGCGGGTCATCACCGACCATATCCGCAGCGCCACCTTCATGATCTGCGACGGCATTTTGCCCTCCAACGAGGGCCGGGGCTATGTCCTGCGCCGCCTGCTGCGCCGGGCCGCCCGCCACGGCAAGCTCCTGGGCGTCAACGAGCCCTTCCTCTATCAGGTGGTGGATACCGTCATCCATGAGAACGAGTGCCAGTACCACGACCTGCGGGAAAAGCAGACCTACATCACCAAGGTCATCCGCACCGAGGAGGAGAGCTTTGCCCGGACCATCGACGGCGGCATGCGCATCTTTGATGAAATGCTCGCCGCCCACCGGGAAAAGGGCGAGACCACCTTCTCCGGCAGCGACGCCTTCAAGCTCTACGATACCTTCGGCTTCCCCATCGACCTGACCATGGAGATGGCGGCGGACGCGGGTCTCACCGTGGATGAGGAGGGCTTCCGCCGGCTGATGCAGGAGCAGAAGGAGCGGGCCCGGGAGGCCCGCAAGGCCCTGGGCGACCTGGGCTGGGCCGGCGTAGAGTTCGGCAAGGAGATCCCCGCCACCGAGTTCGTGGGCTATGAGCTCAACGCCTGCGAGGCCAAGGTGGCCGCCATCGTGGCGGAGGAGGAGCTCCGGGGCGAGATCACCCAGGGCGCCGAGGCCATTGTGGTCCTGGACCGTACCCCCTTCTATGCGGAGATGGGCGGCCAGTGCGCTGACCACGGTGTTCTCACTGCCGAAGGGATGCGCTTTGCGGTCACCGATGTACAGAAGAATAAGGGCGGCAAGTTCATGCACTATGGCCGCCTGGAGCAGGGTCACCTGGAGGTGGGCGCCACCGTCTGCGCCGCCATCGATGAAGAGCGCCGCCGGGCCATCCGCCGGGCTCACAGCGCCACCCATCTGCTGGATGCCGCCCTCAAGAGAGTCCTGGGCGACCATGTCCACCAGGCGGGCTCGCTGGTGGAGCCCGACCGCATCCGCTTTGACTTCACCCACTTTGAGGCCATCACCCCCCAGCAGCTGCGGGAGGTGGAGCTGCTGGTGAACGAGGCCATTTTGGAGGGCTATCCCGTTGTCACCGAGGTGCTGCCCATCGAGGAGGCCAAGAAGAAGGGCGCCGTGGCCATGTTCGGCGAAAAGTACGGCGAGACCGTCCGGGTGGTGGAGATGGGGGACTTCTCCATGGAATTCTGCGGCGGCACGCATTTGGACAACACCGCCAAGGCAGGCACCTTCCGCATCAAGTCCGAGAGCAGCGTGGCCTCCGGCGTGCGCCGCATCGAGGCCACCACGGGCCGCTTGTCCCTGGAGAGCATGGAGAGCAACCGTGGGATGCTCATCCGTGCCGCCCAGTACTTCAAGGCGTCTCCCAGCGAGCTTTTGGAGCGCATCGAGCAGCAGTCCAACGAGCTGCGCCAGCTCCGGGCGGCACTGGAGAAGTTCAAGGCCGAGGCGTCCATGGGCGAGGCAAAGCAGTTCCTGGCCTCCGCCAAGACCGTCAAGGGTCTCCATGTCCTCACCGGCGTCCGGCAGAATATGGATGCCGCCGCCCTGCGGAAGATGGGCGACTTCCTCCGGGATAAGGACGCCGCTGTGGTGGGCGTTCTGGCCAGCATCGCCGGGGACAAGGTCACCTTCCTGGCGGTCTGCGGCAAGGAGGCCGTGGACAAGGGTATCCGGGCCGGCGATCTGGTGAAGCTGGTGTCCGGCATCTGCGGCGGCAAGGGCGGCGGCAAGCCCGACAGTGCCATGGGCGGCGGCAGCGATCTTCTGAAGGTGGATGACGCCCTGGCCGCGGTGGACGATTTCGTGTCCGAGAAGCTGGGCTGATATGATACCCAACGACCCTGCCATTCTCCTGAGCTTTGTCAATGCCAAGCTCCGGGATGAATATGAGAGCTTTGATGAGCTTTGCGCCGCATTGGACGCACCCCGGGAGGACATTCTCTCCCGGCTGCGGGCCATCGGCTATGAATACGCGGAGGACCGCAACCAATTTCTGTGAAAGGAGCATCCGAGCATGAAAAACGACTGCCTGTTCTGCGCCATCGCCGCCGGGGAGATCCCCTCCAACAAGGTCTATGAGGACGAGCTGTGCTTCGCCTTCTATGACATCGCCCCTCAGGCACCCTCCCACTTTCTGGTGATCCCCAAGGCCCACATCGGCTCCGCCGCCGAGGTAAGCGCCGCCAACAGCGCGGTGGTGGCCCACATTTTTGAGGTCATTGCCCAGATCACCCGGGAAAAGGGCATCGAGAGCTATCGCATCGTCTCCAACATCGGTGAGCAAGCCGGTCAGAGCGTGCACCACCTGCACTTCCATGTGCTCTCCGGCCGGGATATGACCTGGCCCCCGGGCTGATTGGAAGTAAAAAGTAAGAGTGAAGAGTGAATAAGTAGGGGCGGACGACTCTGTCCGCCCCTCATTTTTTTCTTCTGTCCGCCTCAAATTTTCCCGCCGCATCTATCACGATTTCGTGGACAAGGGGGGCGAAAAATGCTATACTGGCAGCAGAGAAGGAAACCCTCAAACGACCGGTGAGAAAGGAGAAACCCCATGGAAAAAACGGAAAAGCTCGAAAAGGACTATAAGACCGATGTATATGACTATCTCCGTTGGCGGGGTGACCTCACCTTTGACCAGGATCCCTTCAACGAGGTAGACAGCTTGGTGCTGTGCATCATCTCTTACATCAATTTCCAGCGCTTTACCGCCCTGCAGACCCGGGAGCCCAAGGAGGCGGTAGCCCTGGAGGCGGTGGCCCGGCAGCTCACCGAGGCCGATGAGCAGTTGGGCCTCTCTGCCCTCTCCTACCTTCCGGTGATGCGCCTGGCCGCCCAGACCCGGCGCTTTGGCCGCACACGGATGTTCGCCTATGAGCACCGGGCCGACGGGGAAAAGGAGATGCAGTTCGACGCCGTGAGCTTCCTTTTGGCGGACAACAGCGTCTTCGTGGCCTTCATGGGCACCGACCGCTCCATCGCCGGGTGGAAGGAGGACTTCAACATGAGCTTCCTCTCCGCCACCCCCAGCCAGCTGCGGGCCACGGAGTATGCCGTGGAGATCGCCCGGCGCTGCCCTGGTCGGAGCTTACGCATTGGCGGGCACAGTAAAGGCGGAAACCTTGCGGCCTGGGCGGCCATCCACCTGCCGGAGCGGCTGCAGAAGAGCCGCCTGGACATGGCCTATAACAACGATGGCCCCGGCTTTAACCGGGACATGGTGGACACCCCGGAGTACCGGCGGGTGGCCCACAAGCTCAAGACCTTCATCCCCGAGGAGTCCATTGTGGGGGTGCTGCTGGAGCACAGCGAGGACTACTATGTCATTGCCAGCAACAACCGGGGCATCCTGCAGCATGAGTCCCTCTCCTGGCAGACCATGGCCAACCACTTCGTCTATCTGGATGCGCGCAGCGGTATGGGCAAAATGAGCGACGAGCTGGTGCGCCAGTGGGTCAACAGCATGACCCCGGAGGAGCGGGAGAAATTCTGCGACGCCTTCTTCGATGTGCTGAGCATGGAGGGCAAGGTCAGCTCTCTGGATCAGCTGGAAAAGGAGGGCCTGGCCGGCAAGGCGGCGCTCCTGAAGCAGTTCATCGGCGCCGATGAGGAGAAGCGCCGCATCCTCACGGACATGTTCCGCCGCCTGGCGGCGGATGCCGGTGAGGAGGTCAAAAAATCTGTAGGCGGGGGCCGCAAATGGGCGGCGGAGACCATGCAAAGCTGGAAGGGCAAGGTCTATAAGATCACAAAAAAGAGGTGAGCCATCGGCTCACCTCTTTTTTTGCTGCGGCCGCAGAAGGTGGGAAAACAGGTTCCAGGGGGCGATCTCCGGGGGAATGGCTGTAAAGCGCATTGCCTTGCCATCCTCCGGGTGGCGAAAGGCCAGGGTGCAGGAGAACAGGGCGATGGGGGCGTTGCCGTCGGTGCCGTATTTGCCATCTCCCCACAGGGGCCAGCCCCGGCTCTGGAACTGCACCCGGATCTGGTGCGTGCGCCCGGTGTGGAGCCGAATGCGCACCAAAGAGAGCCCCTCCCGGCGATCCAGCACCTCATAGGAGAGCCGGGCCGGGCGCACATTTTTCCCCGGGGCGTCGGCCACGAAGGTCTTGCGGAGACTGCGGTCCCGGCGCAGAAGGTCCTCCAAATCGCCCCTTTCCGGGGGCTCGCCGTGGACGATGGCCAGATATTCCTTGTCCAGCTCCCCGTGCCGTATCTGCTCGGAGAGGATGCCGGCGGCGGCGCTGCTGCGGGCATAGACCATCAGCCCCGAGACCTGGGCGTCCAGCCGGTGCACGCTGCGGATGCACTCGGTGCCCAGCTCTCTGCGCAGCAGCTCCGGCATCCCGCCGGGCTCGTCCGGGGCCAGCACCCCCACGGGCTTGATGACCACCACGATGCGGCTGTCCTGATAGATGATGTCCACGCCATCGCCTCCTTTTCGTTTTTGTGGGCCCATTTTATCATGCCGGCGGCAAATTTGCAAGAAATACCCCTTGACAAGGGAGGTCTAATCGGTTAGACTCAAGCCAAGGTCTAACGAATTCGACCCAGGAGGAATTGCCCATGGAAACCCCAAAAATATTTGAAAGCGAGCTGCGCTTCTGCGAGATACTCTGGCAGCATGAGCCGGTGAAAAGCAGCGAGCTGGTGCGCCTGTGTGCCCAGGAGCTGGGCTGGAAGAAATCCACCACCTATACCGTCATCAAGCGCCTGACGGAGCGGGGGGTGGTGCGGACCCAGGACGCACTGGTCACGGCCCTGGTGGGCCGTGAGACGGTGCAGAAGGCCGAGAGCCGGGCCTTTGTGGAGAAGAATTTTCACGGCAGCCTGCCCGGCTTTTTGAACGCCTTTGTAGGCGGCAAGGGGCTCACCCCGGCAGAGGCCGATGAGCTGCGGCGGATGATCGACAAGTTCGAGGAGGAGAGCCATGAGTGATCTGTTCGGCAAGGTATTAGAGCTGTCCTGGCAGGCGGGGCTCATCGCCCTGGCCGTGATGGCGGTGCGGCTCTTGCTGCGCCGCCGGGTATCCCGCCGCGCCATCTGCCTGCTGTGGGCGCTGGTGGCGCTGCGGCTTTTGCTGCCGGTGAGCATGACGGTGAAAAGCCCTGTAAGCATGCAGCCGGAGGTGGCTCCGGTGAGCCGGGCCTATCAGCAGCTGCAGCAGACCCAGCTGCAGGATATTCCCCCGGCTGCCCCCGGCGAGGCCGCCTCGGCGGGCGCGGCGGAGCAGCCGCAGCCGCCGGCTGCCGCGGGCAAAGCGCCGGATACGCTGGCCCGGGCCCTGCCGTGGATATGGTGCCTCGGCATGGGCGCGATGGCGGCATATATGCTCCTGAGCATCGCGTGGATGCGCTTTATGCTTCGGCGCGCAGAGCGCGTGGAGGGCAATGTCTACCGCTGCAGCCGCTGGAGAACGCCCTTCGTGCTGGGCGTCTTCGCCCCGCGCATCTATGTGCCCGCCGGGGTACCGCAGGAGGATCTGCCCCAGGTGCTGGCCCATGAGCGCTGCCACATCCGCCGGGGAGACCATGTCTGCAAGCCCCTGGCGTTCCTGCTCTTGGCGGTGCACTGGTTCAACCCCGTGCTCTGGATGGCGTATATCCTGCTGGGGCGGGATATGGAGAACGCCTGTGACGAAACGGTGCTTCGGGACGCCGATGCCGCGCAGCGGGCGGCCTATTCCCGGGCGCTGGTCAGCTGCGCCGCCGCACCCAGGATGGCGGCGGTGTGCCCCCTGGCCTTCGGTGAGGTGGCGGTGAAAGAAAGGGTGAAGAATGTGCTGCACTATAAAAAGCCCGCTCTCTGGGCGGCGGTGATGCTGGTCATCGCGGCGCTGGTCATCGGCGCGTGCCTTTTGACGAAGCCCGCCCATTTGCAGACGGGGACTTTGGACGCGGAGAAGCTCTTCTCCCTGCGGACGCCGCTGGAGGATAACGCCGCCGTGGGCGCGATACTGGAGGCGCTGGGGATGCCGGAGATGGGCGGGGAATACCTGCTGGAGAAGCCGGTGGAGTACGAATACTATGTCCGACTGGAAACGGCGCGGGAGCCCTACGGCGTTGTGGTGCGCTACGCCTTTGCAGGCGCGCTGCCGCAGCGCACCGCGGAGTGGAACCGGGAGATGGCCCGGCGGGGCTATCTGGCGCTGGCACTCATCGACAACGCGGAATGGCTGCGGTGGGAGGACGTCGGTGCGGAAGGGGAGACCCCTGTGTCCGGCACGGTGTACGCCGGGGACTATGTGGCGGCGGACTACAACGCCGTGCGGGGGAGCGCCGCGGGCCTGCAGGCGCTGATGGATACCCTGCAGGCGTGTCTGGAGGACGGCTCCATCGCGTACTATCCCGGCGACGCCCTGTCGGACTTCACGGAGATCACCCCGTGGCCCATACTGGGCGAGGACGGCGTGGTCAGTGCAAAGGCGGAGGATTACGGTATTGTGTATGGTGCGGCGCAGCTGCCGGACTGGGAGACCGTTCCCCTGAGCTATCTGTGCGCGTACTACCTCAACGGTGACGGCGCGTATGCCGAGGGTGCCATGGACGTGCTGGCGCACCGCTACCAGCAAGCCCCCAGCACGGTGAAGGCGTATCTCCGCCGGCTGGCGGGACAGCAAGCCCCCGATGGCCGCGGCGACGCGGCGGAGGTGCTGCTGCAGGATATTTCCCGGTATGCCATGTCCCAGTTGACCGGCGGGCTGCCGGTGGTCGCCAGTTATGAGAGGGACCAGCTGAGCATCGCCGTGTCGGAGGTCTATTCCGTGACGTACCGCACGGTGACATACGACGAGAATTACAGCGAGGACATCCCGGTGTATGAGGTGGG
>CAKTPM010000018.1 GCA_934591705.1 uncultured Oscillospiraceae bacterium
TCACCTACATCGTCTCCCGCTTCGTGGACGGCAAGGATTGGCTCCAGAACGCCATGGCCAAGAAGAACGCCCAGTAAGCGGAAAGCAGAGATAAGTAAAAAGAAAGAGCGTTTTCCTCGTGTGAGAATGGGGCTGCGGTTTGGTTGAGCCGCAGCCCCGCCTCCCCCAAGGAGCGGCGCACAAGTTTATGCAGAAAGGGATATGCACCATGATCTGCGAAAATATCACGGAAAAGAACGGTATTCTGTATTTTGCCGGTCAGAACACCGTGGAGCTTGCCAAAAAGTACGGCACACCCCTGTACCTGATGGATGAAGACCGCATCCGTCATCAGTGCCGGGTCTATCAGGCCGCCTTCAAAAAGCACTTCGGCCCCGGCTCCCGGCCGCTTTTTGCCAGCAAGGCCTGCTGCTTCAAGCGCATTTACGCCATCATGGCCGAGGAGGGCATGGGCATCGATGTGGTGTCCTCCGGCGAGATGTATACCGCCATCCAGGCGGGCTACGACCTCAGCCATGCCTACTTCCACAGCAACAACAAAACAGATGCCGACATCGTCTACGGCATGGAGAACAAAGTCGGTTACTTTGTGGCCGACAATGTCGAGGAGATCCGTGCCATCGAGCGGGAGGCCGCCAAGCGGGGCATCCGCCAGAAGGTGCTCCTGCGCCTGACGCCCGGCATCGACCCGCACACCTATGAAGAAGTTGCCACCGGTAAGGTGGACAGCAAGTTCGGCTCCGCCATCGAGACCGGCCAGGCCGAGGAGATCGCCGTGTACACCCTGCAGCAGCCCCATGTGGAGCTGATGGGCTTCCACTGCCATGTGGGCTCCCAGGTCTTCGGAGAGGACATCTTTGAGCGCGCAGCCGCCATCATGCTGGAGTTCATCGCCATGATGAAGGAGAAGCACGGCTACATGGCCGCCCAGCTCGACCTCGGCGGCGGCTACGGCGTGCGCTATGTGGAGTCCGACCCGGAGCTGGATGTGGACACCAAGGTGTCCCAGGTAGCGGCGGCCATCAAGGCCACCTGCCGGCGCCTGGGCATCGACATGCCGGAGATCCACATGGAGCCCGGCCGCAGCATTGTGGGCGCCGCCGGTATGACCCTCTATACCGTGGGCACCGTCAAGCGCATCCCCGGGTATAAGAACTATGTCTCCATTGACGGCGGCATGCCGGACAACCCCCGCTTTGCCCTCTATAAATCCAGCTACACCTGCTATGTGGCCAACAAGATGAACGAGCCCGAGGGCTTCCGGGCCTCCGTGGTGGGCCGCTGCTGCGAAAGCGGCGACATCATCCAGGAGAATGTCCCGGTGCCCGAGAGCGTGGGCCGGGGCGATACCGTGGCCGTGTGCACCACCGGCGCCTACAACTACTCCATGGCCTCCAACTATAACCGCCTGGGCCGTCCCCCTGTGGTGATGCTCCGGGGCGGGAACGAGAGCTATGTGGCCGTGCGCCGGGAGAGCTTCGAGGACCTGTGCCGCAACGATCTGTAAGAGACCTTCCCTATGGAAAAACCGCGCTCCTCCCCATGCCGCACCCCCGGCGGCATGGGGAGGGACCCGGCGCAGATTTCTTGGAAAAAGAGTAAAAAAGGGGTTGACAAAAGACCCCTGCGCCGCTATAATAACATTCGTTCCGTGCGAAACGAAACACCCTAAAATATGCGCGAGTGGTGGAATTGGCAGACTCGCTAGATTCAGGTTCTAGTGCTCATTCCGGGCGTGCGGGTTCAAGTCCCGCCTCGCGCACCAAGAAAAAAGACAGTTGCTTTGGCAGCTGTCTTTTTTCACGGAAATGCGTCCGCGATGGCGCCGTTTTGCCGTACCTTCGGGTGTATGCCAATCCTTTGGAGCATCCGAAAAAGTATGCAGACGGAGAGTTGCTAAAAGCGGAATTCTGTGGTAGAGTGGGGAAAACACACTTTTGGAGGTATGGCCTTGAAAACGGATCATCTGGCTTTGCTGCGCAAGGGTGCACCGCTGAACACCCATCAGCAGATCGCCCTGACGCTGCAGCTCAGCTGGCCGGCCATTATGGCACAGCTCGCCATCATCATCATGCAGTATATCGACGCAGCCATGGTGGGCCGTTTAGGATCCACCCAGTCGGCGGCGGTGGGGCTGGTGACCTCCACCACCTGGCTCTTCGGCGAGCTGACGCATGCGGCGGCGGCGGGCTTCAATGTACTGACGGCCCAGAGAATGGGCGCCGGCCGCCTGGCAGAGGCGCGCAATATCCTCAAGCAAGCCCTGGTGCTGTGCCTGGCCTTCAGCACGGTGCTGGCGGTGCTGGCGGCGGCGCTGTCCACGCCGCTGCCCGCGCTGCTGCGGGCGGATCAGAGCATCTGGAAGGACGCCTCCGCCTATTTTTTGGTATACAGCTTGTTCCTGCCCGCCCTCCAGCTGAGTAATATAGCGGCCGGTCAGCTGCAGGCCACAGGCAATATGCGCACGCCCGGCACCTGCATGGTGATCATGTGCGCGCTGGATGTGGTCTTTAACACCCTCTTCATTTTCCCCACCGGCACCGTCCGACTCGGTTCCCTGGCGCTGCCGGGGGCGGGACTGGGCACGGCGGGCGCCGCCCTGGGCACCGGCCTTGCCGAGCTGGTGGTGGGCCTGTATCTATTGCATTTTGTCCTGCGCCGCAGCCCGGAGCTTCGCCTGCAGAAGGGGGAGCGCCTGCGCTTTGACCGGGGGCAGCTTTCCGCTATGCTCCGCATTGCCGCACCTGTTGCGACGGAGAAGGTGATCCTGTCCACGGCCCAGATCGCCTCCACCACCATCGTGGCGCCCCTGGGCACGGTGGCCATCGCCGCCAACTCCTTTGCCGTCACGGCGGAGAGTCTGTGCTATATGCCTGCCTACGGCATCCAGAGCGCTGCGTCCATGCTGGTGGGGCAGAGCGTGGGTGCAGGGCGGCGGCGCATGGCGCGCCGCCTGGGCTGGGTCACGGTGCTGCTGGGCATGGTGGGCATGGTCATCACCGGCGGGCTGCTGTACATCTTCGCCCCGCAGATGATGGCCATATTGACGCCGGATCCCGACATCATCGCCCAGGGTGTCCGGGTTCTGCGCATCGAGGCCTTTGCCGAGCCCCTGTACGGCGCCTCCATCGTGGCCGGCGGCGTGTTCCAGGGTACCGGCAGAACGCTGGTCCCCACGCTCTTCAACCTGGGCAGCATGTGGGGCATCCGTATACCTCTGGCATGGCTGGCCGCTCCCCGCTGGGGGCTGCCCGGCGTATGGACAGCCATGTGCCTGGAGCTGTGCATCCGGGGCATACTCTACCTGACGCGGCTGGCCGGCAAGCGCTGGATGCCGCCGGAGGAGCAGGAGAGCCGGGCGTAGCCGCGCCGGGGGAGCCCTGAGCCCTCACCTAACCGATCCGTGTACAAGGATGCCTCCGCGGGAATCCCGCGGAGGCATCCTTCTTGCTGTTCTCAGGGCCGCCGGCTTTGGCTCCGGCCTTGGGTGTCCGGTAGGGTGGAGGGAGCGCTTTGCCGGCAGCTCCGGGTCATCTGCCCCTTGTCAGCGTGCGGCAAACATGCTACACTGGTAGCACAAAGACCCCGGCGCATTATAATAAATAGACGGAGGAACGGACTATGGCCATCACCAAGGAGCTCCTGACCACACTTTCGCGGCAGCACGACAGCTTTTACCTCTATGACGGCCCGGGTATTGCCCGGCGGGCGGAGAAGCTGAAGGCCGCCTTCCCCTATGCGTCCATTCTGTATTCCATCAAGTGCAACCCCCATCCCCGGGTGCTGGACACCGTGTTCGGCGCGGGCTTCGGCGCCGATGCCGCCAGCTTGGGGGAGGTGCTTTTGGCGGCGGAAAGAGGCCTCGCGCCCGAGGCGATCTACTACTCCGCCCCCGGCAGGACCGCCGCGGAGCTGGCCGAGGCCGCCGGTCGGGCCACCATCATTGCCGACAGCATCCATGAGCTGGACATGCTGGAGGAGCTGGCGGCAGGGCAGGGGAGGACCCTGGAGGTGGGCATCCGCCTGAACCCCGGCTTCTCCTTTGACGGCGGCCCGGCGGGCCCCTCCAAGTTCGGCATCGACGAGGCCCAGGTGCTGGAGCTCCTGCGCCAGGGCCGCTGCCCCCACCTGCAGGTGACAGGCATCCATGTCCACCTCCGCAGCCAGGTGCTGGACGCCGCCGCCATCGGCGGATACTACCGCAGCATGTTCGCCCTGGCGGAGCGGGTGGAGGCCGTACTGGGCCGGGAGCTTGCCTATATCAACCTGGGCTCCGGCATCGGTGTGCCCTATGCCCCGGACCAGCAGGAGGTGGCTCTGGAGGAGCTCAGCGCCATCCTGCGGGAGGCCATCGGCGGGCGCAGGAGCCGCATCTTCATCGAGTCCGGCCGCTACAGCGTGTGCGAAAACGGTGTGTATGTCACCCGGGTGCTGGATAAAAAGACCTCCTGCGGCAAGACCTTTGTGATCCTGAAGAACACCCTCAACGGCTTTGTGCGGCCCTCTCTGGCCCGGATGGCGGAGCGGGGCGGCGCCAACCCCACCCCCTGGGAGCCCCTCTATACCGGCCGGGACAGCTTTGCCTTTACCCCCCTTACCCAGCGGGCGGAGCGGGAGACCGTGGATCTTGTGGGCTGCCTGTGCACCGGTACGGATGTCATCGCCGAGGGCATCGACCTGCCTCGGCTGGAGGTCGGCGACCTGGTGTGCATCTCCAACGCCGGCGCCTATGCGGCGGTGCTCTCGCCCATGCAGTTTGCCTCCCTGCAAAAGCCGGTGGAGCTCTTCCTGTGTGCAGACGGCACAGCGGTCATCTGAAATTAAAAGAAATCGAGAGCCGCCCGGCTCTCGATTTCCTGTATTTTCTGCTGCAAACGGATGGCGGCGGCTGCCGAGGCACCTTACCGCGGGATGACCCCTTCACCGGAGAGAAGATCCTGCACCACGGTGCCTGCGATGAGAAGCCCCGCACAGGCCGGCACCCAGCTGACGCTGGCAGGGACGCTGCGGCGGCCGGGGGGCGGGGTCTCCGGCTGGGTGGTGGGATGGGGCTCCTCGGGGCTGAAGCACACCCGCAGGTGCCGGATATCCCGGGCTCGCAGCTCCCGGCGCATGACCCGGGCCAAGGGGTCGCCGGTCGTCTTGGAGATGTCGCACACCGTCAGCTGCTGGGGATCCAGCTTGTTGCCGGTGCCCAGGGAGCTGATGAGGGGGATGCCCCGGGCCTGGGCCTGCTCCACCAGATCCAGCTTGCAGCTCACCAGGTCGATGGCGTCCACGATGTAGTCGTAGCGGCAGGGGAAGAAGTCCTCCCGATGGGCGGCATCGTAGGTACCCACGATGGGGTGTACCGCCGCCTCCGGGTGGATGTCCCGGCAGCGCCGGGCGGCCACCTGCGCCTTGGGCTGGCCGAGGGTGGAGGTCAGGGCATAGAGCTGACGGTTGCAGTTGCTGAGCCCTACAGTGTCCTGGTCAATGAGGGTCAGCTCCCCCACGCCGGCGCGGCACAGGGCCTCGGCCGCATAGCTGCCCACGCCGCCTAAGCCGAACACCGCTACATGGCTGCGGCGGAGGGTCTCCATGGCGGCCTCGCCCAGGAGCATCTCCTGGCGGATAAAGCGCTCATTCATAAAGCCAAACTTCCTTCCGAAAAGGGGCCGCCTTGCGGCGGCCCCTCTTTTATTATGGGTTATGAAACTGACGGTGACTCAGCCCACATACTTCATGCCGGAGAGCTCCTTGGCCTCCAGGCCGTCTACCAGGGCAGCCACATATGCGTCCACATCCTCCTGGGCCTTCTCCTCCCGGGCCATCACCTTCCAGGCGGTGTCGCCGGTGGAGACGAAGTACATGATGTGGTAGCCGTAGGAGGTCTCCACGATGCCGGTGTCGCCGGCCTGACGGGAAGCATCGAAGCACCAGTCGTTGAAGGCCTGGACCATCTGGCCCCGGCGGATGTTCTCATAGAGCCCGCCGGTGGCAGCGGAGCCGGGATCGGCGGTGTTCTCGGTGGCCAGGGCGGCGAAGGAGGCCTCAGTGGCCTCGCCGTCCTTCCACTGCTGCAGCAGGGTCTCGGCCTTCTCCTTGGCCTCGGCCTTGGCGGCCTCGGTGTCGCTGTTGCTGCCGTTGGGGGTGATGAGGATGTGGCGGACATTCACCGTGGGATACTCGGGGCGGCCGGCGCTGTGGAACAGGGCCACATAGTAGGTGGGCACGCCGCCCTCCGCGGTGGTATCGATGGTGGTGGTGTCGCCGGCCTGACGGGCGGCATCATAGGCCCACTTGGCCACATCCGTGCCGTCGGTGGTGGCGTTGCTGACATGGCGGTAGGAGATGAGGGTGCTGTTGTCATAGCTGTTGGCGATCTCCTCCATGGACTCGCCGGCGGCCACGCGCTTTTCCGCGTCAGCCAGGCAGTCACGGGCGGCCTGGGCGGCAGCGGCGGTCTCCTCCTCGGTGGCCTCGATGGTGTTGCCGTCGGCATCGGTCTTGGCGGCGGTGGCGCCGCTGATGTAGAGATACTCGTAGTCGGCCTGGTCGAAGTGCTCCTTGTCGGCGGCGTAGAAGGCCTCCAGCTCATCGTCGGTATAGGTGAGCTCGGTCTGGTAGTTGGTCATGTAGTGCTGCACCAGCTCCTCGCTCTTCAGCAGCTCCTGGAAGAGGGATACGGTCATGTACTTGCCGTAGATGGCCTTGAGGTAGCTGCCGGTGGACATACCGTTCTGCTTGGCATAGGTCTTGATGGTGTCCAGGGTCTCCTGCACCTCGGCGTTCATCTCATCGGTGAAGGTGAAGCCGGCCTCCTTGGCGGCCTGGGTGACGGCCTGGGTATTGATGAGAGTCTTTTTGGTGGCGTACATAAAGTAGTCCTGCCAGGTGACGATGCTCTCATCGCTGAGACCCAGGAGCAGCTTGGCAGTGTCGTTGATGTTCTGCTGGTCATAGGCCGTCTTGGTGTCCAGGCCGAAATAGGTGCTGTAGGAGCTGTTGGCCACGCTGTTGATGGCGTTGCGGTAGTAGTAGCTCACCTGGGCGGGCTTGTACTCCACACCGTTGATCTCCATGGCGGCAGTGTTGCGCTGGAAGATGCCGGAGTTGCCCAGGAAGGCGGCGATGCCCACCACCACGAACACAACGGCTACCAGGATGTAGAGGTTGCGGCTGCGGCGGTCCTTGGCGGCCTGGGCCTGCTGCTTGGCGGTCTTTTCGTCGCGGATGCTCTGAATCGTCGGATCCTGACGGTTTTTCTTCTCACGGGATGCACTCATTTGTTCATTCAGTCCTCTCAAAAAAATAGGTGATGACACCTTATATACAAAAGCGTACCAAGGTATTATACAAGATATTCCCCGGTTTCGCAAGCATATTCTGCGGGAATTCACCTTAAATTCAAAAATACCCTCCAAAAGGGCAGAAAAACAGCGATGCATAAGAACCAGATTATAACCTGCGCCGTTTGTGCAGGTGGGTTGTCTCCAGCTTGCTTTACTGCTTCCAACTTCCAGCCGCGAACGGCAGCCGGGAGGCCTGCAAACCACATACTGATCCGACATCCCCTATAATCAATGTCAGGATAAAAACGGTCCTTATACATCGCTGATGGCGGACACATCTCTGCGTCCGCTATTAGTGTAACAGATTTTTGATGAAAATAAAAGGGGAATTATGAAATCTCTTCAGGAATTCTCTTCCTCATCCGCCAGAAGCTGCTCCATGAAAAGGTCGTAGATCCGGTTGAGCTCCTCTTCATCGTCTATGGTGGAGAGCATCTCCTCGCCGTCGATGATATCGGAGCGGAGGATGATGAGGCCGTAATCCTCGCTCTCCTGGTCGGCATCCTCCTCCACGGCGGGGAAGAAGGCCATATAGGTCTTGCCGCCGTGCTCCAGGGCGTCTACATATTCCAGTTCAATATCGTTGCCGTCCTCATCGGTAAGCGTAATGAAGTTGGGGCCGAAATCCTCCTGCATCAGAAAGTACCTCCTTATTGTACATATTCGGGAAACCAAGGTCATCATAGCTCACCTTGCAGAAAAAAGCAAGCTGCCGAAAAAGATAAAAAAGGATACGATTCGACATGGCTTCGGTCGAATGGCAGATTTTTCCCTCGAAGAAATTTGAATTTTCGGAAAATCTACTCTTTTTAACTGTTGACAGATGTGGTAAAATAACGAAGATACTGGAGTGCTATGCGATAAGCCCACTGAGCGCTCCCGGAAACTACGCAGAAAGGAAGGTGCCCTGTTTTGAGTGAACGCGAAAGAAGACCCCGTCGCAGCAGTTTTTTGGAAAAAGCGCAGCAGGGCGCGAAAAACATAGAAAGGAAGCTGCACCGGCCCCGGCGGGCGCAGCAGGCGCAGAGCGGCCCCAACGGAGAGCTGCCGCCCCGCCGCCGGAAAAAGCAGACCCGGGTGTGGCCGGTTATCGGCACCATCCTCCTGGTGATGGTGTGCACCGGCGCCATCTTCGCCGGTATCTTCGGCGTATATGTCAACACCGCCCTGAAGGGCAATGTGGAATTCTACATCGATGAGTTCGAGGCCAAGGTGGCCACGGAGCTCTATGCCCTCAACGCCGACACCGGCGAGTGGGAGATGTATCAGACCCTCTTCAAGGACGACAGCAACCGCATCTGGATGGATTTAGAGGACATCCCCCAATACATGCAGAAGGCGGCTGTGGCCATCGAGGACAAGCGCTTTTATAAGCACCACGGCGTGGACTTCATCGGTACTGTCCGGGCCATCACCAAGACCCTCTTCGGCGGCAGCGTGCAGGGCGGCTCTACCCTGACCCAGCAGCTCATCAAGAATGCCACCGGTGACAACCAGACCACCGTCAAGCGCAAGGTCATCGAGATCTACCGGGCCCTGGAGTGCGAGACCCGCTACGAGAAGGACGAGATCTTAGAGGCATACCTCAACCAGGTGTTCTTCGGCGAGCAGTGCTACGGCGTGAAGACCGCGGCGCTGATGTACTTTGGCAAGGATGCCTCGGAGATGACCCTGGCCGAGTGCGCGAGCCTGATGGGCATCACCAACAACCCCAGCCGCTACGACCCCCTGCTGGGGGAGTGGCAGCGGGAGAAAAACCGCGAGCGCCAGCTTCTGATCCTGGATGCCATGCTGGACCAGGAGAAGATCTCCCAGGAGGAGTATGACGCCGCCAAGGCGGAGGATGTGGTGTTCACCAATGGCTACACCATCCTGGGCAACTTCGTCGGAGCGGACGGCATCGTCAAGGGAAAGGACCTGGTGAAGCAGCTGGAGCAGGAGAATACCTCCAAGAAGGTCTCCACCGCCAACAACTCCTTCTTCACAGACGCCATGATCGACGATGTGGACGCCGCACTGATGAAGCAGTACGGCTACGACCGGGACACCGCGGAGTATAAGCTCTTCACCGGCGGCTACAAGGTCTATACCACCGTGAACCTGAAGTATCAGGAGATCGCGGAGGATGTCTTTGAGAACACCGAGAACCTGCCCTACACCATCACCCGCACCGGCAGCGACGGCGAGACCACCGTGGAGCAGCTCCAGGCGGCCATCACGGTGATGGATCCCACCAACGGCGACATTGTGGCCATGGTGGGCGCCGCCGGCCCCAAGGAGGGTGACCGCTGCTGGAACTGGGCCACGGAGACCCGGCCCTGCGGCTCGGCCACCAAGCCCATCTCCGTATACGCCCCGGCCCTGGACAACGGCACCATCACCGCCGCCTCCACCATCGACGACTTCCCTGTGTTCCTGCTCCCCCTGGGCAACAGGACCCAGCCCTGGCCTAAGAATGACAGCGGTGACTACCGGGGCCTTGTGACGCTGCGCCGGGCCATTGCCAAGTCCCTGAACACCTGCGCCGTGCGGGTGTGCAATGCCCTGGGCGTGGAGAATTCCTATAATTTCATGACCGAGAACCTGGGCTTCACCACCCTCACTCAGGAGGACTCCCAGCAGATGGGCAACATGGCCCTGGGCGGCTTCTCCGTGGGCGTTACCACCGAGGAGATGACGGCGGCCTTCTGTGCCTTCCCCAACGAGGGCATCTACAATAAGCCCCGGACCTTCATCCGGATCGAGGACGCCAACGGCAATGTGATCCTGGAGAACGATGTCCAGTCCCGGACGGCCATGAAGGCCAGCACGGCCAACATCATGAACAACATGCTCCAGAGCGTCATCACCGGCGGTACCGGCGGCGCCGCCTACTTCCCCGGCATGCACATGGCCGGTAAGACCGGTACCACCAACGACCTGAAGGACAAGTACTTCTCTGGCTACACCCCCTATTACTGCGCCTCTGTCTGGTGCGGCTACCAGTCCAACAGCACGGTCCGCTCCGGCGGCGTGAACCCGGCGGCGGTGCTGTGGCAGAAGGTGATGTCCCGGATCCATGAGGGCCTGGAGGATAAGAACTTCTTCAACAGCGGCGAGCTGGTGCAGGTCACCGTCTGCCAGGACAGCGGCATGCTGGCCACCACCGCCTGTGAGGCCGATCCCCGGGGCAGCCGGGTGACCACGGAATACTGCGCCGCGGACAACGCCCCCACGGAATACTGCACCATGCACACCGGCGGCGGCATGCTCAACTACTCCCGGGCCCACTTCTACGATTATCCCGATCTGGTGGCCATTGACGATGAGTATGTCACCAACAGCGGCTACATCACCGCGGACGGCTCCACGGTGGAGCTTGAGCCCGACACCGGCATCTCCGGCGCGGTGGAGGGCCAGCCCGAGGGGGGCAGCCCCTATATCCAGCCCGAGGGCGAGCCGGATGAGGACGCCCTGGAGGAGCTGCGAAAGCAGCTCTTCGGGAACGGCGGATAGCCCGCCGGCAGAATAAAAGAGCCCCAGAAGGGCACCGCCTCCCGGCGGTGCCCTTTTCTCATGCCACGCCGGGAGGGTAAAACCTGACGAAAAGGGCGGAAGCTATTGACTTTTTGGCACTTTATTGCTATGATTAACGGACGCTTAATGCCGCCCTGCGGCAGCGGGAGACCCATTTTTTGGGGTGAATCCGATGGCAGCATCGGTAGGGGACCTTCTTCCCCGAACCCGACAGCTAATCTCGTCAGCGCAGAAGGGGAACGGGGCTTATTTTGCCTTCTTGCGCTGTGCGGCGGCACGGCGCTTTTTTTCTGGGAGGAGAGCATGGAGACCAAAAAGAAATTCAAATTCGGCCTGTTTCTGGTGACCATCGGCATCGTCTACGGTGATATCGGCACCTCGCCCATGTATGTGATGAAGTCCATGCTGGAGGGCAACGGCGGCATCGGAAATACCAACGCGCCCTTCATCGTGGGGGCGCTGTCCCTGGTGATCTGGACCATCACCCTGCTGACCACGGTGAAATATGTCCTCATCGCCATGAAGGCGGATAACCACGGCGAGGGCGGCATCTTCTCTTTGTACTCCCTGGTGAAGGAGCAGGGCCGGTGGCTGATCTTCCCCGCCATGCTGGGCGGCGCCGCCCTGCTGGCCGATGGAGTGCTGACCCCGGCGGTCACCGTGACCACCGCCGTGGAGGGTCTGCGCAGCATCGGCCCCATGGCCCACTTCCTTGGCAACGGCCAGGTAAAGGTGGTCATCATCACTCTTTTGATCATCACGGCGCTGTTTTCCATGCAGCACGCAGGCACCAGCCGGATCGGCCACGCCTTCGGTCCGGTGATGCTGGTGTGGTTTTTGTTCCTGGGCATCACCGGCGCGGTCTACACCGCCTCCATGCCCGGCATTCTCCGGGCCTTCAACCCCGTGTACGCCGTGGAGATCCTCCTCAGCGATTATAATAAGCAGGGCTTCATGATCCTGGGCGGCGTGTTTCTGGCCACCACCGGCGCCGAGGCCCTCTATTCCGACATGGGCCATGTGGGCCGGGAGAACATCTACTTCAGCTGGCCCTTCGTGAAGCTCTGCCTCATCCTCAACTACCTGGGCCAGGGGGCGTGGATCATCGCCAATCAGGGCAATACCGCCCTCCAGGGTGTGAAGGATCTAAACCCCTTTTTCATGATGCTGCCGGCGGCGATGCGGCCCTTTGCGGTGGTCTTAGGCGCGGCGGCGGCGGTCATCGCCTCCCAGGCCCTGATCACCGGCTCCTTCACCCTGGTGTCCGAGGCCATCCACCTGGACCTGCTGCCCCATCTGGAGGTGCGCTATCCCGCGGAGACCAAGGGCCAGCTCTTCATCGAGAAGGTCAACAGCACCCTCTGGATCGGCTGCACCCTGGTGGTGCTCTATTTCCGCAGCGGCGCCCGGATGGAGTCGGCCTACGGTCTGGCCATTACGCTCACCATGCTGATGACTACCCTGCTCATCAGTGTATACCTGGGCCGCATCCACGGCAAAAGGATCCTGGCCCTGGCGGTGCTTCTGGTGTTCGGCGCCCTGGAGACGGTGTTCTTCGTCTCCAGCTTGGGTAAGTTCAGCCACGGGGGCTATGTTACCGTGCTCCTGACGCTGCTGCTGCTGTTTCTGATGGTGGTGTGGCACCGGGGCACCCGGCTGGAGGGCCGCTTCAGCACCCGGCTGCTGCTGCCGGACTACATCTCCAACCTCCGCAAGCTCCACGAGGATGAAGCTGTGCCCCTGCTGGCCCACAACCTGGTGTTTTTGGACAAGGAGGCGGACTCGGATTATATCGACCGGGACATCCTCTACTCCATCCTGGACAAGGATCCCAAGCGGGCCATGGCCTACTGGTTCGTCAGCGTGAATGTACTCAATGAGCCCGATGCCCTCAACTATGAGGTGAAGACCTACGGCACGGACTTCATCTTCCGGGTGACGCTGAATCTGGGCTTCCGCAAGAGCCCCCGGGTGAATGTCTACCTCCGGCAGATCGTCCAGGACCTCCAGCAGAGCGGGGAGCTGCCGCCCCAGATGAAGAAATACTCCATCTACGGCCCCTCCCAGGTGGGCACCTTCAAGTTCTGCATCCTCCACAAGTCCGTCACCACCAAGACCGAGCTGTCGGACTTCGATGAGTTCATCATGAATACCAAGTATGCCATCCGCCACGCCGCCGGCTCCAAGATCCAGTGGTACGGCCTGGATACCGCCAATATCATCAAGGAGAATGTGCCCCTGATCGTCTCCGGCGGCGCCGCCGCCGAGCGCATCCGCCGGGTCAAATGAGGACATAAAAAAGAGGGCATAAGCCCTCTTTTTTATGTCCTCCACGGTGGCAGCACCGATGTGGGGTCGGGGCGTAAAAAAATGTGCCGGTGGCACATTTTTAGCTCCGACCGCAGCGGCTGTGCCGCGAGGACGCAGACCCCACATCAAAAAAGAACGGGGGCAAAAGCCCCCGCTCTTTTTGAAACCGGGAATTACATGGCGCTGATGATCTCCACGATCTCGGCACCGATGCGCTTCTGGGCCTCCACGGTGGCAGCACCGATGTGGGGGGTGCAGGACACCATGGGGTGGCTGTACAGGGCGCTGTTGCTGGCGGGCTCGTCAGCATAGACATCCAGGCCGGCGGCGCGGACCTTGCCGGACTCCAGAGCGGCCAGCAGGGCTGCTTCGTCCACATTGGTGCCGCGGGAGGTGTTGATGATGCACACGCCGTCCTTCATCTTGGCGATGTTCTCGGCGCTGATGAGGGCGCCGCCGTCCACGGCGGGAGCGTGCACGGACACGAAGTCGGACATGGCCAGCAGCTCATCCATCTCCACATAGGGGATGCCCAGCTGCTCGGAGACCACGGGGACCTGGAAGATATCGAAGGCGACCACCTTCATGCCGATGGCCTTGGCCATTGCGCCCAGGTGCTGGCCGATGCGGCCGAAGCCCACGATGCCCAGGGTCTTGCCCTGGAGCTCGATGCCCTTGCCGTAGGCCTTCTTCTCCCACTTGCCCTCGCGCATGGTGTGACCGGCGATGGAGAGATAGCGGGCGCAGGAGAACATGTGGCCCATGGCCAGCTCGGCCACGGACTGGGAGGACGCTCTGGGGGTGTTCTTCACATCGATGCCGTTCTGCTTGGCATAGTCCACATCGATGTTGTCCACACCCACGCCGCCGCGGATGATGAGCTTCAGCTTGCTGCCCTTGGCCTCGTCAATGTGCTGAGCGCGGACCTTGGTCTTGGAGCGGACCACCGCCACATCGAAGTCCCGCAGGGCCTTGCCCAGCTCCTCGGACTCATAGAACTGCTCAACGACCTCGTGACCCATTTCGCGCAGCTGCGCCATGGCGCTCTTGTCCATACCGTCGGTAACCAGAATACGCATGATAATTTCTCCTTTTTTAAAATATTCTAAATGTGAGAGGGGATATACAAGGGGGAGACATCCCCCCCTTGCAATTGCTTTTACTTGTGCTCGGCCTCGAACTTCTTCAGGAACTCCACCAGGGCCTGGGCACCCTCGATGGGCATGGCGTTGTACACGCTGGCGCGCAGACCGCCCACGGACTTATGACCCTTGAGGTTGTCGTAGCCGGCGGCCTTGGTGGCGGCCACCACCTCGGCATCCAGCTCGGCGGAGCCGGTGACGAAGGGGATGTTCATCAGGGAGCGGAACTCGGGCTCCACGGTGCCCTTGAACATCTTGGAGGAATCCAGGAAGTCATAGATGACCTTGGCCTTGGCCAGGTTGCGCTTGTGCATCTCCTCGAGACCGCCGATGCTCTTGAGGTACTTGAAGACCTTGCCGCAGCAGTAGATGGCCCAGCAGTTGGGGGTGTTGTACATAGAGCCGTTGTCGGCGTGGGTCTTGTAGCTCATGTAAACGGGCATCTTGGGGTCGATGTCCTCGCGGATGAGATCCTCGCGGATGATGACCACCACCATGCCGGCGGGGCCCACATTCTTCTGCACGCCGGCGTAGATCATGCCGTAGTCGGAGACATTGCAGGGCTTGGAGAGGAACATGGAGCTCTGGTCAGACACCAGCACATGACCCTTGGTGTTGGGCAGCTTGCTCCAGGTCACGCCGTGGATGGTCTCATTCTCGCAGATGTAGACATAGTCGGTATCCTCGGGGATGTCCAGGTCGGAGCAATCGGGGATGTAGGAGTAATTCTTATCCTTGGAGGAGGCGGCCACGATGACCTCGCCGTACTTCTTGGCCTCGGCAATGGCCTTCTTGGACCAGGCGCCGGTCTCCACATACACGGCCTTGCCGTTCTTCATCAGATTCCATGCCACGGCAGCGAACTGCAGGGTAGCGCCGCCCTGAATGAACAGGACCTTGTAATTGTCGGGGATGTTCATCAGCTCCCGCAGATCGGCCTCGGCCTCATCGATGATCTGCTGGAAGACCTTGGAGCGATGGCTCATCTCCATGACGCACATACCGCTGCCGCGATAGTTCATCATCTCATCGCGGATCTCCTCCAGGACGGGCTCCGGCATCATGGCGGGACCGGCAGAGAAGTTGAAAGTACGACCGTAATTCATGTTAGTTCCTCCTAAAAAATTTTCTCATGGTGATTTTCAGAAAAAATCAGTGGTTCCGAGTAATAGTATAAGACCAATTTACGGAATAATCAACCACTAAATATGAAAATCCATCTGTCAGACTAAAAGATTTTTAGGCGTCCTTAAATAGCGTTTGACAGCACTGTGATAAAATGTTATAACAAGCAGGTAAATCCGCAAAGCACCGGGAGGAAAAGGGTATGGAGAAGCTCAGCTACCGCATCCGGCACATGGCCGAGTACGCCGCGGCACTTTTGAAATGGACGCTCATCGGCTGCCTGGTGGGCCTGGTGGGCGGCGCGGTGGGGGCGCTGTTCCACCTGGGCGTGGACTACGGCACCCATATGCGGGAGAGCCACCCCTGGATCCTCTATCTGCTGCCGGCGGCGGGCCTTGTGATCGTGGGGCTCTATAAGCTCTGCCGGGTGGAGGGCAAGGGCACCAACGCCGTCATCGAGTCCGTCCACTTCGGCGCGGATGTGCCGGCGCTCTTGGTGCCGGTGATCTTTGTCTCCACGGTGCTCACCCACCTGTGCGGCGGCAGCGCCGGCCGGGAGGGCGCGGCCCTGCAGATCGGCGGCGGCATCGGCTACCGCACCGGGCGGCTGCTGCGCCTGGGGGAAAAGGAGCTGCCCCTGTGTACCCTCTGCGGCATGGCGGGGGTGTTCTCGGCCCTGTTCGGCACCCCCCTGGGGGCCACGGTGTTCGCCCTGGAGGTCATCAGCGTAGGGGTTTTATACTATGCCGGGCTCATCCCCTGCCTCGCCTCGGCCCTGACGGCCTACTGGGTGGCGGGGCTGATGAATGTGCCGCCCACCCGCTTCACGGTGCCTACCCCGGCCATGGATCTGCGCAACACGGCCCTGACGGTGGCTCTGGCCATCCTCTGCGCCATGGTGAGCATCCTGTTCTGCAAAACGCTGCACCTCACCGAGCACGCGGCGGCCAAATATCTGAAGAACCCCTGGCTCCGGGCCTTTGCCGGCGGCCTTATCATCATCGCTCTCACCCTTGCCGTGGGCACAGGGGACTATAACGGCGCGGGTATGTCGGTCATCGGCCGGGCCATGGCCGGGGAGGCCGTGCCCTGGGCCTGGGCGCTGAAGCTCCTCTTTACCGCCGTGACCATCGCCTGCGGCTTCCGGGGCGGCGAGGTGGTGCCCAGCTTCTTCGTAGGCGCCACCTTCGGCTGCTGGGCGGCCTCCTGGCTGGGGCTGCCGCCGGGCTTCGGCGCCGCTGTGGGCCTCATCAGCGTGTTCTGCGGAGCGGTGAACTGCCCCATCGCCTCGGCGGTGCTGGCGGTGGAGATCTTCGGGGTGGGGGACATTGCGTTTTTCGCCATCGCCTGCGCCCTGGCCTACATGCTCTCGGGCTACTGCGGGCTCTACAGCAGCCAGACCATTCTCTATTCCAAGCTCCGGGCGGAGTTCATCAATGTCCGCACCAAGGAGTGAGTGCGGGATTGGGAGTTGCATTTTCCGGCGGAGTATGGTAGAATGGCGGAGCACACTCGGGTAGTGTGCCATAAATTTGAATCCTGCGGCGGGGCCTCCTGCCGTTTGCGAAAAAGGAGAGTACCGATGAAAAAAAGCAGCGTCCCCAAGCGCCTGATCGCGCTTCTTTTGGTGTTGTTGTCCCTGACGGCCTGCCTGCTGACGGGCTGCGGGAAGACCCCCCAGGAGGAGGTGGAGGACCCCCCTCAGGAGGAACCCCGTGTGGAGCCGGAGCCCATCGTGGCCCCGGAGGGCATGGAGGAGACCCTGAAGAAATATGAATATGCCTACGCCTGGATCACCATCCCCGGCTCCGGCGAAAGAGACGAGACCGGCCAGGATCTGAGCTACCCCGTGGCTCAGCACCCCACCGACCGCAAGTACTTCCTGGACCACAAGCTGGACGGGCAGAAGAGCCAGCCGGGCACCATCTTCTCCGAGAAGGATGTCACGGACTCCAGCGGCAATACCAAGCCCTGCAACGGCCTGGACTTCAATGATCCCGTGACGGTGCTCTACGGCCACAACCAGAAAAACCGCACCATGTTCGGCGGCCTGCAGATCATCATGCGCAGCTATGACTTCAATGACCCGCTGTACATCTACATCTATCAGGAAAACCGCCGCATCACCTACCAGATCGTGGCCGGCGTGCAGTACGATACCAGCCACATCCTCTACTACCACGACATGACCGACCCCGCGGTGTTCGATCAGTTCTTCGAGACCCTCTGGCAGGAGACGGACAGCACCACCCGCCTGGACAAGGACAATATGCCTGTCCACGGCGACAAGGTGCTGATCCTCTCCGTGTGCAAGAACGGCGACGATAACCACCGCTACCTCATCGTGGGCAAGATGATCGAGGACACCGCCGATCCCGAGACCTGGCAGGTGGCCACCCAGGCCCAGATCGACGCCGGCACCGCCGTGATGCCCTCCGAGGTCACCGGCGCTGCCGATACCGAGAAAAAGAAGCCCGCCTGATGACCCCCTATCCACCGAGTTCCCCTCCGCGTGAGGGGAACTTTTTTTGTGCGCCGGGCGGGGAAAAAGGAAAAGGGAACCGGGGGATTTGCAGTTGACGATAGGGGGCAGCAGTGGTATAGTGTATAATGATTTATTGTGCGGAGGTATGCCCTTTATGTGGATAGCAGACGGTTGGCAGGATTATGAGCTTTTGGACTGCGGCAGCGGGGAAAAGCTCGAGCGCTGGGGCCAGCAGCTCCTGGTGCGCCCCGACCCCCAGGCCATCTGGGAGCCGGTGGGAAAAAACCGGGGCTGGAAAAATGCCAACGCCCGCTACAGCCGCTCCCGCACCGGCGGCGGCCATTGGGACAAAAATAAGCTCCCGGAGAGCTGGCCCATCCGCTACAGGGAGCTGACCTTCCAGGTGAAGCCCATGAACTTCAAGCACACGGGCCTCTTTCCCGAGCAGGCCGCCAACTGGGACTTCGCCATGGAGAAGATACGCGCCGCCGACCGGCCCATCCGGGTGCTGAACCTCTTTGCCTATACCGGCGGGGCCACGGTGGCCTGCGCCAAGGCGGGGGCCTCGGTGTGCCATGTGGACGCAGCCAAGGGCATGGTGGCCTGGGCCAAGGAGAATGCCCGCTGCTCCGGCCTGCAGGACGCCCCCATCCGCTGGATCGTGGACGACTGCGCCAAGTTCGTGGAGCGGGAGATCCGCCGGGGCAAGTGCTATGACGCCATCATCATGGACCCTCCCAGCTACGGCCGGGGCCCCGGCGGCGAGGTGTGGAAGCTGGAGGATAACCTCTATCCCTTCGTGAAGCTGGTGGCCCAGGTCCTCTCGGACAAGCCCCTGTTCGTGATCCTCAACAGCTATACCACCGGCCTTGCCCCCAGCGTGCTGGGCTACATTCTGCAGATGTGCGTGGGCAACCGCTTCGGCGGCAAGGTGACCTGGGACGAGCTGGGCCTGCCCTGCACGGATTCCGGCATGGCGCTGCCCTGCGGCGCCACGGGCCGCTGGCAGAGCGAGGGCTGAAAATAGGCGGCGGGGGAGACCCCGGCCGTGAGTACAAAAGAAAGAAACAGTATGATGTCAACTATGATCGAAACCAAGGACCTCACCTTCACCTATCCGGCGGAGGAGGGGAGAAAAGAGCATCCCGCCCTGCGGGAGGTGTCGCTCTCTGTTGAAAAGGGGAGCTTCACAGTGGTGCTGGGCCATAACGGCTCCGGCAAGTCCACCCTGGCCAAGCACATGAACGCGGTGCTGCTGCCGGAGGGCGGCAAGGTCTATGTGGAGGGCATGGACACAACGGACACGGACCTCCTGCTGGACATCCGCCGCCGGGTGGGCATGGTGTTCCAGAACCCGGACAACCAGATCGTGGCCAATGTGGTGGAGGAGGATGTGGCCTTCGCCCCGGAGAATCTGGGCGTGCCCTCGGCGGAGATCCGCCAAAGGGTGGATGACGCCCTGCGGGCTGTTGGCATGGAGGAATATGCCCACCACGCGCCGCATCTGCTCTCCGGCGGCCAGAAGCAGCGGGTGGCCATCGCCGGCGTCATCGCCATGGAGCCGGAGTGCATCGTGCTGGATGAGTCCACCGCTATGCTGGACCCGGTGGGCCGCCGGGAGGTGCTCTCCACCATCCACAAGCTCAACCGGGAGAAGAATATCACCGTGGTGCTTATCACCCACCACATGGCCGAGGCCATGGACGCAGACCGGGTGCTGGTGATGAACGACGGCCGCCTGGCCATGGACGGCACCCCCCGGGAGGTTTTCTCCCAGGTGGAGAAGCTCCATGAGATGGGGCTTGCCGCTCCGGACACCGTGGAGCTTTTGTACCGGCTGAAGAAAAGCGGCGCCGATGTGCCCCTGACGGCCCTGTCCGTGGAGGATTGCTGCGACGCCATCATCAAGGAATTGAGGAAATAAACCATTGGAAGCCATCTTGAGAGTTGACGACCTGACGCATACCTACAGCGCAGGTACGCCCTTTGAGCGCAATGCCGTAGAGCATATGAACCTGTCCGTGATGCCGGGGGAATTCGTGGGCATCATCGGCCACACCGGCTCCGGCAAATCCACTTTGATCCAGCACCTGAACGGCCTTTTGAAGCCCACCGCCGGGCATATCTATCTGGACGGCCGGGACATTTGGGAGGAGCCCAAGGCAATACGGCAGGTCCGCTTCCGGGTGGGGCTGGTGTTCCAGTATCCGGAGTACCAGCTCTTTGAGGAGACCGTTTATCGGGATATCGCCTTCGGCCCCAAGAACATGGGCCTGTCGGAGGCGGAGATCGACCGGCGGGTCCGCCGCAGCGCGGAGCTGCTGGAGCTGGACGGTGAAATTCTGGAGAAGTCCCCCTTCGAGCTCTCCGGCGGCCAGAAGCGCCGGGTGGCCATCGCCGGCGTGCTGGCCATGGAGCCCCAGGTGCTGGTGCTGGATGAGCCCTCGGCGGGTCTTGACCCCCGGGGCCGGGAGAACCTCCTGCGGCAGCTCCAGGAATACCACCGGGCCGCCGGCAACACCGTGATCATGGTGAGCCACTCCATGGAGGAGATCGCCGGAAATGTGCAGCGCATTTTTGTCCTGGACCACGGGCATAATCTCATGGACGGCACCCCCCGGGAGGTCTTTGCCCGGTCGGCGGAGCTGGAGCATGTGGGCCTGGACATCCCCCAGGTCACCCGCATCGCCAAGGCCCTGCGGGAGCGGGGCCTGGACATTGACCCGGCGGTCTACACGGTAGACGACCTGGCCGCCGAGCTGGAGAACCTCCGGAAGGGAGGTGGCCGCTGATGCTCAAGGATATTACCCTGGGCCAGTACTTCCCCGGGGATACCTTCGTTCACCGGCTGGATCCCCGGACCAAGCTCCTGGCCGTCATCCTTTATATTGTAGCCCTCTTCAACGCCAAGACCGTCATCACCTACGGCATCGTCATCCTGTGTCTTGCCCTGTGCGTGGCGGTATCCAGGGTCAGCTTCCGGGCCCTGACCCGGGGGCTGAAGCCCGTTTATATCATCGTGGCCTTCACCGCCATCATGAATCTCTTTTTCACCGGCGGCGAGCCCATCGTCGATGTGTGGCTGCTGCGGCGTATCTCCCTGGCGGGCATCTATGCCGCCGTCGCCATGGTGCTGCGCATCGTGCTCCTGATCATGGGCACCTTCCTTTTGACCTACACCACCAGCCCCATCAGTCTCACCGATGCCCTGGAGAACCTGCTGGGGCCCCTGAAGAAGCTGCGCCTGCCGGTGCATGAGCTGGCCATGATGATGTCCATCGCCCTGCGCTTTATCCCCACCCTCATCGAGGAGACGGATAAGATCATGTCCGCCCAGAAGGCCCGGGGCGCCGACTTTGAGACCGGCAGCATTCTCCAGCGGGCCAAGGCCCTGGTGCCCATTTTGGTGCCGCTTTTCATCAGCGCCTTCCGCCGGGCCGACGAGCTGGCCACGGCCATGGAGTGCCGCTGCTACCACGGCGGTGAGGGCCGCACGGCCCTGCATGTGCTGCGCTACCGTGCCAGCGATTGGCTGGTGATTATCGGCTTTATCCTCCTGGCGGCGGGCATCATCGTGCTCAAAAAGCTGGGTATCTGAACCACTCCGAAAGGCGGTGCCTATGCGAAACATCGCGCTCATTTTAATGTACAACGGCACCGCCTACCACGGCTGGCAGGTGCAGAAAACGGAGGTCTCCGTGGCCGAAACCATGGAGCGGGGTCTCTCCATGGTCTGCGGCGAGTCCATCAAGATCGTGGGCTGCGGCCGCACCGACGCCGGTGTTCACGCCCTGCACTATGTGGCCAATTTTCACACAAGCTCCACCATCCCGGTGGACCGCCTGCCCTTCGCGGTGAACACCCACATCCCCGAGGACATCGTGGTGAAGGCCGCCTACGAGGTGGCCGAGGACTTCAACGCCATCGGCTCGTGCCTCAAAAAGGAATACACCTACCGCATCTATAACTCCCGCATCAAGGATCCGTTTTATGTAAACCGCGCGTATTTCTATCCCAAGCGGCTCGACGAGCGCGTGATGGACGAAGCCGCCCGGATGTTCGAGGGCACCCACGACTTTGCCGCCGTGCGCTCCGTGGGCACGAATGTCAGGAGCACGGTGCGCACCGTGTACTACTGCCGGGTGCAGCGCAATGGAGAGCTGCTGGAGCTGAAGGTATGCGCCAACGGATTTCTCTACAACATGGTCCGGGCCATCACCGGCACGGTGCTCTACGCCGCGGAGGGAAAGCTCTCCCCGGAGGAGATACCCCGAATTTTGGATTCCGGCAACCGCACCCTGGCGGGCCCCACGGCCCCTCCCGGAGGGCTATATCTGACCCGCGTATGGTATGAGGATGAACGGCTCAATGGATAAGAACACCAACAACTGGAAAGAGTTCACCCTGGGCAATACCCAGGAGGAGCAGCCCCGCCGGGTGCAGGACCGCAGGCGGGTCTCCAAAAAGCGCGTGCTTTGGTTTCTCCTGAGTGTGACGCTGGTGGTGGCCGCCGCGGCGGTGGTGCTGCTGTGGGATCAAAGCAGCTTTGACGGGCTGCGCCGCAGCGTCATCTATGCCCGGGCCCAGAAGGACGAGAGCGGCTGCGCGGTGCTCTACCAATACGATACCGATACCACCGGCATCTTCGCGGTGCTGGAGGGGCGGCTCATCAGCGTGTCCCAGAGCCGCCTTCGGATGCAGAACGAAAAGGGCGAGACCGTCCTCAGCGAGGGCGTCCGCTTTACCGACCCCGCCGTCACCGATAACGGCAAGTGCGCCGCGGTGTACGATGTGGGGGGCAAGGAGCTCTATGTCCTCTCGGACAAGGGCGTCCTGTGGCACAAGGAGACGGACGGCGAGATCCTCTCGGTGACTCTCAACGCCAAAAATCAGGTGGCCGTCACCGCCAACCGCAGCGGCTACAAGGCCGCCGTGTGCGTATACGATGCCGGCGGCGAGCCCCTTTACGAGTTCGACTCCTCCCAGCGCTTCTGCATGACCGCCGCGGTCTCCGATGACGGGCGCTATCTGGGCGCCGTCACCCTGGGGCAGGCGGAGGGGGGCTTTTCCAGCTACCTGGTCCTCTACCGGATGGATCGGGAGGAGCCGGTGGCCACCTGCCAGCTGCCGGGGAGCATGGTCTACGACCTGCAGTGGTCAAACGGTCTCTTCTGCGCGGTGTCGGACAGTGCCCTTTACTTCGTAAAGCCCGATGGGGAGCTGGCCGCGCAGTATGACTTCGGCGGCGACTATCTCCGCCGGTGCGTCATGGGCAGCGGCTACGGGGCGGTGCTTTTGAGCCATTACCGCTCCGGCTCCCAGTGTACCCTTCTGCTGGTGGATACCCAGGGGCAGCTCCTGGGCTCGGCGGAGATGGAGGGGGAGGTGCTCTCCCTGAGCGCGGCGGGCCGCTATATCGGCGTTCTTTACAGCGACCGGCTGGTCATATACAATAAGTACGCCCAGCAGGAGGCCGCCCTGTCCGGCATCAGCGAGGCGAGACAGGTGATGATGCGGCCTGACGGCTCCGCCGTCCTGGCCGGGGTCAATGCGGCGCGGCTCTATCTGCCGTGACGCCGGATAGGAGAAAACGACATGGAGAAGCTATTGGATGTGGGGACGGCGGTGCTGCTTTTGGCCGCCACCGTTATCGGCTACAGAAGAGGGCTGCTGCGCTCCCTGGCGGGAGTGGTGGTCCTTGTGGCGGCGCTCTTTGCCGCCTCCTGGACGGCGGGCCATCTGGCGCCCGTCCTCACCGACTGGGTGCAGCCCCTGGTACAGAGCGCCGTTTGGCAGAAGCTGCAGGGAGGCGCCGCGGACCTCAACGACCTGCCCGAGTCCCTGCGGGGTGCGGCCCAGGGGTTGGTGGACGCCGGGGCCTCGGCGGCGGTGAATGCCGTCAGGAGCGCCATTTACCCGGTGATACATACGGTTTTATACATCGTGAGCTTTATTCTGGCCCGGGCCCTGCTGGGCCTGCTGGCCCGCCCCATCCTCCGCGCCTGCGAGGGGGTGCCGGTGCTGGGCGGCCTCAACAGCTTGCTGGGCGCCCTGCTGGGCGCGCTGGGCGGCCTGCTGGCCCTCTATGCGCTGCTCTGGGTGCTGCAGGCCACCCGCCTCCTGAAGCCGGAGCTCATCGCCCAGACCAAGCTGCTGGCCTTCTTCGCCGGACACAGCTTGGTGGAGCTTTTCAACCGGATGGTGGGCTTTGGGGCCACGGTGCAGGGCTATATCGGTCGAGTGACAGATTGATCAAGACAAAAGACTGGAGGAATTCCATATGCGTCCCACTTTATGTTCCAAATGCAGAAAAAATCCGGCGGTGGTGTTCATCACCCGGATGAATGAGAAGAATGAAACGGTCAACGAGGGCCTGTGCCTCAAGTGCGCTGCGGAGCTGAATCTGCCTCAGGTCAATGAGATGATGAAGCGCATGGGCATCACCCCGGAGGATCTGGACAATATCAGCAACGAGATGATGCAGGCCTTCGGCGGCGCCGAGGAGCTTGCCGCCATGGCCGAGGACGAGGATGCCGACGAGGAGGAGGGCAAGACCGCCACCTTCCCGTTTTTGAACCGGCTTTTCGGAAACGGCGCCCCCGCCGCCGCTGAGGGGGAGGGCGCCTCCGCCAAGCAGAGCGCTCCCGGCGGCCAGAAGCAGGAGAAAAAGCGCAAATTCCTGGACAACTACTGCATCAATCTCTCCCGGCGGGCCCGGGAGCACAAGCTGGATGCCGTCATTGGCCGCCAGCAGGAGATCGAGCGGGTGGTGCAGATCCTGAACCGCCGCCAGAAGAATAACCCCTGCCTCATCGGCGAGCCCGGCGTGGGAAAGACCGCCATCGCCGAGGGCCTGGCCCAGCGCATCGTGGCGGGGGAGGTGCCCTTCAAGCTGCGGGACAAGGAGGTCTACCTCCTGGATCTTACCGCCCTGGTGGCGGGCACCCAGTTCCGGGGCCAGTTTGAAAGCCGCATGAAGGGCCTCATCGAGGAGATCCGCAAGGCCGGCAACATCATCCTGGTCATCGACGAGGTCCACAACATCGTGGGAGCCGGCGATGCCGAGGGCAGCATGAACGCCGCCAACATCCTCAAGCCCGCCCTGAGCCGGGGAGAGATCCAGGTCATCGGCGCCACCACCTTCAACGAATACCGCAAGCACATCGAAAAGGACACCGCCCTGGAGCGCCGCTTCCAGCCGGTGGTGGTCAACGAGCCCAACATGGAGGACACCCTGAAGATCCTCCGGGGCATCGCCCACTATTACGAGGAGTTCCACGGGGTCTCCATCCCCGATGGGGTGCTGCGCCAGGCGGTGCAGCTCTCCGAGCGCTATATCACCGACCGCTACCTTCCTGACAAGGCCATCGACCTCATCGACGAGGCCTGCTCCGACAGAAACCTCCACGATGCGGACATCAACCGCCGCATGGAGGCGGAAAAGCTGCTGGAATCCGTGACCACCGAGCGGGAGACCCTTATGTCCGCAGAGCCGGAGGACGGCAAGGAGTTTACCCCGGCCGAGCTGGAGGCCCGCTATGCCCGCATCGCCCAGCTGCGCTCCGAGGAGATGCGCCTGAATGACGAATTAGCGGCCCTCCGGGCCAAGGGCACTCCGGAGCTGACCATGGACAACATCGCCCGGGTCATCGAGATGTGGACCAAGATCCCCGCCAGCAAGATCAAGGAGGAGGAGTTCCACCGCCTCAGCCAGCTGGAAAACCGCCTGAAGGCCCACATCGTGGGCCAGGACGAGGCCGTGGCCGCCGTGGCCGCCGCCATCCGCCGCAACCGGGTGGGCATCAGCCCCAAGCACAAGCCGGTGAGCTTCATCTTCGTGGGCGCCACGGGCGTGGGCAAAACGGAGCTGGTCAAGCAGCTGGCCGACGACCTTTTCAACGCCCCGGAGAGCTTGATCCGGCTGGATATGTCCGAGTTCATGGAAAAGCACTCCGTCAGCCGCATCGTGGGCAGCCCTCCCGGCTATGTGGGGTATGATGAGGCCGGTCAGCTCACGGAGAAGATCCGCCGCAAGCCCTACAGCGTGGTGCTCTTCGACGAGATCGAAAAGGCCCATCCCGATGTGCTGAACATTCTCCTGCAAATTCTCGATGACGGTGAGATCACCGACGCCCACGGCCGCAAGGTGAACTTTGAAAACACCGTCATCGTCATGACCTCCAACGCCGGGTCCGATACCCGGGCCTCCGGGGCGGTGGGCTTCGGCAAGGATGCCGACCACCAGGGCCGCGAGCGGGTGATGAAGGCCCTGCGGGACTTCCTGCGGCCGGAATTTCTCAACCGTGTGGACGAGATCATCTACTTCCATCAGCTCACCCGGGAGAATTTCCGGGGCATTGCCGAGATCATGCTGGAGGAGCTGAAAAGGTCCCTGGCGGACAAGGGCTTTTCCTTCACCTGGGACGATTCTCTGGCGGACGCTCTGGTGGAGAAGTCCTATTCTCTCACCTACGGTGCCCGGAATCTCCGCCGCACCATCCAAAAGGAGCTGGAGGACCCCATGGCGGTGCAGATCATTGCCGCCTTTGAGCATCCCGTGACGCAGATACGCGCCGTGGCCGAAAACGGCGAGATCAAGGTCTATACCCTGTAACGCAATACGATGTAAGGAGGGAGCCCTATGCTGTTCCGAAAGAACATCGAGCCCAGATGCGCCTATTGCAGCCGCGGCTGTCCGCTGAACGACCGGCAGGTGGCCTGCCGCAAGAGAGGTGTGGTGAGCGCCGGCGCCCACTGTGCCGCCTTCCGCTATGACCCCTTGAAGCGGGTGCCGCCGCGTCCGGTGAGCTTGGATACCGACAAGCTGAAAACCGAGGATTTTTCCCTGTAAGGAGGAGAGCGTCATGGAGCCCAAGCGCGTGATAGCCGCCTATTTCAGCGGCACCGGCACCACGAAAAAAACCGTCCTGCGCATCGCCCGGGAGCTGGCGGCCCACTTTGCCGTTCCGGTGAAGGACGCCTCCTTTACCCTGCCCCGGGAGCGGCAGGAGGCACTGCCGTGCACTTCGGAGGATCTGGTGGTGGTGGGCGTGCCCACCTATGCCGGCCGGGTGCCCAACCTGCTTTTGCCCTATCTGCGGGAAAAGCTCATAGGCGGCGGCGCGCTGGCGGTGCCGGTGGTGCTCTTCGGCAACCGCAATTATGACGACTCCCTGAAGGAGCTGCGCAATATCCTGGAGGAGGACGGCTTTTGCACCGTGGCCGCCGCCGCCTTCGTGGGGGAGCACTCCTTTTCGACCACGCTGGGCGCAGGCCGCCCCCACGCCGCCGACCTGGCGCAGATGGACGAGTTTGCCCGCCGCACGGCCCAGAAGATCCGGGGGCTCACCGCCTCCGCCCCCGCCGCCCCGGTGGACCTGGGGGACGATAGCCCGGTGCGGCCCTACTATACCCCCCGGGACCGCAGCGGCAGCCCCATCAACATCCTGAAGGTCAAGCCCAAAACGGACATGGCCAAGTGCGGCAGCTGCGGCTGGTGCGCCGCCCACTGCCCCATGGGCAGCATCGACCCCACCGACCCGGCGCAGGTCACCGGCGTGTGCATCAAGTGCTGTGCCTGTGTCAAGGGCTGCCCCACCGGCGCGAAGTACTATGATGACCCCGGCTACCTCTATCATAAGAGCGAGCTGGAGGCCATGTATGAACGCCCCGCCGAAAACGCACTGTTCCTGTGAGGGGCCTTTTCCCATAAAGCAAAACGACCGGCTGGAAGCCGGTCGTTTTTGATCATGAAGGGGAATTATACGATATCCGGCAGCTGCCGCAGATCGTCGATGGTATAGGTGATGTCCAGGTCCGCCGGCCGGGGCAGGTGATCGGGGTTATACCAGCAGCTGGGCAGGCCGTAATTCGCCGCGCCCTGCATATCGCTGCTCAAGCTGTCGCCGATGAGCAGGCAGTTGTCCCGGCGCAGACCCTCCACATGGGCAAAGACATAGTCAAAGTATTCCCGGGAGGGCTTGCTGGCCCCGGCCTCCTCGCTGATGAACGCCCCATCGATATAGGGGGCCAGGGCGCTTTTCCCCAGCCGGGAGCGCTGTACGGCGGCTACGGCGTTGGTGACGATGTACAGCTTGTGGGTCTTGTGGAGCTCCCGGCACACCTCCAGGGCGTGGGGCATCAGCAGGGTGTTCTCCGAGAGCACCGCCAGGTGCACCTCGTTGCAGGCCGCGGCGTCCCGCTCGATGCCCAGCTTCCGGAAGAAGTCGCGGAAGCGCTGCACCACCAGGAAGTCCTTGGTGACCTCCCCACGGTCGAAGGCCGCCCAAAGGGCGTTGTTGCAGCCCTCATAGAGCCGGAAGCTCTCCTCCGTGTCGGGGATGTCAAAGCGCCGGCACACGGCGGTGACGGCCAGGCGGTTGCCGGCGTCAAAGTCGAAAAGGGTGTTGTCGGCATCCAGCAGGAGATAGGGATATTTCATGTAGGGTGTGCTCCTTATCTTAAATAGACTGGGGGCATTGTATCACATCGGCGTAAAGTGCGCAAGATGCCAAAGGACATGGGAGAAATAAGGGCCCCTTTTGACAGTCATAACAAAAGGGGAAAATAGGGAAAAAACCCCTTGACTTTTCCCCGGGGAGGTGGTATTCTAACCGAGCTGTCACCGAGAGGCGCGGCCGCAAAAAATGTCAAAAGAGATTAAAAAAGCTGTTGACAAACATAAGCGACTGTGATAAGATAGCAACTGTTCCGCAGTTCGGAACGAACAAAAGAACCGCGAAAAAAAGTCGAAAGAATTTGAAAAAAGTTCTTGACAAGAGTAGCGAGCTGTGATAAGATAGCAATGTTCTGCAGTTCAGAACGAACGAAAGAGCGTGTACCTTGTAAATTAAACAATGAACGAAACGAAAAGCACCAGACGGAGCGC
>CAKTPM010000019.1 GCA_934591705.1 uncultured Oscillospiraceae bacterium
CGGAAGCAGGGGGCGATCTGGAAATAGCGGTCGAAGCCGGAGGTCATCAGCAGCTGCTTGAACTGCTGGGGGGCCTGGGGTAGGGCATAGAACTTGCCGGGGTGCTTCCGGGCGGGCACCAGATAGTCCCGGGCGCCCTCCGGAGAGGAGGCCGTCAGGATGGGGGTGGTGATCTCCAGGAAGCCGTGGTCGGTCATGGAGGCCCGCAGGGCGGCCACCACCTGGCAGCGGAGGATGATGTTCTGCTTCACGGCGGGGTTGCGCAGGTCGAGATAGCGGTACTTCAGGCGCTGGATCTCGTCGGCCTCCCGGCTGCGGTTGATCTCGAAGGGCAGGGCGTTGTAGCGGCAGCGGCCCAGGACCTCGATCTTGGTGGGCACCACCTCAATGTCGCCGGTGTCCTGCTTGGGGTTCTTGCTGGCACGCTCCCGGACGGTGCCCTCCACGGAAATGGTGGACTCCTTGTTCAGGTCCCGGATGATAGCCATCATGGCCTCGTCCTCGATGACCACCTGGGTGGTGCCGTAGAAGTCCCGCAGCACCACGAAGGCAAAGTTGCTGCCCACGGTGCGGACATTCTCCATCCAGCCCACCAGTTTGACTTGGGCCCCCACATGGGAAAGCCGCAGCTCGTTGCAGGTATGAGTGCGCATCTGCATCATATGTCTCGTCTCCTTTGATGATGAATTGTATAATTAACTAAAAGTATTACCAAAAGTTATCGTTCGAGGATGACCTTGCCGCTGTTTTTGGCGGCGAGGCCGGCCTGGATGCGGGCCAGCACCTGGTCGAAGGGGGCCTTGAGCTGCTCCCCGGAGGCCATATCCTTGCAGGCCACCACCCCCTGGGCGATCTCGTCATCCCCCAGGAAGATCACATAGGGCACTCCCAGCTTGTCGGCGTAGCTCATCTTGGCCTTGAACTTTTTCGGCTCGGTATAGAGCTGGGTGCGGACGCCGCGGCCCCGCAGATCCGTGGCCAGGGCGATGGCGGGAGCCAGGTCCTCGGTCATGGGCAGGATCAGCACATCGGCGGGGGCGGTGGGCAGCTCGGGGTTCAGCATCCCCTGCTCGCCCAGCACATAGAAAAGCCGGGTGAGGCCGATGGAGATGCCCACGCCGGGCAGCTGCCGGTCGGTATAGTATTCGGCCAGGTTATCGTACCGGCCGCCGGAGCACACGGAGCCGATCTCCGGGTGATCCAAGAGGGTGGTCTCGTAGACGGTGCCGGTGTAGTAGTCGAGCCCGCGCGCGATGGTCAGGTCCACGGCGAAGCGCTCCTCCGGCACACCGAAGGCGGAGAGGTACTTTACCACGGTGCGCAGCTCAGAGAGGCCCTCGTCCAACAGCTCGCTGCGGCCGCTGTAGGAATCCAGGGCGTCCAGCACCTGGGCGTTGCTGCCGGTGATGGCGATGAACTTCAAAATCTCCTCCGCCTGGCCCTCGGTGAGGCCGCAGTCCTCCAGCAGGCACTGGCGGACCTTTTCCGGGCCGATCTTATCCAGCTTGTCCACGGTGCGCATGATGTCGCCGGACTTCTCCGTGAGGCCCTGCATGGCGTAAAAGCCGTTGAGGATCTTGCGGTTGTTCACCCGGATCTGGAAGCGCCGGAGGCCCAGGGAGGTGAAGGTCTGGCAGATGATGGCGGGGATCTCCGCCTCGTTGACGATGTCCAGCTTGCCGTCGCCGATGATGTCGATGTCCGCCTGGTAGAACTCCCGGAAGCGGCCCCGCTGGGCCCGCTCGCCCCGGTAGACCTTGCCGATCTGATAGCGGCGGAAGGGGAAGGAGAGGTCGTTATAGTGCAGGGCCACATACTTGGCCAGGGGCACCGTCAGGTCAAAGCGCAGGGAGAGGTCGGCATCCCCCTTCTGGAAGCGGTAGATCTGCTTTTCCGTCTCGCCGCCGCCCTTGGCCAAAAGCACCTCGCTGGCCTCGATAAGGGGGGTGTCCAGGGGGGTGAAGCCGTAGAGGGAATAGGTGCGGCGCAGGATGTCCATCATGCGCTCCATCTGCTGCTGGGGGCGGGGCAGGAGCTCCATAAAGCCGGACAGGGTCCGGGGTGTCATTTTTGCCATATCAAACTTCCTCGTTTTCGTTGCTTTCGCTGTATTCTGTATGTTCGCTGTCTGCGCCGTTCGCCTGGCGGCTGTGGTTCCGGTGGTCGTCGGTGATGGCCTGGATGAGGGCGCCGGCGCCGTGGGTCTTTACCTCAAAGTCCGGGGGCGTTTCGCCGCGGGCCTGGGCCTCGGCGATGAGGCGCTTGCCCTCCTCCCGCCAATAGGCGTCGGCGGCGATGCCCTTTTTCCTGCCCTGGCGGTATCCCACCGTGCCCAGCACCGCCGTCAGCGGCAGGCCCAGGAACCAGAGCCGGGGCAAAAGGCAGGTGAAGGCGCCGCCTGCCAGGATACCCAGCCAGCAGCCGATCTCGGTGAAGAAGGACCGGACGCTCAAAAACTTCAGTTTCCGGCGCAGGGCCGCGGTGCGGCGGGCCTGGAGGGTGCACATCAAAAGCCGGAACAGGCACAGAAGGCACAGGGGCACCATGTAGTCATAGAGATGCTCGGTAAGCCAGCGGATGATCGTCTCCATGGGCTGCCTCAGGCCGTAAAGGGCTTGGTCTTGGGGTTGACGATGTCACGCCAGTCCAGGTCGCCCCGGCTCAGACCCAGCACCAGCATCTCCGCCGTGGCCAGGTTGCTGGCGTAGGGGATGTTGTTCTGGTCGCAGAGCCGGGTGATATAGGCCACATCCTCGGGGAGGTGCTTTTCGTTGGGGTCGGTGAAGCACAGCACCATGTCGATCTCGTTGTAGGCGATGCGGGCCGCGATCTGCTGACCGCCGCCGTGGTAGAAGGCCAGAAACCGGTGTACATTCAGGCCGGTGGCGTCGGCGATCTGCTGGCCGGTGCGGGCGGTGGCGCAGAGGGTGTGCTTGGCCAGAATGCCGCAGTAGGCGGTGCAGAACTGGACCATCAGTTCCTTTCGGTTGTCGTGTGCGATCAGAGCAATATTCATGTCGTTCTCCTTTAGGTGGTGGTCGGTTATAGCTTCATCAGGGGTACATGCCGCCCGCGCAGGCGCTTGGCAATGTTCTCATAGGCAATGGAGGCATAGTAGTTGTTGTCCCGCAGGGGCAGCCCCCGGCCCAGGACATAGGGCACATCGCTGTCCTCGGGGATCACCCCCAGCAGGGGCAGCCCGGCCATGTCGATGGCGTCGTCAATGTTGGTGTGCAGGGACTTCAGGAGCTTGCGCTGCACCCGGTTCACCACCAGGTGGAGGCGGCCCGAGGGGAACCGCCGCAGCTCCTGCACCGTCCGCTGGGCATCCCGCAGGGCGCTGGGGTCCGTGGTGGTGACCACCACTACATTGTCCGCCATGGCGGTGGCCCACTGAAAGCCCCGGGTGAAGCCGGCGGGGGCGTCGATGAGGCAGTAGTCGAACTCCCGGCGCAGCGCCGCCGCCAAGGCGTTCATCTGCCGCAGGGATATCTCCGGCTCTTGGCTGCACAGGGGCGCGGCCAGCAGGAAAAGGGAGGGATATTTCTCGTGGGGCACCACGGCCTCCGCCAGGGTACAGCGGCCGGTGACCACATCGCTGAAGTCCATGATGGTCCGGTCGCTGAGGCCCAGGGCCAGATCCAGGTTCCGCAGGGCGATGTCGCAGTCCATGCACACCACCCGGGCGCCGCTGTTGGCCAGAGCGATGCCCACCGTGGCGGTAAAGGAGGTTTTTCCGGTGCCTCCCTTGCCGGAGACCACCGCAATGATCTTACCCATATGCTCTCTCCCTTCGTTTATCGCAGGGGTTTGTTCTTGATCTTGGAAAAGGGGCGGGGGAACTGGGCCGGGGTGGGCCGCAGCTTCTCGATGACCACCACCCGATGCACCAGCTCCGTGGTGGGCACCGGGTAGTCCCGAAGCTCCCGGATGCGCCCGCCCAATTGGCCGATGGCCCCCCGGGCCTTTTCGATCTCGGCATCGGAGTCCTGGGCCTTCATGGCCAAAAACACGCCGCCCACCTTCACCAGGGGCAGGGACAGCTCGCAGAGGAGATTCAGCTGGGCCACGGCCCGGCTGGCAGCGATGTCAAACTGCTCCCGGTGCTCTCGGGCGAATTCCTCCGCCCGGGCGTGGACGCAGTCGACCCGCTCTAAGCCCATGTCCCGGCAGGTCTCCCGGAGCCAGCTTATGCGCTTGCCCAGGGAGTCTAAGAGCGTCAGGTCAAAGTCCGGCGCCAGGATGCGCAGCACCATCCCCGGGAAGCCCGCGCCGGTGCCCACATCCACCACGGACTTGCCCGCAAACGGGCAGACCGTCAGCAGGGCGGCGCAGTCTAAAAGGTGCCGCCGGGCCACCTCGTCGGGGTCGGTGATGGCGGTGAGGTTCATGACCTCGTTTTTCTCCAGCAGACGCCGGGAGAACTCGCAGAGCCGGGGGATCGCCTCCGTGGGCAGCCCCAGAGCCGTGAGTCCTTCGGTGAGGATGCGCTCCATCATGCGTCCTTCTTTTTCAGCTCCTCCAGGATCTGGGCCAAAAGCTCCTCCTGGGTGGGGCCCTCCGGCTCCTCGGGCTCCTCTTCTTCCTCTTTTTTCTTGAGGGAGGCGATCTTATTCATGGTCTTGACCAGCAGGAACATGGCGAAGGCCACGATGAGGAAATCCAAAATCACGGCCAGCAGGTTCCCGATGCCCAGCAGGACGGGGTCGGCGCCGAGTTCCTCCACGGCGGCACTGTTGAGCACGATGTTCCACTGCGTCAAGTCGATGCCTCCGGTGAGAAGTCCGATGAGGGGCATGATGATGTCATTCACCAGGGAGGTGGTGATCTTGCCGAAGGCGGCGCCGATGACCACGCCGACGGCCATGTCCATCACATTGCCCCGCATGGCAAAGGTCTTAAATTCCGCGAAAAATTTTTTCATTTGCTGTCTCCGTTATTACAAAGAGTATAATTCGCTAAAAATATTACGGCTCGTTAATGCTTGGGAACCAGAACGGTCTTGCCGCCCATGTAGGGCTGCAGAGCCGCAGGGATCAGCACGCTGCCGTCGGGCTGGAGGTTGTTCTCCAGGAAGGCGATGAGCATCCGGGGCGGGGCCACACAGGTGTTGTTCAGCGTATGGCACAGCTGCATCCTGCCGCTTTCATCCTTGAAGCGGATCTTCAGGCGGCGGGCCTGGGCGTCGCCCAGGTTGGAGCAGGAGCAAACCTCGAAGAACTTCTGCTGCCGGGGGGACCAGGCCTCGATGTCGCAGCTGCGGCACTTGAGATCCGCCAGGTCGCCGGAGCAGCACTCCAGCTGCCGCACGGGGATATCCAGGGAGCGGAACAGCTCCACGCTGTAGCGCCAGAGCTTTTCATACCAGTCCTTGGACTCCTCGGGCCGGCAGACCACGATCATCTCCTGCTTTTCAAACTGGTGGATGCGGTAGACGCCCCGCTCCTCGATGCCGTGGGCGCCCTTCTCCTTGCGGAAGCAGGGGGAGTAGGAGGTGAGGGTCTGGGGCAGCTTTTCCGCGGGCACGATCTGGTCGATGAACTTGCCGATCATGGAGTGCTCGGAGGTGCCGATAAGGTAGAGGTCCTCGCCCTCGATCTTGTACATCATGGCGTCCATATCCGTCTGGGACATCACGCCCTCCACCACATTGCCGTGGATCATGAAGGGGGGGATGCAGTAGGTGAAGCCCTTGTCGATCATAAAGTCCCGGGCATAGGCCAAAACCGCCTCGTGGAGCCGGGCGATGTCACCCAGCAGGTAGTAAAACCCGCCGCCGGACACCCGGGCGGCGGCGTCCATATCAATGCCGTCAAAGCGCTCCATGATGTCGGTGTGATAGGGGATCTCGAAGGCGGCGGGCCGGGCCTCGCCAAAGCGCTGCACCTCTACATTGCAGCTGTCATCCCTGCCGATGGGCACGGCCTCGTCGATGATCTGGGGGATCACCAGCATGATCTTATAGAGGGCCTTTTCCGCCTCCTCCTGCTTGGCCTCCAGCAGGGCCATGCGGTCGGCGTTCTGCTTCACAGCGGCGTTGTTTTGGTCGATCTGCGCCTGGAGCTCCGCCCGGCGGGCATCGTCCTCACATTTCTTCAGCTGGCCAAAGAGGGGGCCGTTGGCCTTGGAGAGCTTGTTGCGCTCGGCCTTCAGGGCCTCGGCCTCCTGCTGGCAGGCACGCTTCTCGGCATCCAGGGCGATGGCCTCGTCTACCAGGGGCAGCTTGGCGTTCTGGAACTTCTTGCGGATGTTTTCCTTTACGATATCGGGATTTTCCCGGACAAAGCGAATATCAAGCATGACGGTTCTCCTTATTGTTTCATGTGAAACATCAGTGTTTCAGTTTGTGCAGGGCGTCCAGCAGGGCATTGAGATCGTCCACGCCGTAGTATTCCAGCTCGATGCGGCCCTTCTTGCGGCCGGTGACGATGCGGCAGGGGCGGCCCAGCCGGGTGGTCAGCTCCTTGGCGGCCTCCTCGGCGTAGTTGACGGTGATGGCGTCCTTCCGCGGCGCGGGCTTTTTCTCCTGCTGGAGCTTTTTTACCAAAAGCTCCGTTTGCCGCACGGAGAGGTCGTTCTTGAGAACGGTCTGGGCGGCGGCCTCCTGGGCCTTGGGCGCAAGAGCCAGCAGAGTCCGGGCGTGGCCGGAGGAGAGGGTGCCCTCCTCCACCAGCTTCTGCACGGCGGGGGAGAGGTTCAAAAGGCGCAGGCAGTTGGCCACGGCGCTGCGGGACTTGCCCACGGCCTCGGCGGCCTCCTCCTGGGTCATGGCGTACTGGTCCATCAGCACCCGGTAGCCGTGGGCCTCCTCCATGGGGTTTAGGTCCTCCCGCTGCAGGTTCTCGATCATGGCCAGCTCCATGGCCTTGCGGTCGTCCGCCTCGATGACCACGGCGGGCACCTGGGTGAGGCCCGCCATCCGGGCGGCCCGCCAGCGGCGCTCGCCGGCGATGATCTGGTAATACCCGGAGGAGAGCTTGCGCACGGTCAGGGGCTGGATGATGCCGTGGCGGCGGATGGAATCCGCCAGGTCACTGAGGGCGTCGGCATCGAATTGCTTGCGGGGCTGGCCGGAGCAGCTCTCCACCTGGCTCAGGGGAAGCTGCAAAACGCCGGCATTATCGGCCTTGGACTCCAGGAAATCGTCGCCCAGCAGGGCGCCGAGCCCCTTGCCCAAACCCTTGGAGGACTTGGAAGAAGCAGCCATAGTGTCAGTCCTTTCTTTCGGTATTCTTTCTTAAAAACTCGGCGGCCAGCGCCACATACGCCTCGGCCCCCCGGCAGTTGCGGTCGTAGGCGGTGATGGGCTTCCCGTGGGAGGGGGCCTCGCTGAGCCGGATGTTCCGGGGGATCACGGTGGTATAGACCTTGCCGGGGAAGAAGCGCTTGACCTCTTGGGCCACCTGGATGCTCAGGTTGGTGCGGCCGTCGAACATGGTCAGCAGCACGCCCTCGATGTCCAGGGAGGGGTTCATGCCCCGCCGGACGATGCGCACGGTGTTCATCAGGTCCGAAAGACCCTCCAAGGCGTAATACTCTCCCTGCAAGGGTACCAGAAGAGTGTCTGCGGCGCACAGGGCGTTGAGCGTTAACAGCTCCAATGACGGCGGACAGTCGATGAAGATAAAATCATAGTCCGGAGACAGCGCAGAGAGGGCCCGGCGCAGGAGAAACTGCCGGTCGTCCAGATTGATCATCTCGATGCCCGCGCCGGCCAGGGCCTTGCTGCTGGGCAGCACATCGCCGTAGGGGGTCCTGACCACGGCCTTTTTCGGCTCCACGCCGTTGATGATGACATCATATACCCCCACGGAAACGGACTTATCCAGGCCCATGCCGGAGGTGGCATTGGCCTGGGGGTCAAAGTCGCACAGCAGCACCCGCTTGCCGGCGGCCTTTACGGCGGCGGCCAGGTTCACGCAGGTGGTGGTCTTGCCTACGCCGCCCTTTTGATTTACGATCGCAACGATTTTTGCCACGGTATTTTCCTCGTTTTCAGCATTCTTCATTATTTGATTAGTATACCACAAAATGGCGCAGTTTCAACAAAAAATTGCGGCCCAAAACAAAAAAGTTTCACATGAAACATCCCCTTCAGGGAATGTTTCATGTGAAACAATGGGTCAAAGAAGAAGGAGGGCGCTCAGGGGCGGCACCGTCAGGTGAAAGGCGCCGTCCGCGGCGGCAAACTGCTGGCCGCTGAAGAGGTCCCGGCACAGGCCCTGCCCCGGTACGGAGCAGGGGAGAGGGGTGCCTCCGGCGTTGCAAAGGAGCGTCAGGGTCTCGCCGGCATCGGTCCGGGAGATGCCTAAAAGGGCGCCCTCTGCGGCTATGTAGCGGATGTCGCCCCAGCGCAGGGCGCTGTGGTCTCTTCGCAGGGCCCCCAGCAGCCGATAGTGACCCAGGAGGGCGGCATCCTGGCCGCCCCAGGGATAGGTGCCCCGGCAGAAGGGATCCTCCAAGCCCTCCATCCCCGCCTCATCGCCGTAGTAGACGGTGGGGCTGCCGGGAAAGCAGAACTGGATGGCGGCGGCCAACCTCAGCCGGGCCAGGGCCGTTTCCCGCTGCTGAGGGGACAGGCGGAAGGCCGCCCGGCCGGGCTTGTCGGCGGGGACATGGTCGATGCCCAGGGCCGTAAGGATCCGGGGCGTGTCGTGGGTGCCCAGGAGGTTCATGGCGGCGTAGTAGGCGCAGGGGGGGTAGTGCTCCCGGAGAGTTTCCATGGCCTCCCGGAAGCAGGCGGCATCGCCGCCGCGGAGGTAGCTCAAAAGCGCCGTGCGGAAGGGGTAGTTCATCAGACCATGGGTCTCCCGGCCCAGGAGATAGCGCCGGCGCTTGCCGTAGGCGATCTTGTTGGAGCCGTCCTCCCAGACCTCCCCTAAGAGGAAGGCGCCGGACTTCTCCTCATCCATGGCGGTGCGCAGCTCGGCGATGAAGTCGTCGGGCAGCTCATCGGCCACATCCAGCCGCCAGCCGTCAGCGCCGGCTCGGAGCCAGCGGCGGACCACGGAGTCATGGGAGCGGATGATGAAGTCCCGGTAGGAGGGGTCGTTCTCGTTGACGGCGGGCAGGGTGCGGATGCCCCACCAGGCGTCATAGTCCGTGGGCCAGGGGTGAAAGCTGTACCAGGAGGCATAGGGGGACTGGGGGCTTTGGGCCGCCCCCACCTCCGGGAAGGTGCCCAGGGCGTTGAAGTAGCGGCTGTTGGAGCCGGTGTGGTTGAATACACCGTCCAAAAGCACCCGCATCCCCCGGCTGTGGGCCTCTTGGCAGAGGGTGCGGAAGTCCTCCTCGGTGCCCAGCATGGGGTCGATGGTCAGATAGTCGGCGGTGTTGTAGCGGTGGTTGCTGTCGGCGGAGAAGATGGGGTTGAGATAGAGCGTCGTGACCCCCAGCTCCCGGAGATAGTCCAGCTTGGCGGTGATGCCCGATAGAGAGCCGCCGAAGAAGTCGCAGTTGCGGACCTCCCCCTTTTCGTCCGGCAGAAAGTCCGGGGCATCGGCCCAGCTTTCATGGATGCGCCGCTCCCCGGGCTGGCAGGGCCGGGGCACCGCCAGGCGGAAGAAGCGATCCGGAAAGATCTGGTAGGTCACCCCCTCGCCGAACCAGGCGGGGGTGGGGAGGGAGTCGTCATAAACCGTTTGCTGCCAAGGGGATGCGCCGTTTTCCCCCTCCTGCCCGAGGGTTACGCGCTCCCCGTTTTCCCGGGTAAGGGAGAAGGTGTACCACAGAAGGGTGGCGGTCTCCGGGGCGCGCCACAGGCCGGAAAAGCCGCCCGCACAGGCGCAGAGCGCGGTTTCGGACACCTCCCCGGAGAAGTCGTCCCGGAGGTGCAGGGTACAGGCGCAGAAGGAATCCTGCTCCGGGCAGGACACGAAAAAGCGCACCTCCCGGCCGCAGGGCACGGCCCCGAAGGGCTCCTTATAGAGCGATTGGCGTGGATCAAAATACATAGAATACCTCAGCGAAGAAGCGTTCCCTCGCCCCGCACGGTCTCGCCGGTCTGCGTGGCGAAGTAAGCATTGATGATCTCCACGGCGGTGGAGGCCAGCGCGGCGCCGCTGCCGCCCTTTTCGATGACCACCGCCACGGCGATCTCCGGATCCTCATAGGGGGCAAAGGCCACGAACACGCCGTTGGCGATGTCGGTGCCCACCTGGGCCGAGCCGGTCTTGGCACCGGCGGAGACCGTGCAGTCCCGGAACACATAGGAAAGGGAGGAGGTGGTCAGGCTGTGCATGCCCGAGAGCACCGCATTAGAGGTGGCCTGGGACATGGACACGGTGTTGGAGGGCTCCTTGTCATAGACATAGTAGACCTGGGAGTTATCGTAGGACTTTACGGACTTCAGCAGGTGGGCATCATAGTGCTTGCCGTCCCCGGCCAGGGTGGCCACATAGTTGGCCATCTGCAGGGGGGTAAACAGGTGATAACTTTGGCCGATGGCGGCGGTGAGGGTCTGCCCGTCGGACCACTCCAGCTGGTGGTCCTTGGCATATTCCGGGGAGGCCAGGGCGCCGGCGGAATCGCCGATCTCGATGCCCGTGGACTTGCCCAGGCCGAACTGCAGGGCATAGTCGTCGATGAGCTGGATGCCCGTGAGGCGGCCCACCTCATAGAAGAAGTAGTTGCACGAGACGGTGATGGCCTGGGACACATTCACCTTGCCGTGGGTGGCCCGGGCCGAGCGCCACAGCCAGCACTGGGGCTGGGGGCTGGAGTAATAGGTATAAACGCCCTGGTCGCGGATCTGGGTGGAGGGGGTGATGATGCCGTTTTCCAGGGCGGCCACGGCGGTGACGGGCTTGAAGATGGAGCCGGGGGCGTAAATGCCGTCCACGGCGCGGTTGAAGAGGGGCAGGCGGTCATCCTCCAGGAGCTGGGCATAGTCCCGGGAGACATTCTCCAGGTCGTAGGTGGGGTAGGAGGCCAGGGCCAGCACCTCGCCGCCGCCCACGCTCATCACCACGGCGGCGGCGCCCCGCTGGTTGCTGTCCTTGTCGATCATGCCCTGGACGGTCTGGGCCAGGGCCTTTTCGCAGGCGGCCTGGAGGTCGATGTCGATGGTCAGGGCCACGGTGCCGCCGGGCTGGGGCTGGCGGGTATAGAGCTCGCCGGAGATGTGGCCCTGGGCGTCCCGGGTCACCAGGCGCTTGCCGTTGCTGCCCCGGAGCCAGGACTCAAAGGCCTTCTCTGCACCGCTCTCGCCGACCAGGGCGTCCATGGAGTAGCCCTGGGCGGCGTAGTCCTCCCAGTTCTCCGCGTAAATGCGGGTGATGCGCCCCAAAATGTGGGCGGCGCTTTGGGTGTTGTAGACCCGCTTGGAGGAGATGCCGGAGCTGACCCCGGCAAAGTGCCCGTCGGCGATCTGGCTGAGGAGCTCCACGGAGACATCCTCGGCGAACACATAGCTGCTGCGGCTGCGAAGCTCATAGCGCACCCCGGCGATGAGCCGCTGCTGGGTGGGGGTATAGGTGCCGTCATCCAGCTTCCAGAGGGTGCAAAGGGCCGCCATAGCCGCCGGCGCCGAGGTGTCGGCGGGGAGCTTCCGGGCCTTGAGATAGGCGGCAAAGTCCTCCGGCAGCTGGGCGGCGGCGTAGGCATAGGGCGCCGTCCGGGAGATGGGCAGGGTATCCGTCCACTCCACCTCGTTCTCCTGACAGAGGTCAATGAGCCGCCAGATGGCGGCGTTGAGGGCGGCGTCCTCCGTAAAGACATCCTGGGAGAACTTCAGCGTGTAGACCTGCTGGTTGGATACCAGCACCTTGCCGTTGCGGTCGGTGATGATGCCGCGGCTGGCCTCCACCGTCTCCTGGGTGGCATTGGAGGCAATGGACTGCGCCCGGTATTGATCCCCCTTCCGGATCTGGTCGATATAGAGGCAGGCGATGAAAACACACACCACCGCCAGAAAGGCGGCCCCCAAAAAGGGCAGGCGCAGGCGGTGCGGCTTGTTTTTTTCCATGAAAAAGAGCTCCTTTCCCGGCGCTTAGCTGGCAGCGACGAAGCGATGTAGGCGGTGATACGCCAGATAGACCACCGGCAGGCACATGGCGGAGACCGCCAGCTCCGCTCCGCTCAGGCGCAGGGCGGAAAGGAGGGTGGTGCTGTCCCGATAGAGCAGGTACAGCGTGTGGCACAGGTCGATGCAGGCCAGGGACCCGCAGCAGACGATGAACGAGCAGACGAAGCCGGGCATGATGACCCGGCGGGACAAAAGCCCCGACAAAAAGGCCAGGGCGGGGAAGATGAAGCAGTAAAAGCAGGGTAGGAAGGCCGGGGCGGCAATGTCGCAGAAAAGGCCAAACACAAAGGCAAAGAGCAGAGAGCCGCGGCTGCGCTGCACCGTGGCGGGCAGCACCGCCAGAAAGGGTACGATGAAGGGATGGGCCCCCCAGAGGGAGAGCCGATCCAGCAGCCAGTTCTGCAGGAGCAGAAACAGCCCCGTCAGCAGCGCATACAGCAGCCAGATGAAAAAGGTGCGTTTTCTTGCCATGGCCGTCACTCCAGAATGTCAAAATCCGTGATGAGAAAGACCTCCGTCAGCCGGGAGAGGTCGCACTTGGGGGCGAGCACGGCGTATTGATCCACGCCGGTCTCGCCGGTGCCCAGCTCCACCACCGAGCCGATGGGCAGCCCGGCGGGATAGTAGCCCCCCAGGCCGGAGGTGACGATGAGATCCCCCGAGAGGAGCTCGGCGTCCCGGCTGAGATACTCCAGCTTCAGGCGGTTTTTGCTCATCAGGCCCAGCTCGCCCCGGGTGACGGCGATGTCCCCGGTGCGGAACACGCTGGCGCCGATCTGGCTGGAGGTGTCCAGCACGGTGGTCACCGTGCACCAGTTGAGCCCGGCGTCCGTGACCACCCCGGCCAGGTTGCCGTAGGCGTCCACGGCGCAGTTGCCGATGGCGACCCCGTGGGCGGTGCCTCGGTTCAGCGTCAGGGTCGAGGTCCAGTTGTTGGCGCTGCGGTCCGTGACCCGGCCCAGCTCCAGCACGAAGTCCCGGTGCTGCTGCCGCAGGCCCAGCGCCCGGCGGAGGGTCTCGTTCTGTGTGCGGTCGGCCTCGGCGTGGCGGAGCTGATCCTGGAGCTTGGCGTTTTCCTGGCGCAGGGCCTCGTTTTCCTCCTGGAGGGTCTGGAGGTCATCGAAGTGCTGCCCCACCCGCTGCACCCACCCGGCCACGGCGCTGCCGGCGCTGCGGAAGGGGGAGGCGATGATGCCGCCCAGGTCCCGCAGAAAGCCCGTGCCGCTGCTGATGCCGGAGATGATGCACAGCACCACCGTGATCACTGCCAGCGCCCCCAGCAGCCACAGACCGAATTTTGAAAAAAACCGTTTCATACAGATCCTCTTACAGCAAATTTACGCCGAACTCCCGGAGCATGCGGCTCAAAAGCACCACCGGCAGCCCCATCACATTGAAAAAGTCGCCGTCGATGCGCTCCACCAAGAGGGCTCCCTGGCCCTGGACGCCGTAGGCACCGGCCTTGTCCATGGGCTCGCCGCCCTGAATATAGTGCAGCAGCTCCTCCCGGGAGGCCGGCCGGAAGTAGACAGCCGTGGCCTCAAAGCGGGTGAGGGCGGTATCTCCCCGGCGCACCGTCACGCCGGTGCATACCGTGTGCCGCCGCCCCTGCAGATGGGTGAGCATCTCCAGGGCGTGGGCCTCGTTCCGGGGCTTTCCCAGCTTTTCATCGTCCAAAAACACCATGGTGTCGGCGGTGATGACGATGTCCTCCGCCGCCGCGGCAATGGCCCGGGATTTTTCCCGGGAAATGTAGGAAACAATCTCTCCGGGGGTGAGGCCCCGGGGGTAGTCCTCCTCCGCCTCCGGTACGCAGACGGTGAAGTCCTCCAGGCCGATGCGCCGCAGAAGCTCCTGCCGCCGGGGGGAGCCGGACCCTAAGATGATGCCCATGGCCCCTTACCTCCCGGTGGAGCCGAAGCCCCCCGCGCCCCGGGCCGTCTCGTCCAGGGTGTCTGCCACCGTGAGAGTGGGCTGCACCACCGGCACGATCATCAGCTGGGCGATGCGGTCGCCGGGCTCGATGGTATAGGGCTCATCGGACTGGTTGATGATGGCGGACATCAGCGGGCCCCGATAGTCGCTGTCGATGACCCCCACGCCGTTAGCCATGGCGATGCCCTTTTTGCTGGCAAGGCCGCTGCGGGCAAACACCAGCGCCACATATTCCGGCCCCGGCAGGGCGATGGCAAAGCCGTTGGGAATCAGCCGCCGTTCGTGGGGGGCCAGGGTGATGGGCTCATCGATGCAGGCGCAGAGATCCATGGCCGCGCTGCCAGGCGTGGCAAAGGCGGGCAGGGGGATCTCATGACCCAGCTTCGGGGACAAAGGCAAGATTTTCAGTTCCATAACAACTCCTGATCGTATAATTAAAGAGAAATATTACAAATCGTTATCATTCTACCCCTCGGTAGAAGAGGCCCCGGGTGAATTTTTCCGGCGGCGGGGCGGCGGTTCGGTACTGCTCCAGCACGGCCAGGCATTCCGCCGCCGTCTCATCGGTGAACCGCAGCCGGGCAAAGCGAAGGCCGCAGGTCCGGTATTCCGGCTTGTCGGCCAGGTATAGGGGCAGGCAATTCTCCAGCTCGTTGCGGCAGCCGTAGGCGCACTGCACCGGGAAGCGGGCCCCGGTGCGGTCGGTGAGGCAGGAGCCGGCGCCATGGGTGCAGCTCTCCCGGGAGATGACGCAGTTTTCGGTGATCATCAGCGGCAGCCGGCCGTAGACGATGGCCTCGCAGGGCAGGAGCTTCCGGAGGTCCCGGATCTGCTGGTGCCGCAGCTCGAAGGATACCGTGGCGGTGCTGAGCCCCCGGTCCCGAAGGAAGGCCAGGGCACGGCTGTTGTATGCATTGAGGCCGAAGTCGCCCCGGAGCTCCCGGCCCAGGCCGGCGGCGATGGGCAGATGGCCCAGGTTGCCCACGGCTACGGCGCTGACCTCCGGGTGGGCCTCCAGAATGGCCCGGAGCTTCGATTCATCCTCCGTGCGGAACACCCGGGGCAGCACGGCGCAGAGCCGGGTGAGGGCCGCATAGCGGGCGGTGTCCGCCTGCTCCAGCAGCTCCGCCGGGAGGTAGAGCACCTCCACCTCCCGGGCCAGCTCCTCGGAGAGCTGCTCCCGGCGGCTGACGGAGGCGGTGAGGGCTGGCGGCGCGGCAGGCGCGATGGCGGCGGGGCAGGGGGACTCCTGCCGCTCCCGGCGCACCGGCGGCGCGGTCATCTCCGCGGCCAGGCCCTCCAGGGCGCTTCGCCGCAGGGCGTTGATGCTGCCGGCGGAGAGCATGAGCCCCTCCTCCAGCTCCACGGACACCTCCGTGACGGTAAACACGGTGCCGCCGGTTTTAGAGAGCCGCTGGCGCAGATCCTCCGCCGTAAGGGCCCGGCTGCGGGCCTCCTCCGGCACGCTGCCGGTGACGGTGAGGGCCCGGCCGGCGCAGCGTGCCGTCAGCACGGCGGGGACGCCCTGGGTGACGGAGACGGAGAGCTGCACCGGATGGAGCCGGTTCTCCCGGCCGTTTTCATAGGTCCTGCGGACCTCTGCGAAAAGCTCCTCCGGCCAGCGGGCGTTCTCCGGGCGCATCCCGAACATGGCGGGGCCCTTCTGCCTCAGATAATATCCCTGGGTAAAGCCGTCGCGGTTGAAGGCGGCCAAAAGCTGCCGCTGCTCCTCCCGGGTGGGGCCCCGGCCCTCATCCAGCAGGCGGCGGTAGATGCCCGTTACCAGGGCCACATACTCCGGGCGCTTCATCCGGCCCTCGATCTTCAGGCAGGCAGCGCCCATGGCGGAGAGCTCCGTGACCTTGTCCGCCAGGCAGGAATCCTTCAAGCTCAGAGGATGCTCCCCCCGGCAGGGGGCGCCGCCTGCGCCGTAGGGCAGCCGGCAGGGCTGGGCGCAGCGTCCCCGGTTGCCGCTGCGCTGCCCCACCACGGCGCTCAGGGCGCACTGGCCGGAGTAGCACATGCAAAGGGCGCCGTGGACGAAGACCTCGATCTCAGCGGGGCAGCCCCGGATGATGGTGCGGATGTCCTCCCGGGAGAGCTCCCGGGCCAGCACCACCCGCTCCATGCCCAATTGGGCGGCCTCCCGGGCGCCTCCCAGGGAAAAGAGGGACATCTGGGTGCTGGCGTGGACGGGCAGATCCGGCGAGACCTCCCGGGCCAGGGCAAAAACGCCCCAGTCCTGGATCAAGACGGCGTCGACGCCCATTTCGGAGGCCCGGCGCAGGGCCGCGGCGGCCTGGGGCAGCTCCCGGTCAGAGACCAGGGTGTTCAGCGTGAGATATACCTTTACCCCCCGCAGGTGGCAGTAGTCCACCGCCTCCTGAAACTGCCGGTCGGTAAAATTCTGTGCGTTTTTGCGGGCATTGAAGTCGCCAAAGCCCATATAGACGGCGTCCGCGCCGGACTGCACGGCGGCCACCAGGGCGTCCCAAGACCCGGCGGGTGCAAGAAGCTCCGTCATCCCCGGCGATTGTTCTGCTGCTGCAGCTTGAAGAGCTGGCGCTTGAGCTCGGAGACTTCATTTTTGGCGGCGGCGGCCTCGTCCAGATAGGTCTTGACCTGGCGGCGGAGGTTGTCCGCGCTCTCCTGGGCCTTGAAAAGCTCGTCGGCCAGATTCACGGCGGAGAGCACCGCCGCGTCGTTGCGGCTCACATGGGCGCCGGTGATGAGCTCGTTCATTTTCTGATCCACGGTGCGGCCCACCTTTTCCATGTAGGCGGCGCTCTCCTCGGCCACCAGGGTGTAATCCTGGCCGCAGATGCTCATGGTAACGCGATTTGCCATCTCAAAATCCTCCTTATCTGTACTGGGACAGTGATGCGGATACCTATACAGAATATAATATACCACATTTTTTCCCGCAAGGGAACACCCTGCAAGAAAAATTAAAAAAGTGGGTGGGGCATCTTTACGAAAAACACCGTTTCGTGTAGAATAGGGGGGATGAAAGGGAAGGGAGGTGCGGCCATGGCCGGATATATCCTGCGGGGCGAGGAAAAGAGCGTGGTGCTCCGGGCCGCCGATGTGGACAAGCTCATCGGCAGCGGCAATGGGGACGCGGCGCTGCTGCACCTGTATCTCACCCGGGCCGACCGGGGCATCCGCCCGGAGGAGGTGCGCCGGGCCCTGGGCTTCTCCGAGCTGCAGCTCTCCCGGGCGGAGAGCGCCCTGGAGCAAATGGGCCTTCTGCGCAGCCGGATGGAAAGCACGCCCCTGCCGGAGCCGGAGCGCCCCGGCTATACCACCGACGATGTCAGCCACCTGCTGGAGACCCGGGAGGACTTCCGGGGTCTGTGCAGCGAGGTGGATAAAAAGCTGGGCCGCCGCCTGGGCCCCGCCGACCAGAAGTGCCTGGCCGGACTCTACGATGGGCTGGGGATGCCGGCGGAGGTCATCTACCTTTTGGTGTGCCACTGCCTGGAGCGCTTTGAGCGGGGGGAGACCCGGGCTCAACGGCTGACGGTGTACCAGATAGAAAAGGAGGGCTACCGCTGGGCCCAGCAGGGGGTGTTCTCCTTAGAGGCCGCCGAGGGCTATCTCCGGGACTATGCCCGCCGCAGCGACATGGCCGCCGGCTACATGCAGGCCATGGGCCTGGGGGACCGGGCCCCGGTGGGCCGGGAGCGGAGCTATATCGAGGCCTGGGCGGACATGGGCTTTGCCGCCGATGCCGTGGCCCTGGCCTATGAAAAGACCATGTCCCAGATCCACGAGCTGAAGTTCAGCTACCTCCACGCCATCCTGAAGCGCTGGCACGAGGCCGGCTGGCACACCGCCGAGGCGGTGGAGAAAAACGAGCGCCGTCCCGACACCGGGCCCAAGCGGGAGCCGGCGGCCGGCACGCGGGACCGCAGCAAGATGCGGCAGTACGCCGTAAAGAAGGGGTGAGAGCATGAGCTATGACGGAAAGATCCTCCGCCGGGCGCTGGTGCGCTTTGACGAGGAAAAGCAGCGCCGTGCCGGGGAGTATGCCCGCCGCCGCCGGGAGGTCTACGCACAGGATGACCGCATCCGGGAAATTGACGCCGAGCTCCGGGGCACCATGTCCAAGATCATCGCCTCGGCCCTGGCCAAGGGCACGGATCCGGTGCCTGCTATCCGGGTGCTCCGGGACGAGAATTTGGACCTCCAGCGCCAGCGGGCGGAGCTTTTGGTGGGCCTGGGCTATCCCATGGACTATTTAGAGGAGCGCCCCGAGTGCCCCCTGTGCGACGATACCGGCTACCGGGGCGGCGAGATGTGCGCCTGCCTGCGGAAGTACTACACCGCTGAACAGAACCGGGAGCTCAGCTCCCTTCTGGACCTCCAGGGCCAGAGCTTCGAGCGCTTTGACTTTTCCTGGTACTCCGCGGCCGTTGACGCGGAGGTGGGGGTCTCTCCCCGGGAGCAGATGGAGGAGAACTTCGATGTCTGCCAGGATTATGCCCGGCAGTTCGGCAAGTACAGCGACAATTTGCTCTTGTATGGCGACAGCGGCCTGGGCAAGACCTACCTCTCGGCCTGCATCGCCGGGGTGGTCAGCGACAGCGGCCACAGCGTGGTCTATGACACCGCCGGGCACATCTTCGCCCAAATGGAAAGCGCCAAGTTCCGCCCGGAGGAGGGCGGCGCGGAGAGCGTGGGGCGCTATACCGGGTGCGACCTGCTGATTCTGGACGACCTGGGTACGGAGATGACCACCGCCTTTGTCCAAAGCGCCCTTTACCAGCTCATCAACGGGCGGCTCATGGCGGGAAAAAAGACCGTCATCAGCACCAATCTCGACCCCGAGGAGATCGGCCGCCGCTACTCTCCGCAAATTCTCTCCCGCATCCAGGGGGAGTACCGCATCCTGCCCTTCTTCGGGGAGGATATCCGCCGGCTGAAGCGGGAGAGAATGTAAAGCCAAACAAAAAGAGCACCGCCGAGGCGGTGCTCTTTTCTATTACAAATTCTATAATTCCGGATCGCAGCCGGGGCGGCTCCGATAGAGCAGGGGCTTTCCCTCCGGGTCCAGCAGGGGGCACAGGCCGCCTGCGTTGCCGGCGGCGTGGAAGAGGTACTGTACGCCGGTGGCGGTGTCGGTCCAGATCTCGTTGGAGGTCAAAATGCCGCCGTCGCTGTAGACCTTCTCAAAGCGGTTTCCCTTGGCCATGCTCAGGCCTCCTTTTTCTCCGGGGTGACGATCTCCTTGAGTCCGGCGGCGAGCCCGGCCAGACCCTGCATCTCACTGGGGATGATGATCTTCGTGGCCTTGCCGTCCGCCACCTTGGCCATGGCCTCCAGGGCCTTGAGCTTCACCACCTGGTCATTGGGGGCGGCCTCATTGAGCATCCGCAGAGCGTCGGCGGTGGCCTGCTGCACCTTGCGAATGGCCTCGGCCTCGCCCTCCGCCTTGAGAATGGCGGCCTGCTTCTGGGCGTCCGCCTTCAGGATGGCGGACTGCTTTTCACCCTCGGCCACCAGGATCTGGCTGGCCTTCTGACCCTCCGCCTGGAGGATGGATTCCCGGCGCTCGCGCTCGGCCTTCATCTGCTTTTCCATGGCGGTTTGAATTTCCTTGGGGGGCAGGATGTTCTTGAGCTCCACTCGGTTCACCTTGATGCCCCAGGGGTCGGTGGCCTCGTCGAGAATGGCCCGCATCTTGGTGTTGATGGTGTCCCGGGAGGTGAGACTCTGATCCAGCTCCAGGTCGCCGATGATGTTGCGCAGCGTCGTGGCGGTGAGGTTTTCGATGGCGCTCATGGGATACTCGATGCCGTAGGTATAGAGCTTGGGGTCGGTGATCTGGAAGTATACCACCGTGTCGATCTGCATGGTGACATTGTCCTTGGTAATGACGGGCTGGGGGTCAAAGTCCGCCACCTGCTCCTTCAGGGACACCTTTTTCACCACTCGCTCAATGAAGGGGATCTTCAGGTGCAGGCCCTGGCCCCAGACGCTGTGGAACACGCCCAGGCGCTCCACTACATAGGCCCGGGACTGCTGCACCACATGGATGTTGCCGATGATAACGATCAGCAGAAGAATGACCAGAATGGCCAGTGCGATAAGTCCGACAGAAGCAGGCATGAATTTGTCCTCCTAAAAATATGATTTGTGTTTTTCTGTTTGTCGTGTATGCAGGGGCCCGCGGAGGATCATTCCTCCGCCGGCGTTACAAAGAGCTTCACGCCCTCCATGCGCACCACCCGCACCAGGGTGTCGCCGGGGATGGGCTCGCCGCCTTCGCTGCGGGCCGACCAGGTCTTGCCGTCTATGTACACGGCCCCCTGGGGCACGGTGTTGTCGATGGCCTCGGTGACCCGGGCCGTACCGCCCAGGACCCGGTCTGCGTTGGTGGCCACGGGCTTGCCGCCGTAGAGCTTTTTCACCAGGGGCCGCGTGAGCACCAGGGCCGCCAGGGACACTGCCAAAAACAGCGCGATCTGCAGCCACAGCGGGCCGCTGCACACCGCGGCAATGAGCCCCGCCACGCTGCCGGCCACAAACCAGATGGAGGTGAGCCCGGCGGTGGCGGCCTCCACCACGCCGAAGAGCACGATGGCGCCCACCCAAATCAAAACCAGCATATCATCCGACCTTCCTTTCGCCAAAAGTCCGATCACCAGCGCCGCCAGAGCCGTGACCAAAATGGCCAGCACGCACAGGGCCCGGTGCCGGGGTGAGAGGTTGCTCACCAGATTCGACACGCTCTGCACCCAGCTGCGCCGGGGCAGCTCCGCCGCGGCCGCCGTGCCGGCAGGGGAGGGAGCGTCCATATCAAAGAGCGTGTCCAGGGTGGTGCCGTAGCGGCGGCAGATGTAGAGGAGCTTTTCCAATTCAGGGTAGCCCCGGCCGGACTCCCACTTGCTCACCGCCTGCCGGGAGACATCCAGCTCCTCGGCAAACTGCTCCTGGGTCAGCCCCTGCGCCCGGCGCAGGTTTTGCAGATTGTCTCCGAAAGCCAACGCGCAGCACCTCCTTACTGTATTCAGCATACGCAGCTGCGGGGCGAAAGTCTATCAACTTTCCGTTGCAGGCCGGAAAATTTTCCGCAACTTTGCGTTTACATCCCCATTATAACCGATACCCGGCGGAAACACCAGAAAAAATCTTGCGATTGCCTTTTGTTTTCCGGTGGGGTATACTGAAGGGCACGGGCCGGGAGGCCCGGTAAACGCCCATAGAAAGGGAGAAGCGCAACATGGAAAAGACCTATATCTATTTGATACCCTGCCTGCTGGGCTTGGAAAAGCTGGTGGGTGACGAGGTCAAGCGCCTGGGCCTCCGGGAGGTGCAGGTGGAGAATGGCCGCATCCTCTGCCGGGGCACCCTGGCGGACTGCGCCCGGCTGAACATCAACCTCCGCTGCGGCGCCCGGGTGATCCTGGTGCTGGGGCAGTTCCCGGCGGTGAGCTTTGAGGAGCTCTTTCAGGGGGTCAAGGCCATCGCGTGGGAGGACTATCTTGACAGCCGCGCCGCCTTCCCGGTGAAGGGCTATTCCATCTCCAGCCAGCTCCACAGCGTCCCCGCCTGCCAGAGCATTATCAAAAAGGCGGTGGTGGAGCGCCTGGCCGCCCGGTACGGCCTGGCCCAGCTCCCGGAGGACGGGGTGAAGCATCAGATCCGCTTTTCCATTATGAAGGACGCCGTGGCCATCGGCCTGGACACCAGCGGCGAGGGGCTCTATAAGCGGGGCTACCGGGCTGTGGGTGTGGAGGCCCCCCTGCGGGAGACTCTGGCCGCCGCCCTGGTGCAGCTTTCCCGCTACCGGGGGCGGGATCCCTTTTGTGACCCCTTCTGCGGCAGCGGCACCATCCCCATCGAGGCCGCTCTCATCGCCCGGAACCGGGCCCCGGGTCTGGACCGGCGGTTCGACTGCCAGAGGTGGCGCTTCTTACCGGCCGACAGCTGGCTGAACGCCGCCGACGAGGCCCAGGACAAGGAGTTCCGCGGCCACTATGACATCTGGGGCGGCGACATAGACCCCCACGCCATCGAGATCGCCCGGCACAACGCGGCCCTGGCGGGGGTGGAGGAGGACATCCGCTTTGAGGTGGCGGATATGCGCAGCTTCCACCGGGACAGTGAATACGGCCAGCTTGTCACCAACCCGCCCTACGGCGAGCGGCTCCTGGAGCGTCAGGAGGCCGAGGCCCTCTACCGGGAGCTGGGCCAGGTGTGGCGCAGGATGCCCCGGGGCTGGCGGACCCTGGTCCTCAGCAGCCATACGGAGTTCGAGCGCACCTTCGGCCGCCCGGCGGACAAGAAGCGCAAGCTATACAACGGCATGATAAAATGCGATGTATTCATGTACGGGGATAAGGTGTAAAGAGGAAACGGGTGCGCAAAAGGGAAGGGTAGAGGAATTTTATCATGCCGTTCCCGGCGCTGTGCGCCGTCAAGCATTTTGCCGCAGGCAAAATCTTGCGGCGGCGAAAGCCGCCGGTGAAATAAAAAAAGACATAGTCTCGCAAAGAATTTGCAGGACTATGATAAAATGCGATGTATTTATGTATGGGGATAAGGTGTAAAGCGCCGCAGCTTTATAAAATCTTAAACAATTCAAAATTTGTTCACCCTTTAGCCATGCGGCGTGATAAAATAAATTTGATTGCAGTAAAATAACGCCCAGGGGGTCTTGAAAAATGAAACACATCTTCATCATCAACCCGACAGCTGGAAAAACGGACAGCCGCCAGAAGATCTACGGCATGGCGGAAAAGCTCCGCCGGGAGCACGGCCAGGAGGTGCAGTGCATCCTTACCCGCCGGCAGGGCCACGCCGTGGAGATGGCCCGGGAGCTTTGCCGCACCGGGGAGGAGCTGCGCTTTTACTCCTGCGGCGGCGACGGCACCGCCAACGAGGTGGCCAACGGCATCATCGGCTTCCCCAACGCCGCCATGACGGTGATCCCCGTGGGCACCGGCAACGACTTTTTGAAGAACTTCGGCGATAAGCTGCCCCTTTTCTCCGATGCTGAGAACCTCTGGGACGGCCCGGTGATGGAGCTGGACGCCATTGATGTCAATGGCCGCGTCGCCCTGACCATCGCCTGCTCCGGCATCGATGCCCGGGTGGCGGCGGATGTGCATAAATTCAGCGAGAGCCCGGTGCTGGATGGCAAGAGCAGCTATGTGGCATCCCTGCTGGTGAACTTCCTCTTCAAGGGCATCTCCACCCACTGGACCGTGGAGCTGGACGGCGTGGCCCGGGAGGGGGATTACGCGCTGGTGGCGGTGTGCAACGGCCGGTACTACGGCGGCGGCTTCATGCCCGTGGCCCAGGCGCGGATGGACGACGGCGTCCTCAACACCCTGGTGGTGGACAAGGTCAGCCGCCTGACCTTCGCCAAGTTCGTGACCCCCTACGCCAAGGGACAGTATTACAAGTTCCCCCACCTGGCGCGCCACAGCACGCCCAAGGTCATCCGCATCCGCTCGCAGAAGAATGACATCGTCACCTGTCTTGACGGTGAGTGCGTTACCAACAACGAGGTCACCATCCGCATGAGCGACAAAAAGCTCCGCTTTTTCGGCCCTCAGGGCTGCTCCTGCAACGCCACCGTCCGGGATCTGCCCCCGGAGGCGGAGGAGGCACTTTGACCAAGTTTTACCATTTTGTGAACTTTTGCGGAAATCCCATATTTCCCCTTGCAAATCGGAAAATCTGTGGTATGATATCAGCGTTAGCACTCAAAGAGAAGGAGTGCTAACGCTGATTTTGTTTTTTATTTAATAACATAGGAGGAATGTACTATGAAACTCACACCGCTTGCAGATCGCGTTGTGGTGAAAATGACCGAGCCGGAGGAGACCACCAAGGGCGGCATCATCCTGGCCGGCAGCGCCAAGGAGAAGCCCACGGTGGCGGAGGTCATCGCAGTGGGCCCCGGCGGCACCGTGGACGGCAAGACCGTGACCATGACCGTTAAGCCCGGCGACAAGGTCATCATGGACAAGTATGCCGGCACCAAGGTCAACCTGGACGATGAGGAGTTTATCATCGTGAAGCTGGCCGACATCCTGGCCATCGTGGAGTAAACGCGCACAAGGGGGCTGGCTCCCCCTTGCCACAGCTTTTGAATTCTGTATTTCTATCTCATAATGGGAGGCAAACAATATGTCTAAGATCATCAAGCGCGGGGAAGATGCCCGCAAGGCATTGGAGTCCGGCGTCAACCAGCTGGCGGATACCGTAAAGGTCACCCTGGGCCCCAAGGGCCGTAATGTGGTGCTGGATAAGAAGTTCGGCACCCCCCTTATCACCAACGACGGCGTGTCCATCGCCAAGGAGATCGAGCTGGACGACCCCTTTGAGAACATGGGCGCCCAGCTGGTGCGGGAGGTTTCCACCAAGACCAACGATGTGGCCGGTGACGGCACCACCACCGCCACCCTGCTGGCCCAGGCCATGATCCGGGAGGGTCTGAAGAACCTGGCCGCCGGCGCCAACCCCATCGTCATGAAGAAGGGCATGGCCAAGGCCGTGGAGGCCGCCGTGGCCGCCATCCGCGCCCAGAGCAAACCCGTGTCCGGTACGGAGGACATCGCCCGTGTGGGCGCCGTCTCCTCCGGCGACGCCGAGATCGGCAAGCTCATCGCCGAGGCCATGGAGAAGGTCTCCAAGGACGGCGTCATCACCATTGAGGAGTCCAAGACCGCCGAGACCTATTCCGAGGTCGTCGAGGGCATGATGTTCGACCGGGGCTATATCACCCCCTACATGGCCACCGACATGGAGAAGATGGAGGCCGTGGTGGACGATCCCTACATCCTCATCACCGACAAGAAGATCTCCGTTATCGCCGACATCCTGCCCCTGCTGGAGCAGATGCTCCAGAGCGGCAAGAAGCTGTTCATCATCGCCGAGGATGTGGAGGGCGAGGCCCTCAGCACCCTGCTGGTGAACCGCCTGAAGGGCGTTTTGAATGTGGTGTGCGTCAAGGCCCCCGGCTTCGGCGACCGCCGCAAGGAGATGCTCCAGGATATCGCCATCCTTACCGGCGGCCAGGTCATCAGCGAGGAGCTGGGCCTGTCCCTGAAGGATGCCACCATTGATATGCTGGGCCGCGCCCGCCAGATCAAGGTCACCAAGGAGAACACCGTCATCGTGGACGGCATGGGCGATGCGCAGGCCATCCGTGACCGCGTGTCCCAGATCCGGGCCCAGATCGGCGTCACCACCAGTGACTACGACAAGGAGAAGCTCCAGGAGCGCTTGGCCAAGCTGGCCGGCGGCGTAGCCGTCATCAAGGTGGGCGCTGCCACCGAGACCGAGATGAAGGAGAAGAAGCTGCGCATCGAGGATGCCCTCAACGCCACCCGCGCCGCCGTGGAGGAGGGCGTTGTGGCCGGCGGCGGCACCATCTATGTGAATGTGGTGCCCGCTGTCACCGCGCTGCTCAAGTCCGTGGAGGGCGATGAGAAGACCGGCGTGCAGATCGTGGCCAAGGCCCTGGAGGAGCCCATCCGCCAGATCGCGGCCAACGCGGGTCTGGATGGCTCCGTGATCCTGGAGAAGGTCCGTGGCTCCCGCAAGCAGGCCTACGGCTTCGATGCCTATAAGGAGGTCTATTGCGACATGGTCCAGGCCGGCATCGTGGATCCCGCCAAGGTCACCCGCTGCGCCCTGGAGAACGCCGCCTCCGTCAGCGGCATGGTGCTGACCACCGAGTCCCTGGTGGCCGATAAGCCCCAGCCCCCCATGCCCGCTGCTCCCGCTCCCGACATGGGCGGCATGTACTAAGAGACATCCCCCGGTAAAAAGAGTTCCCAGAATCGGCACCTGCCGCGAGCAGGTGCCGATTTTTTTATATGGCAAAATATGGCGAAGGCCGCTCGTTCGGCGAGCGGCCTTCGGGATACAAAGCGGCAGCGGCTGTGTGGGCACTCATAGCCGCTGCTCTATTCCCGGCAAAAAGGATAACAGGGAATCGGCCTCCGCTTGCGGGGCTTCGGCTATCCGCCGCCCCGCGGCAAAAAGAAAGACCGCCGGGAGGCGGTCTTTCTTTTTATGGCTCGGGAAATTACTTGTCGTACATTTCCACCAGCTTCAGCAGGTGCTCATAGCGGGCCTTGGCCTCGTTCTCGTTGCGCTCGAAGAGCACACCGGCGCGGTCGGGGAACTCGCGGGTCAGGCGGGAGTAGCGGGCCTCGTTCATCAGGAACTCCTGATAGCCGCCGGCAGGGGCCTTGGAATCCAGGGTGAACTTCTTGTCGCCGCCCTCGGGATTGTAGCGGAACAGGTTCCAGTAGCCGCAATCCACGGCCTTCTTCATTTCCTTCTGGCAGTTCATCATGCCGCCCTTGATGGAGTGCATCTCGCAGGGGCTGTAGCCGATGATCAGGGACGGGCCGTGATAGGCCTCGGCCTCGGTGATGGCCTTGATGGTCTGGGCGGGGTTGGCACCCATGGCCACCTGCGCCACATACACATAGCCGTACTGCATGGCGATCTCCGCCAAGCTCTTCTTCTTGACCTCCTTACCGGCGGCGGCGAACTGTGCCACCTGGCCGATGTTGGAGGCCTTGGAGGCCTGGCCGCCGGTGTTGGAGTACACCTCGGTGTCGAACACGAAGATGTTCACATCCTGCTTGGAGGCGATGACATGGTCCAGACCGCCGTAGCCGATGTCGTAGGCCCAGCCGTCGCCGCCGAAGATCCACATGGACTTCTTGGACAGGTATTCCTTCTTGCTGAGGATGTCAGCCGCCAGGGTGCAGGCCTCGCAGCCGCAGTAGGGGATGCCCTTGGCCAGCTTGTCTTCCTCGATGGCGATCTTCTCCGCGACCTTGTCGCCGAACATCTCCTTGGCCTTTTCGCTGCGGAAGAAGGCCAGGTTCTCCTCGGTGGTGGCGATGCTCTCCTCCAGGGCCTTCACATAGGCCTTGGCGGGCTCGGCGTTGGCGGTGCCGTCATCCATGGTGTCCAGCCATGCCTGAGCGGCGGCCTTCAGCTCGGGGCGGGCATAGTCGAGAGCGATGAGACGGCGGGTCTCCTCGGCCAGGTCCTGACGGATCTTGTTCTGGCCGGTGAACATGCCCAGGCCGTGCTCGGCGTTGTCCTCAAAGAGGGAGTTGCACCATGCCGGGCCGTGGCCCTCCTTGTTGGTGCAGTAGGGAGAGGTAGCCGCGGGACCGCCCCAGATGGAGGAGCAGCCGGTGGC
>CAKTPM010000020.1 GCA_934591705.1 uncultured Oscillospiraceae bacterium
ACCGGGCAGATGCCGATGGCGTTGCCCATGTTGGACTCGGGGTTATTCACCACCATGGTGCCGGTCTCCTTGATGATGTCCATCTCGGCGGTGTTCACATGGATGCAGTGGCCCAGGATGGTCTTTTCACCCAGGATGCCGTGATCCTGCAGGCGCTGCACGGGGCGGCGGCCGTAGTTCTGGAGACTGTCATAGACATCGTTCATGCCCTCGGAGACATGGATGTGATAACCGGTGCGGCCGTTGTTGGCGGCCACCATGCGGTCAAAGGTCTTGTCAGAGATGGTGAAAAGGGCATGGCCGCCGAACATGGCCGCCAGCATGGGGTCGCGGTTTTTCTCGCACTCGGTGATGAAGTCCGCGTTCTCCTGAATGGCCTGGAGGCACTTCTCCTCGCCGTCACGGTCGGAGACCTCATAGCACAGGCAGGAGCGAAGACCCAGCCGCTTGCTCTCCTGGGCGATGGTGTGCAGGGTGCCGGGGATCTCGCCGTAGGAGGCGTGGTGGTCGAAGATGGTGGTGACGCCCTGCTTGATGGAGTCGATGTAGAGGGCGGTGGCGGAGGCGCGGGTGCCGTCCATCATCAGGTGGCGGTCGATGGCCCACCAGGTACCGTCCAGCACCTCATAGAAGTTGGTGGGGTTGTTGCCCACGATGGAGAGGCCCCGGGCCAGCGCGGAATAAATATGCGTGTGGGCGTTGATGAGAGCGGGCATGATCACGCCGCCCTTGGCGTCGATGATCTCGGCATCGGCGTACTTGGCCCGCAGGGCGGCCTCCTCGCCTACCTCTACGATCCTCGCGCCCTCAAAGGCCACGGCGCCGTGCTCATAATAGCCCCGGCCCGCGCTGTCGCGGGTGATGAGGCGGCCGTTGGTGACTAACTTCATGGTATTTCCTCCCGTAAAAAAGTATTTTCCATCGACTATCACCGGTAAAACAAAATGTATCAAACCGAGGAACGGTTTGATACACTCAAGCAGCAGCCGAGTGATAGTTGCAGCCCGTGCGCGAAGCACTTCCTTACAGCTACCAATCTTGGATTGTTGCACATATTATACAATAATTGCAAGCCAAATGCAACCGAAATCCGGCAATGACGCCTTGTCTATAACGCAGAAATTGCGAAAAAATTTTTATGCAAAATGTAAGGAGAGAGGCGGTGCCTCTCCCCTGCTTATTTGTTTATTATCGGCACTTCTTGCTCTTGCCGCGGAAAACGAATTTGCCGTCCGTGCCGCCCAGGACCCGGCCGTCCTCCACCGCCAGCTTGCCCCGGAGCCACACCTGCCGGATGCCGCCGGAGACGGCCATGCCCTCATAGGGGTTATAGTCGCAGGCGCCGGTCATATCGGCGGCATGGAGCACATGGTCGGCGCTCTCGGAGGGGTCGTAGACCACGATGTCGGCATCCGCCCCCTTGGCCAAAACGCCCTTCCGGGGATACATGCCGTAGAGCTTGGCGGGGTTTTCCGAAAGCACCCGCACCATGTCGGGGAGGGTGATCTTCCTGCGGGCCACGCCGTAGGTATAGAGGAGCTCGCCCCGGGTCTCCACGCCGGGGATACCGCCGGGGATGGTGTTGAAGGCCCCCCGGCCCGCCAGCTTCTGCCGGGTGGTAAAGCTGCAGTGGTCGGTGGACACCGTCTGCACCGTGCGCGCATGGATGCCCTGCCACAGAGCCCTCTGATCCTTTTTGGTGCGGATGGGCGGCGAGCACACATACTTGGCGGCCTCCAGCCAGTCCTCCTGGTAATAGACGCTGTCCTCCAGCACCAGGTACTGGGGGCAGGTCTCCACATACACCGTCTGTCCCCGGGCGCGGGCGGCGGCCACCTCCTCCAAGGCGGCGATGTTGGTGGTATGCACCGTCACCACCGGGATGTCCACCGCCTGGGCGATGCGCAGCAGACGGCCCACCGCCTCGGCCTCCAGGAAGTCGGGACGGGTCTGGGGATGGCAGGCCACGCTCTTCTCCTCCCCCGCCGCCAGCTTTTCGGCGATGAGGGCATCAATGACCCCGGCGTTCTCACAGTGGACGCCGCAGATGCCGCCCCTCTCCTTGAGCTTGCGCAGGGCGCAGTACATGGCCTCGTCGCCGATCATCATGGCGGGGTAGGTCATATACATCTTAAAGGAGCTGACGCCCTGGTCATACATGGCGTCGATCTCCTTTTCAATATCCTCGTTCCAGTCGTCAATGGTCATGTGGAAGCCGTAGTCGCAGTAGCTGCGGCCATCGGCCTTCCTGTGCCAGAGATCCAAGCCGTATTGCAGGGTCTCCCCCTTGTTGGGGCAGGCGAAGTCGATGACACAGGTGGTGCCGCCCCGGAGAGCGGCCCGGCTGCCGGAGGTGAAATCGTCCACGGTGGTGGTGTTGCAGACATCCAGGTCAAAGTGGGTGTGGGCGTCGATGAAGCCGGGCAGCAGCAGCTTGCCGGTGCAGTCCACCACCCGGGCCTCGGCGTCCCGGATATGGGGGGCCACCCGGACGATTTTTTCGCCGCTGACCAGTACATCCAGCTTCTTTTTGCTCTCGCCGGTGACAACGGTGCCGTTTTTGAACAGGGTCTTCATGGGTCGTCCTCCTTGCCGCGCATTTTCTTGGGCCGTTTTCTCGGTCTGCTTTCCTGGGCCTATTGTACCCCTATCAGCCCCTTTTGGCAACAAAAACCTGCGAGTTGGCTCAGACCTCCCGGCGCAGCACCCGGTAGACAAAGGGCATATCCAGCCCGCCGCGCACGGCGGCCGCCAAAAGGTCATACTGCCGCTCCTTATAGTCCCGGGCATCGTAGGTCTCCAAGGCGTCGAAGGACACGCCCCTGCGCTCGCACAGGGCCCGGAGGACGGTGTCCGCAATACCCGGGGCGTCAAAGATGCCGTGGACATAGCTGCCGTAGACATTCCCCCGGCCGCTGAGGGCGGGCATCTGCTGGCGGCTGCGGCCCATGTGGATCTCGTAGCCCTCATAGGAAAGGCCGTTCAGGGGGGCGAAGAGCCCCTCCACCCCCTGAAAGACCCCCCGGGTCTGGGTCTGCACCTTTTCGCCCCGGAAGGCCGTGTCCATGGGCAAAAGGCCCAGGCCGGCGATCTCCGTTACCCCGGCGGCCTCCACCTGGTCGGGATCCGCCACGGTGCGGCCCAGCATTTGATAGCCCCCGCAGATGCCGAAGATGGGGGTACCGCCGTCCGCCGCCTTGAGAATGGCCGCCTCCAGGCCCGACTGCCGCAGCCAGCGCAGGTCCTCGATGGTGCTCTTGGTACCCGGCAGCAGGATCATGTCCGGCTGCCGGAGGTCCCCCACGGCGTCCACATACCGCAGCGACACATTTCCGTAGCGCTCAAAGGGGGCAAAATCCGTGAAGTTGGAGATACGGGGCAGCCGGATCACCGCCAGATCCATGAGCTTGCGCTCCTGCGTCCGGGAAAAGCGCTCCGTCAAGCTGTCCTCATCGTCAATGTCCACATGGGTGTAGGGGATGACCCCCGCCACCGGGATGCCGCAGAGCTCGGCCAGTGTTTTCAGCCCCGGCTCCAAAATGGCACGGTCACCCCGGAATTTGTTGACCACAACACCCTTGATGCGCCGGCGCTCCTCTTCCTCCAGCAGGGCCACGGTGCCGTAGAGCTGGGCAAAGACGCCGCCCCTGTCAATGTCCCCCACCAGCAGCACCGGGGCATCCACCAGCTTGGCAAGGCCCATGTTCACAATGTCGTCCTGCTTGAGGTTGATCTCCGCCGGGCTCCCGGCCCCCTCGATGACGATGACATCGTATTCCGCCGCCAAGCTGTTATAGGCCGCCAGCACCTCCGGGATATAGTCCCGCTTGCGGCGGAAATACTCCATGGCAGCCATGTTCCCCCGGACCTGTCCGTTGACGATGACCTGGCTGCCCACATCGGTGGTGGGCTTCAGGAGGATGGGGTTCATGCGGGTGTCGGGCTCTATGCCGGCGGCCTCGGCCTGCACCACCTGGGCGCGGCCCATCTCTCCGCCGGAGCGGGTGATAAAGGAATTCAGGGCCATGTTCTGGCTCTTAAAGGGGGCCACCCGGCAGCCATCCTGCTTGAGGATGCGGCAGAGGCCCGCCGCCAGCAGGCTCTTGCCCGCGTTGGACATGGTGCCCTGGATCATAATGTTCATTGCCATAGCTGTTTCTCCTTGCAGAATTGCCGGATGGCTGTTATCAACCTTTGGTTTTCCTCCGGGAGGCGCACCGCGATGCGGTACCAGCCCTCCCCCAAGCCGTGGTAGTTGCCGCAGTCCCGGATGGCGATGCCCCTTTGTCGCAGGGCCGCCGAGAGCCCCGGCGGGCCCTGGAGCAAAAGAAAGTTGGCCTGGGAGGGGCACACCCAAAGGCCCAGGGCCTCCAGCTCCCGGGTGAGCCACCGGCGCTCCCGGGCGATGAGGCGGCGGGTCTTTTCCAAAAAGTCCCCCTCCGCCAGGGCCGCCTCACCGGCGGCCTGGGCCGGGGCGGACACATTCCAGGGGGGCGTGAGCCGGGCCATTTTCGCCAAAAGCCCCCCATCGGCGCACAGGCAGTAGCCCAGGCGCAGCCCGGCCATGCCGTAGCTTTTGGTGAAGGCCTTCAGGATCAGCAGCTCCGGGTGCGCCGCCAAAAGGGATTTGGCGCTGACGCCGTTCTCCGTAAGATCGAGGAAGCATTCATCCAGAAACACCCGCGCACCCCACGCCGCACAGCGTTGCAGGAGCTGCTCCAGCAGCGGCATCGGCAGCAGCCGTCCGGTGGGGTTGTTGGGGGTGCAGAGGAATACTGCCTCCGGCTTTTTCTCTTTCAAAAAGGACACAAAGCCCTCGTCCAAGGTAAAGTCATTTTCCCGCCGCAGCAGGTAGCGCTCCACCCGGCAGCCCCGGGACTCCAGAGCCAGGGCATACTCGGCAAAGGTGGGGGCCGCCTCGGCGGCCAGGGTGGGGCCCAGGGCGGCGCAGCAGGCATAGATGAGCTCCGAGGCCCCGTTGCCGCAGAGGATATAGTCCTCCGGCAGCTGCTCAAAGGCCGCGATGGCGGCCACCAGCCGGCGGCAGTAGGGGTCCGGGTAGCGGTGCATCTCCCCCAGGGCCCTTGCCGCCGCCTCCCGCACACCCGCCGGGGTGCCCAAGGGGTTGATGTTGGCGGAAAAGTCCAGGGTGATGCCGCCGCCGTACACATCCCCGCCATGTTGATTTTCCAAATGATAGAGCATCCCGGCCTCCTTTACAGCACGAAGGGCAGCTTTGCCGCACAGCCCAAAAGCAGGGCCAAAAGGGCTGTGACGGTCATCAGGCGGCAGGCCCGGGGAATATCCTCATGCTCGATCTCCCGGCGGGCATCGCCGATATATTCCTTTTGGTGCAGCACGCCGCCATACCAGGCATCCCCCGCCAGGCGCAGCCCCAGGAGCCCTGCGCAGACGGACTCCGTCTGGGCCGAATTGGGGCTGGCGTGCTTCCTGCGGTCCCGGCGGAAGATCCGCCAGCCCGCCGCCATGTCCAGCCCCAGGAGCCCTCCGGCCAGCAGCATCAGCAGCGCCGAGAGCCGGGCGGGGAGGAAGTTCACGACATCGTCCGCCCGGGCGGGCACAAGGCCGAAGTGGCGATAGGGCGGCTCCACATAGCCCAGCATGGAGTCCATGGTGTTCACCGCCTTGTAGAAAAAGCCCAGGGGGGCGCCCCCTATCAGCAAAAACAGCAGTGGAGCCACCACGCCGTCGGAGGTGTTTTCCGCCACGGTCTCCACGGCGGCACGGGTCACGGCGGCATCGTCCAGTGAGGCGGTGTCCCGCCCTACGATCATACTCACCGCCTGACGGGAGGCGCTGAGGTCGCCGGTCTCCAGGGCGGCATAGACCTTCATACTCTCCTCCCGCAGGGACTTCACGGCCAGTATCTGCCAGCACATCACGCTCTCCAGCGCCAGGCGCAGCCAGGGGCTCAGCAGCCCGCAGAGCCACAAAAGCCCTGCCGGCACGGCGGTGGACACGATGACCACCGCCCCCCAGAGGATGGCCCCCGCCGCCCTCTCCCCAGCGGGATTTTGGGGGCAAAGCCGCCGCAGCAGCCCCTCCAGGGTGCTGATGCATTTGCCGATGAGCACCACCGGGTGAGGAAAGCCGTGGGGGTCACCCACCAAAAGGTCGATGCAAAAGCCCAGCACCACCGCCGCCAGGGACCACTTCATACTGCCTCTCCTCCGCCTTGCATGGTAAAGATATAGATGGGGTTTTGCCCGCTCATTAGATGGTAGCGACCGGCCTTCCTGTCCCGGGCCACCTGCAGGGACACCGTTTCCGTCTCCGAGAAGGAAAAGGCCGTGAGGCACCCGGTGAGCTCCGCCGCGGACTCCAGGGAGACCGCCGTGGCCACGATGCGCACCCGGGGATTTTTCGCCAAGGCCAGGGTCAGTATCTCCCGCAGATTCCCGGCGCTGCCGCCGATGAACACGCAGTCCGGGGCAGGCAGGTCCCGGCAGACCTCCGGGGCGCTGCCGGAAATAAGCTCCAAGTTCTCCAAGCCGAATTTCTCCCGGTTTTGCGCCAGGAGCCGCCCGGCATCCTCCCGGCGCTCCACGGCGTACACCCGGCCCTCCTTGGCCAAAAGTGCCATCTCCACGGACACAGAGCCCGTGCCCGCGCCGATGTCCCAGCAGATGCTCTGCGCCGTCAGGCGCAGCTTGGAGAGACACACCGCCCGGACCTCACTTTTCGTCATGGGCACCACCGCCGCGTCCTCTCCGTTCCGGAGGAAGGCCTCGTCCGGCAGGCCCGGCGTCACCGGGGCGTCAGGCCGGGGATTTTCGATGAGGGCCACGCTCAGAGGGTCATAGGTCCCCTCCGCCAGCGCCGCCGCCGTGCCGCATACGATGCGCTCATCTGGGTATCCCAGCCGCTGGCCGATGGAGAGATGCACGAGCCCCAGGCCGCCGGCTGTAAGGCGGCTGCAAAGGTCGTTGATGCCCCTCTCGCCGCCCACCAGCACAAAGAGGCGGCGGTTGGCCCGAACCTCCGGCAGGATGCTGCAGCTGCGGCCATGCAGGCTCACCGTCCGAACATCCTCATAGGAGGTCTTCAGCCGGGCGCAGAGATAGGAAAGGGAGCTGAGCCCCGGCAGCACCGCCGTGTCGCAGCCCTCCAAAAGCGGCAGGAGCTTTTTGGTGCCGCTGAAAAAGCCGCTGTCCCCGGACATGACCACCGCAAAGCGGCGGTATTCCCGGTGCTGGCGGATAAAGGCGGCGATGTCACCGGGAGCGATGGCGTCATAGGTCTGCTGCCGTGGCCGGGCCACGGCCTCCAGCATCCGCTTGGCGCCGATGAGGCAATCCGCCCCCGCAATGGCCTCGCTGACCTCCTGGGTCATGCCGCCCCGGCTGCCGGGGCCGATGCCCACAATGTCCACCCGGGGGCGGCAGGTGCAGCCGAAGCGCCGGCACAGCACCGCCAGCACCTCCTCGAAGGGCAGGCCCTCCCGCTGGGGAGGCCGGCCGATGACCACCAGGCCCGCGCCGGCCCTTTGGGCCGCCGACGCCTTGGCGGGGAAGCCGCCGTTCTCCCCGCCGTCCTTGGTGACCATCCACGCCGCGGAGGAAAACCGCAGGGTAGCCAGATCCATCTCTTCGGAAAAGGGGCCCTGCATGGCGATGATGTGGGCCGCCTCCAGCCCCGCCCGGCGGCAGGCCTCCAAGGAGGCCTCCATGGGCAGCACCCGGGCATATACCCGCCGGGCAAAGTCACTCAGGCCGCTATAAGCCGCCAGCTCCTTGCTGCCGGTGGTCAGAAGGATGTTGCCCTGGGTGTGCTCCAAAAAGGCCGCTGCCGCCGCCGCGCTCTCCACGCATACCACCCCCGCCTCCGGTGAGGAGGCCCGGCGCAGCAGCCGCAGATATTCCGTATCCGTGTCCCGGCAGGCGGCAAAAATGCTCTCGGTGATGGACACGGCGTAGGGGTGAGTGGCGTCAATGACCAGGTCAAAGGGCGTCTGGGAGAGCATACGGGTGATGTCCTCCACGGGGATGCGCCCGGCCAGCACCCGGATGTTCTCTGCCTCCGGCAGAAGGGTCTCGCCATAGTCGGTGGCCACGCAGACCGTGGCCCGCAGGGGCTGATGGGCCAAAAACTCCACCAGCTCCCGGCCCTCGGTGGTGCCGGCAAACACGCAGAGGTTATACATGGCGGTATCCTCTGGGGGTAATGAGACGCCCGGCCAGGGTCTTGACGGAGCTATTGCCGATGAAGACGGTGCAGAACATATCCACCTGGGCCTCCCGGAGCTCCGCCAGGGTGAGGATGCGGCTTTCCTGGCCCTCCCGGCCAATGTTGCGCACGATGCCGCAGAGCCGCTCTCCGGGCAGGCGGCGCAGGAGAATGTCGCAGGCCCGCTTCAGGTGGTCGGGTCTTCCGTGGCTGGCAGGGTTATAAAGGGCGATGGAGAGATCCGCCTCTGCGGCGCACACCAGGCGCTTTTCGATGGTCTCCCAGGCCGTCAGCCGGTCGCTGAGACTGATGACTGCAAAATCGTGGGTCAGGGGGGCCCCCAGCACCGCCGCGCCGCTGCAGGCCGCCGTAAGGCCGGGAACCACCTCGATCTCCGGCTCCCGGCTTTCCCCCCGCAGCTCATAGACCAGGGCGGCCATGCCGTAAATGCCGCTGTCCCCGGAGCAGACCATCGCCGCCACCTTGCCGCCCCGGGCCAAATCCAGGGCCATCTGGCAGCGCTCCGTCTCCCGGGTCATAGGGGTAGAGTATAGCTCCTTGCCCGGATAGCGGTCCCGCACCAGATCCACATACACCGGGTAGCCCACGATGGCGTCACACGCCCGCAGGGCGGCATCCGCCCGCAGGGTCATGTCCTCATAGCTGCCCGGACCGATTCCCACAACAATTACCTTACCCAAAGCGCACCTCCCAAGCTTCCGCTGCCACGGCGACGGTGACTCCGTCCCGGGCTGTTTTTCTGACGATCAATTCCCGGGCCCCCAGCAGCGCCGCCCGTTCGCAGACATTGTCCACGCCGGTGACGGACTGCACGAAGCCGGAGGCGGTGAAGTCCCCCTCCACCGCGGCCAGCTCCGGGACCGTATAAAAATGCACCGGCCAGCGGTTTTTTTCGCAGGCCGCCAAAAGCCCCGGCTCATCCCGTTTCAGGTCGATGGAATAGACCCCCCGGATGGCCGCCGGGTCCAAGCCGTTTTCCTCGAAGACTGCCGCCACCGCCGCCTCTACCGACGGGGCAGAAGTCCCCCGGCGGCAGCCGATGCCCACCCGCAGCACCCGGGGCGTAAGCCGTAGGGTCCGGGAAAAGGGGGTCTCCCGCCGCCAGCCGATGTAGATGCCCAGGTCCCCCTGGCAGGCGGCAAGGGTGCCCGCCGGCAGAGCCGCAGGCAGGGGGAACTGGCTGCAGAGGGGCACATCCCCCTCCAGGATCGCCGCCGAGACCGCCTTGGCCAGGCCCATGTCGGAGATGGCGCAGCCCTGCCGGGCCGCCCAGTCGTCCACGGAAAAGCGGCCCCGGACATCCGTGGCGGTGGTCACCACCGCCACGGCCTTCAATTTTTCCGCCAGCGCCCGGGCCAGGGCATTGGCCCCGCCGATGTGGCCCGAGAGCAGGGGGATCACAAACCGCCCGGCCTCGTCGATGCACAGCACCGCCGGGTCGGTTTTCTTGCTTTTCACATAGGGGGCTATCTCCCGGACGGCGATGCCGCAGGCCCCCACGAAGATCAGGGCCTCCACGGCGGAAAAGCTCTCCCCGTACACGGCCTTTTCCAGGGGCAAAAATCCCGGCTCTGCCAGCCGCTCCGCGGCGTAGAGCACACACGCCCCCTCCGGCAGGGCCGCCGCCACCCGCCGGGCCGTGGCGCAGCCGCCCCGGCTATAGGCAAACAGGGCCGCCCTCATTGCTTCCCCTTGCGATACTCCGTGGTGAAGCTGGGGTGATAGAGCAGCGAGCGCAGGTAGCTATCCCCCAGGCAGCCGCCCACCACGATGAGGGCGGTCTTGGTGAGACCGTTGCCGCTCACCGTTTCATGGAGCGTACCCACGGTGCAGCGGAAGATGCGCTCCTCCGGCCAGGTGGCCTTATAGACCACCGCCGCCGGGGTGTCCTTCCCATAGCCGCCGGCCAAAAGCTCCGCCTGGAGGTGCTCGGTCAGGGAGGTGCTCAAAAAGAGCACCATGGTGGCCTGGTGGGCCGCCAGGGATCGGATGGACTCCCGCTCCGGCACCGGGGTGCGGCCGGGGGCCCGGGTGATGATCACCGTCTGGCTCACATCGGGCAGGGTGTATTCCGCCCGCAGGGCCGCCGCCGCCCCGCAAAAGGCGCTGACGCCGGGGCACACATCATAGGCGATGCCGCGCTTTTCCAGCTCGTCAAACTGCTCGCGCACCGCGCCGTAAATGCTGGAATCCCCGGTGTGCAGGCGTACGGTGGTCTTGCCCTCGGCCTCCACCTTCTCCACCAGGGCAATGACCTCCTCCAGCGTAAGCTTGGCGCTGTCGTGGATCTCGCAGCCGGGCTTGGTATAGTCCAGCAGGGCCGGATTCACCAAGGATCCGGCATAGATCACCACATCCGCCTGGCCCAGGAGCTTTGCCCCCCGGACGGTGATGAGGTCGGCAGCGCCGCTGCCCGCTCCCACAAAATGTACCATTGTCAGTCCTCCTTTATCCGGCGCAGCAGTGCCGCTGCGTCCTTTGTCTCGCAGAGATAGCCATACTCCTTGGAAAAGAGGATGGCCCCCGCCTCCATATCGCCGCATTTATATCCCAGCATCTCCCCGATGCGCCCGCTGAGGCGGTGCAGCACCGGGCCGCAGAGATCCCATTCTTTTAACAGCCGCAGGGCGTCATCACAGGTGGCGCAGCGGAGAAGCGTCTCCGTTTTTGCGCCGCAGAGGCCCTCCATCCCGGCGCAGGCCGCCAGAATGTCCATGCGGCAGTCGCCATAGCGGGAGTGGGTGTTCCACATGCCCCCTGCCAGCTTCACCAGCTTGCCGATGTGCCCGATGAGAAGAGCGCCCCGGAAGCCCAGCTCCCGGCAGATGTCCAGGGCATCGCCGATGAAGTTGGAGGTCATCACCGCCGTGGCGGGGTCGATGCCCATGGCGTCCCGTATATAGTCCGCGCCGTAGTTGCCGGGAGCGAGCAGCACGAAGTCCGCGCCGCTCTCCCGGCGCTGCCGCAGCTCCACCCGGATGGTGTCCACCAGGGCCTGCTCGCTCATGGGCTCCACGATCCCCGTGGTGCCCAGGATGGAGATGCCCCCCTCGATGCCCAGCCGGGGGTTGAAGGTCTTTTTCGCCAGCGCTTCCCCCTCCGGGACGGAGATCACCACCTCCAGGCCGCCGGTATAGCCCAGGAGGGCGCAGACCTCCTGCACATTCTCCCGGATCATCCGCCGGGGCACAGAGTTGATGGCCGCCGCCCCCACGGACTGGTCCAGGCCCGGCTTTGTCACCCGGCCGATGCCGGGGCCGCCGTCGATGACGATATCCGTGCCCTCGCTTTTCCGCACCCGGGCATAGATGAGGGTGCCCCGGGTGATGTCCGGATCATCGCCGCTGTCCTTTTCAATGGCGCAGCAGGCGCTCTCCGGGGAAAGGGAGATATCCTGCACTGCCAGGGTCAGCTCCAGGCCCTTGGGGGTCATCAGGCGGATGGTCTCCTTGCGCCGGCCGCTCAGGAGCATCCATGCGGCGGCCTTGGCCGCCGCGGCGGCGCAGGAGCCGGTGGTATAGCCCAGGCGGAGCTTTTTTCCGTCCCGCATCACAAACTCCCGCACGGCCTCACCGCCTGATCTGGTAGAGCATGGCGTTGCAGATGGCTGCCGCCACATTGCTGCCGCCCTTGCGGCCCCGGGCCACGATATAGGGGGCGGCAGCGGTCTCGATGATGCGCTCCTTGCTCTCCACCACATTCACAAACCCCACCGGCACGCCGATGATGAGAGCCGGGCGGAGCTTGCCCGCCTCCATCAGCGCTTCCAAGGAGAAAAGCGCCGTGGGGGCGTTGCCGATGGCGAAGATGCAGGGCTTTTCCAGGGCCGCCGCCCGCTCCATGGACACAAAGGCCCGGGTCACGCCCCGTTCCCTGGCCTCCGCCGCCACATCGGCGTCGGACATGAAGCAGTGTACCTCCCCGCCAAGGGAGGCGAGAATGGTCTTGTTGATGCCGGCCCGGGCCATCTGGGTATCCGTAACGATGTCGCAGCCCCCCCGCAGGGCGGCGATGCCCTTTTCCACCGCGTGGGGGGAGAAGGTCAGGTTCTCCACATAGTCAAAGTCCGCCGTGGTGTGGATGACCCGCTTGATGACCGACTCATTTTCCGGATCCAGCACCCGGTCTCCCAGCAGCTGGGTGATGATGGCCATGCTGCGCTTTTCAATGTCCATGGGCTTCATTTGCTCCATCATAGCATCTCCTTTCTCCTTCTGCAAGCCGCTAAAAACCGCGCGGCCATGGCCGGGGCGGCGTAAAAATGAACATGGGGATAGCCCGCGTAGAGCGTGTCCGTGGCATACGCACAGCGCCACTGCTTGCCGGAGGGCTTTTCCGCCAGAAAAGCGCTGCCCGGCAGCGGCGTGTCCCAGCGGTGAAATTCGTGCATGGGGATCTCCTCCCCGGCCCGGCACAGGAGGTTGTCGCTCTGCGCCGTGGCGGTGATATAGCCAAAGCGGGTGAGGCGGCCGGTGTCGAAGCAGTCCCCCGGCAAGGCGCCCACCATGGCCCGACCGGCGATGGACTGCGTCAGATACATAAAGCCGCCGCACTCAGCGATGCAGGGCATCTCTGCGTGTACGGCCTCCCGAATTTGCCCGCGCAGGGCGGCATTTTCCTCCAGCTGTGCCGCATAGAGCTCCGGGTAACCGCCGCCTAAGTACAGGCCCTGCAGGCCGTCGGGAAGCCGTTCGTCCGCCAGCGGGCTGAAGGGTATCAGCTCCGCACCCAGCTGCCGCAGCAGGTCTAAGCTGTCCTCATAGTAAAAGCAGAAGGCCCGATCCCGCGCCACACCGATGCGCACCGGCGCGCCCGGCTCCGGCAGGACCGGCGGCGTAAAGCGCAGGGGCGGCGCGGCGGCGGCCAGCTCCAGCAGCGCCGGAATGTCCAGGGTCTTTTCCGCCGCCGCCGCCAGGCGGCACATTTTCTCCCGCAGGTCCGCCACCTCGTCCGCCGTGATGAGGCCCAAGTGGCGGCTCTCCAGGGTGCAGTCCTCCAGCCGGGGCAGATAGCCGCAGGGCCGCAGGCCCAGGCGGTTTTCCAGCTCCCGGGCCAGGGGGCCGTAGCTCATGGCGCTGCAGCCGTTGAGGATGACCCCCCGGATGCCGCTGTCCGGCGCAAAGCGCAAAAAGCCCTCCACCGCCGCTATCACGGACAGAGCCGCCCCTCGGGCGCTGACCACCAGCACCACGGGGCTTTGGGTCTCCCGGGCCACCTCATAGGTGCTGGCGCGGGTGGAGGTGAGCCCGAGGCCGTCATAGTAGCCCATGACCCCCTCGATGACCGTGACATCACATGCCCGGGCATTGCGGGCCAGGAGATAGCGCAGGGTGTCGGGTGTGAAGAAAAAAGCGTCCAGATTGGAGCTTTTGGCGCCGATGATCCGGCTGTGGAACATGGGGTCGATGTAATCCGGGCCGCACTTGGCCGCCCCCACCCGCAGACCCCGCAGCACCAGGGCTTGCAGGAGGGCGCAGGTAAGGGTGGTCTTGCCGCAGCCGCTGTTGGTGCCGGCCAGCACCAGCCGGGGGACTTTTTGCTCCATAGCGTCCTCTCAATCCGCCACGATGGTGGCAAAATAGCTGATCTCCTCCGGCAGCTCCCGGAGGTCGGTATAGACCTGCTCTGTTTCCAGTCCGCAGTCGGCCACCAGGCCGGCACGGTCCAGCAGGCCCCGGCGCTCCAAGGCCTCGGCTACCCGGTGGATGCCCTTGCCGGACTTCATCAGCACCTTGGTCCCCGGCAGGGAGAGGGCCGTGTCCATGTCCATGCTGCTGGGCAGAATGTGGAGGGGCTCGTCCATCCGGGTCAAGCTCCGGCCCAGCCGGGCCGCCACAGCGCAAAAGCTGGTAACGCCGGGGAGCATCACGGCTTCAAAGCCGTCGTCCCGGACAAGCTCCAGGATGTAGTAGGCCGTGGCGTAAACGGACACATCCCCCAGGTTCACCATGGCCACATCCCGGCCCGCCGAGAGCTCTTTTTCAATGGCCTCGGCGGCGGTGCGGTAGCTCTGCTGCCGGGCCTTTTCCTCCCGGAGCATGGTAAAGGTCAGGGGCAAAAGGGTTTTGCCCGCCAAATCCACCGCCCCGGCGGCAATGTCCAGAGCCAGGCTCCGGCCCTCCCTGGTCCGGGGCGCGGCCACAACAGGGCAGCTCTCCAGCACCCGGCAGGCCTGGCGGGTCATCAGCTCCGGATCCCCGGGGCCCACGCTGACGGCGTAAAAAATTCCTTGCTTATCCACGGTAAGCTCCTCCTTAGGGCGCAAATTCCAAAGTGTCGAAGCAGGGGTCATACTTCCCCGGCTCCATCTGATAAAGCTTGGCGATATACTCCCGGGTGAAGATCTCCTCCGGGGGGCCGATGCGGTCGATCCTGTCTCCGGCCACGCACACCACGGTGTCGGAGATGCGCTCGGCCAGCTCCAGCTCGTGGAGGGACAGCAGCACCGCCAGGTCGTTTTCCCGGACCATGCGCTTGAGCACCGTCAGCAGCTCCAGCTTGTAGCGGATGTCCAAAAAGCTGGTGGGCTCGTCCAGCACGATGATCTCCGGCTCCTGGCACAGGGCCCGGGCCAGCAGAATACGCTGACGCTGGCCGTCACTGACGGCGGAAAAGGGCCGGTCTGCAAAGTCCAGTCCCCCTACCTGCTCCAAGGAGCGCTCCACGATGGCCCGGTCCTCCGGCTGCAGGATGCCCAGCCGCCCGGTATAGGGGTAGCGGCCGGAGCTCACCACATCCCGGCAGGTCATCAGCTCCGGCTCCATGCGGGCAGTCATCAAAATGGCCATGCGCCGGGCGATCTCGTTGCGGCTGCGGGCCTGCATGTCCTTGCCGTCCAGAAACACCGTGCCCCCCACCCGGGGAAGCTGGCCGATGACGGTTTTTAATATGGTGGACTTCCCCGACCCGTTGGGGCCGATGAGCGTCACGATCTTGCCCCGCTGCACATGGAGGGGGATGTCCTCGATCAGGGGCCTTCCGTGGTAGCCCACGGTCAAAGCCCTGGTTTCCAGATACGCTGCCATGCCTCAGGCCCCCTTTCTGTGGATCATCATATAGATAACGATGGGTGCGCCGAACACCGCCGTCACGGAGCTGATGCTCACCTCCGTAGGGGCGAAGGCGGTGCGGGCGATGAGGTCGCAGAACAGGCAGAACACGCCGCCGCCCAAAAAGCACGCCGGGATCATGCAGAGGGGCTCCGCCGACTTAAAGAGGGATTTCATCAGGTGCGGCACCGCGATGCCCACAAAGGAGATGGGGCCGGCAAAGGCCGTGACGCAGGCCGAGAGCACGCTGGAGAGCAGGATCAGCGCCGTCCGGAAGGTCCGCAGGGGCACGCCCATGTTCTGGGCGTAGACCTCGCCCAGCTGGTACGCCCGGATGGGCTTGGACAGGAAAAAGGTCAGCAGCAGCGTGACACCGCAGACACCGGCCATGGTCTTTACATTCTCCCAGCTCATGCCGGAGAAGGAGCCCAGCGACCAGTTGTGCAGGTTCACGATGCTGGAATCGTCGGCAAAGGTCACGAGAAAATCCGTCAGCGCCGAGCAGATATAGCCGATCATCACGCCGCAGACCACCAGCAGGCTCATGCGCTTGACCCGCTGGGAGATCAGCAGCACGAAGCCCATGGATACCATGGCGCCCACGAAGGCCGCCGCGATGAGAATGGCGGAGGAGGTGGTCTTGCCACGGCTCAGCAGCGCCAGCATGGCCACGCACACCGTCATCTTTGCGCCGGAGGAGATGCCCAGCACGAAGGGGCCTGCGATGGGATTGTGGAAGAAGGTTTGCAGCAGATAGCCGGACAGGGACAGCGCCCCGCCCAGGATCAGCGCCGACAGAAGCCGGGGCAGACGGATCTTTACGATGATCTGGCTCTGGGTAAAGCCCACATCGCCCCCCAGCAGGATCCGCCATATATCAGACGCGGAAAGAGAGACGCTTCCCGCGAATATGTTCCAGAGTATAAATACAAACAAAAGCAGGAGGAGCAGCCAAAAGCCGCCCCAAATACGAAATCTGCGGGTCCTCTCCATGCTGCTCCTCCTTATTCTTCAAAAAAATGTAACGATATGCGCCCCCAAGGGGTCACATCATGCGGGTCAAAAAGTGGAAATCCGTGTCCGCCGCGCCGTTGAGGGCGTGGTTCACATCCACGATCAGGTCGCTGAGATCCAGGGACTCCTGGTAGAAATTCTTGGTCAGGCACCAGACCTCGCCGTTCTTCACGGCCTTGAAGTCCTTCAGCAGGGGGTCTAAGGCCACCAGCTCGTCAATGGTGCCTATCTCGCCGTCCACGATGCTGTTGTAGATGAGCACATCGGCGTCCACCGCACCGTGGTAGAAGGACTCCATCTGAATATTGACGGTGGATTGGGCGTTATCCTCCGCCGATTCATCAAAGGAGATATACTCCCCGCCGGCCATACCGATGGACTTGGCCACATAGTCCGTGGACTTGCGGACATTCACCGCGCCGGTGCTGGTGATGTAGAAGAAGGCCACGGTCTTGCCCACGGGCTGCTGGTCCAGGATGTCGGCCACGCTGTCCATCTTGGCGTCAAAAAGCGCGGCGGCCTCGTCCTCCTTATCCAGCAGCGCCCCATAGAGCTTGATCCACTCCATGCGGCCCAGGGGCTGGGGCTCATAGCTGGAGGTCTCCACCAGCACGGGGATGCCCAGGCGCTCCAGCTGCTCCAGTACCTCAGGCGAGTGGTAGATCATGGTGTTCTCTACGGCCAGATCACAGCCCTGGGATAAAATGAGCTCATAGTCCGGCTCGGAGTACTTGCCGGCATAGACCATCGCGCCGCTGTCCATGGCGTCCTTGGCACACTGGATATACCAGTCCTTTTGCTTTTTGCCGCTGAGGGTGATGTTCTCAATGGCGCCCAGCTTGTCGAAGTGGTCCATGGCGGCGGCGGCCACCAGGTAGATCTGATCCAAGGGCTGCTGCAGCACGGTGACCCCGGCGGGCACGCCCTCGGGCACCGCCGCACCCTCCGCCACCAGCAGATACACCCGGTCGCCGTTGATGGTGATACGCTTGTAGCTGTCCCCGGCATATTCCACGGTGAACTGCTGGGCATAGCGCAGGGGCATGGTGCGGTCAAAGGAAAGGGCGTCCCAGGATGCCTCGCCGGCCGTCGTGCCGGGGGCATCGCCTGCGCCGCAGGCGCAGAGGCCCAAGACCGTCAGCACCGCCAGAAGCCCGGCGAGAAGGCGCCTCACTGAGCGGCCTCCACGGCGGTGGCGGACTTAAAGGTCAGGGTGTACTCGATCTCGTGGGGGGTGCTCATGGCGGTGGTGTCGCCGATGACCTTCAGCTCAGTATCCAGGGCCCGGACGGGGATCTCGAAGGTGGAGCCGCCCTCGGTGGTGAGCACATCGCAGCGCACGCCGTCCACCACCATGTAGTCATACTTCTCGCTGCTCCACACAATGGTGGCGGTGGCGGCACCGTTCTCCACCTTCAGGGTGCAGGGGGTCAGCACATGGGACTTGCCGGAGCCGCCGGCAAAGTCCAGCTCGATGGTATAGGTGCCGTCGGCCAGCGCGATGGCGGCAGGCGCGGCCTCTTCCTCCTTCAGCACGGGGTTGGAGACAGAGACCTTGTGGTCATACCACACGCCCTTTTTGCCGATGAGAGCCACATCGAACTCCTCGTCCAGGGCGGGCACGGGGATGTCAAAGCCGTTGACCTCGTCGGTGAGGCCGTCGGAATAGGTGACGGTGTCCTTGGTGGGCTGCAGCAGCACGGCGCCCTCCTTCTGGGCGTCCTCCTTCAGGCCGGGGAAGAGGTTCACGATGCTGGTGGAGGCCAAGCTCACATGGATGGTCATCTGGCCGTCCTTCACCGTCAGGGTACCCTTGCCATCACAGGCCTCATTGGCATGGAACATGCTGCTGTCGGTTTTGAAGTCCGCGGTATAAACGCCGTCCGCCAGGGCGGGCTCCTTCACATCGTCGGTGCCGGGGGCGTCGGTGCCCTTCTGGCCGCAGCCGGCCAGCAGGGACAGCACCAGCAGCGCCGCCAGCAGGCAAGAAATCAGTTTTTTCATAGTTTTTTCCTCCTTAATTCAAAAGGCCCCGAGGCGAGCCGAAGCTGCCCCGGAGCCCCTTGGCTCGTGTTACGCGATGGCGTCGATGGCCGCCTTGGTGTGAGCGGCATACAGCGCCTGGATGGCCTCGATGCGGCCCAGGCCGGAGATCTGGCAGTTCACGGTGAAGCCGGCGGCCTCAAACATGGTCTTCCAGGAATCGTCGTCTGCACCGGCCATGTCGTTGTTGGCATGGTCGCCCGCCACCACCATCAGGGGACGCAGCACCACGGTGGTGTAACCGGCGTTCTTGACGGCTTCGATGACGGCCTCGCAGGAGGTCTCCTCGGGCTCGCCCTCCACGGTTCCGATGAACACATTCTCATAGCCCAGCTTCTCCATCTGGGCGGCCATCTGGCTGTAGGTGACCTTGGCCACATGAGCCGTACCGTGGCCCATCAGCACATAGGCAACACCGGCCTCCTTGGCGGCAGCGGTGGTTTCATAGCCGCTCTCCTGGAGAGCAGCGGCCACAACGGCCTTGGCAACGGCCTCCTTGTCGGCGTTGATGACGGTGGCATCGCTGCCCACCTCACCCAGCATGGGCTCGGCGATCTCAACGGACTCGAACTGGTCGCGGACGGCGTCAATAGCGGCACACATCTCATCATACTCGGCACCGTGCATCAGGTGGGTGGGCTGGACAACCAGCTTCTTCACGCCGTTGGCAATGGCGCGCTCCAGGGCCTGGTCCATGTTGTCGATCTTCTCGCCGTCACGGGCCTGGATGTGGTTGATGATGATCTGAGCGGTGAAGGCGCGGCGCACGGACCAATCGGGGTTGGCCTCCTGCAGGGCATCCTCAATGCTCTTGATGTCCTCTACGCGGCTGTCGTTGAAGGAGGTGCCGAAGGACACCACCAGCAGCTCCTTTTCGCCGATCTCGTCCTGGTTGCGGGGATCGTCCTTGGAGGCGTCGCCGGTATCCAGACCGAAGTAATCGGGGCTGGCTTCCTCACCCTCCACCAGGGCCTTCTGGGCATCGGTCAGGGCGTCCCAAGCGGCCTTGGCGGCCTCGCACTGGGCGTCGGTGTCCTCGGTGCGCTCCTGGACATAGATGGCATCGATGAGGGCGGCCACCTTGTCGGCAGCGGCCTTATCGGCCTCGGCGGTGTTCACATTGTTGTCATCGGCGGCATTGTTCTTGTTGCCGCAGGCGGTCAGAACGCTCATGAGCATCACGGCCGCCAGAAGAAGTGCAAGTACTTTCTTCATGGTTTTCCTACCTCGTTTCAAAAATTTTTCTGAAAGAAATATAAAAGCGGCCACGGTGTATCCGCAGCCGCCCTCATTGATTCTTACCACTGGCTGGTCCGCACACGAGAAACGGACCGGGAAGTCGCAGGAATACCAACCTGTTGGCAGCGGGTTTGAGATTCCACACAGAGGCAGGTCTCCTGACTTCGTTCATCACGGCACTGCCCTTCCCGGTTTCCCAGTGGTTTGCAGGCCGCTCCCGTTCACAGTGACTGCATCGCTCCGGATTCGCACCGGATTCCCTTTTCATCTGCTTTTGAGCAGACACCTCTGCGCTACAACTTTATATTTTTTCAGATCAGCGAGATTATATCATATTTTGTCGAATTGTCAATGCGCTGCCGCGCTCGGTTATTCCAACTTTTTCGAGAGTTCCCCTCTGTTTTTTGGGACAAGCGACCACAAAAGCGCTTTTTTTCCGGTTCGGGGCCGAAAGGGGCGCCCCCCTGTCCGCCAGGGCCGGGCAAATGCCCGCCAACGCTGAAAAAAGAGGGCTTGGCCCTCTTTTTTCTGTGTATGCACGGCGCGTCAATCCTCGTAGCGAACGGCCTTGTCGAAGAGCTCCTCCACGGCGGCGTCGGGCTTCTTGGAGGCCAGGGACACCACGATGCAGGCGATCAGACTGGCGATGAAGCCGGGGATGATCTCATAGATGCCGGTGGAGCTGAGGCACACCAGCCACAGCACATCCACCACCGCGCCCACCAGGATGCCGGCCACGGCGCCGGAGAAGGTGAAGCGCTTCCAGAACAGGGAGAAGAGGATCACCGGGCCGAAGGCGGAGCCGAACACGCCCCAGGCGTTGGACACCAGGTCCATGATGGAGCCGGCATTGGGGTTGGAGGCGATGAGCAGGGCCACCACGGAGATCGCCAGCACCACCACGCGGCCGATCCACAGCATCTCCTTCTCGGATGCCTTGTCCTTGCGGAGGATGGGCTTATAGACATCGCTGGCAAAGGCGGAGGCGGAGACCAGCAGCTGGGAGTCCGCAGTGGACATGGAGGCCGCCAGGATGGCGCTGAGCAGCACGCCGGAGATAACAGCCGGGAACATCATGCGCACCATCTGGATGAAAACGGTGGAGCTGTCGGCGATATCGCCCAGGAGCACATGGCCGATGCAGCCGGCCGCCACGGAGAAGATCACGATGAGCACATTCCAGGTGATGCCGATCTTGGCGGACTTTTTCAGGGACTTCTGAGACTCCAGGGACATAAAGCGCACGATGATGTGGGGCATACCGAAGTAGCCCAGGCCCCAGCCCAGGCCGGAGACGACATCCTTCCAGTTGCCGAAGAGATCCCAATAGCCCGCGGGCATATCGGAGAAGCTCATGGCGGCGCCGCCGGAGCTGATGATGCCCAGGGCGAAGAGGGGGGCGATGAGCAGGGCGGCCAGCATCAGCATGCCCTGGAAGAAGTCCGTCCAGCAGACGGCGTTGAAGCCGCCCAGGAAGGTATACGCCACAATGATGGCGGCGGCGATGTACATGGCCACATTGGTGTCGATGCCGATGACCGTGTGGAACAGGGTGCCGCAGGCCTTCATGGAGGAGGCGGCATAGATGGTGTAGGCCACCAGGAAGATCACCGCGCAGATGACCTGCAGGACCTTGGAGGTGCTCAGGAAGCGGTTGGTCAGGTACTGGGGCACAGTGATGGAGTCATTGGCCACCACGGTGAAGCGGCGCAGCCGGGGGGCCTCCACCGTCCAGCTGATGGCGTAGCCGATGGCGAGGCCGATGGCGATCCACGCCTGGCCCACGCCGGCCAGGTAGATGCTGGCAGGCAGGCCCATCAGCACCCAGGCGCTCATATCGGAGGCGCCCGCGCTCAGCGCGGATACCCAGGCGCCCATGCGGCGGCCGCCCAGGAAATAATCCTTGTCGCCGCCGTCCTTGGAGCGCAGGAAGAAGTACACGCCGATGCCCAGCATGAACAGCAGGTAAACAAGAAATACAACATTTTCAGCATTCCACATAACATTTTCTCCTATCTACAGAACGGTTTCGCATTCACGAACTCGCGGCTGATTATACCACACGAAACAGTAGAACGCAACATAGAACGGCGTATGGAACAAACTCCGTACGCCGTTCTTGAAAATATTTATTTTTTGTTTATATACCGTTATTTTTTGACTGTACGAATTGCAAAACCAAAAACCGTTCAAAAAATAATATTATGATTTTTGCCGGTAATTGCTCAGAAACATGGGCATGGTGCGGTCGGCATAGCGGGCCAGGGAGTAGCCGCCGTCGGCCAGGCACCAGTCGTACATGAGGCCGTGCTCCAGCATGGCATAGTCGTTGACGATCTCATTGGCGGTGAGGTCGGTGCGCAGCTCGCCACGCTCCTGCCCCTGGCGGATGACCTGGTGGAGGAGCTTGAAGTACATGCGATCCCGGCTGAGCATGTGCTTTTCCCCCTTGGTGGTGAGCTGGGTGGAGAAAAGCCGGGCCAGCAGCTCCACGGACACCGTGTTGTCGATCATGGTGAAAAGGGCGTGATTCATATACAGCAGCTTATCCGCCGCCGGCATATCCGGAGCCATCTCCTGGCGCAGCTGCTCATACTTCTCGTCGAAGATCATGGACAGGGAGCCCAGAAGGGCGTCCTTGCCCTCAAAGTAGTGGTAGAAGCTGCCCTTGGAGGTGCCGGACTCGAAGATGATGTCCTCCACGGTGGTGTTGTCGTAGCCCTGCTCATAAAAGAGCTTCCAGGCGGCGGAGACGATGCGGGCCTTGGTATTGCGTCCTGCCTTACGCGGCACGGCGGCCACCTCCTCTTCCCAAGATGCGGCGCACGGGCCGGGCGATGAGGTCACGCTCGGAGCGGTTCATGCCGAACAGCCACATGGAAAGGCCGTAGACCGCCACGATGAAGCAGCCGGGCAGAATAAGGTCAAGATAGCTTTGCGGGCGGGTATAAACGGCCAGCAGCACCGCCGCGGCGGTGGGCAGCACCGCCGCCGGGAACAGGTGGGCGATGTGCCGCCAGAAGGCGTGGATGTTCAGGCCGATGCGGTGGCCGTAGTACCAGTTCATCAGAAGGCCATTGCCCACAAAGGTGGCGATGGCCGTTCCCACGGCGGCACCCAGCCCCTGCCACTTCATGCACAGGGGGACGGAGATGGCGGTGTTGGCCAGGGCCACGCCCAAATAGACCAAGGAGCGAAACTTGTGCATATTCTTGGCCCGCTGTATCTCGATGCCGATGGTCTGGATGTTGGTCCAGAGGGTGGCAAAGAAGAGAAGCAGTGTGGTCCAATAGTCCACGGCGAAGGCCTCGCCGCCGCCCCAGAGCACCACGAACCGCTGGCCGATGGCCACAAAGCCCAGGAAGATGCCGTAGAGCAGGATGAACTGCAGCCGCCCCACCTTGGTAAAGAGGGCGTCCAATCTCCGCATAGGGGCCCCCTCCGCCACCAGCCGGTGGACCCGGGGGGTCATCACATTGGAAATGGCGTTGCTGAAGGCCAGATAGTAGGTATTCAGCTGGGCGGCGATGACATACACCGTCACGGCGGCGGAGCCATGGAGCCAGGTCAGCAGCACCCGGTCGATGGCCCAGTTGAAGTTCTCCACCACGATGCCGATGAAGACATAGGCCGTGAAGCCGAACATCTCCCGCATGAGGGCGAAGTCGTACTGCCGGAAGGAGAAGGGCATCCGCAGCTTGAAGAGACAGTAGCCAATATTGAGGATGCCGCTGACGACGGTGAAAATGAGCGACACCACTGTCAGCGCCACGCTGCGGTAGCCGATGATCAGCAGCGGGATCATGATCAGCGGGTTCAAAACCTGCTTGCCCATGGCCACGATGCGCTGGAATAAAAACCGCTCGTGGATGGTCACATGGCTCTCAAAGACGCTGATGGGCAGCGTCAGGGCGGCGTTCACCGTCAGGATACGCAGGAGCTTTTCCGCCAGGGCGACCTCCTCCGGCGTGAGCTTGGTGCCGAAGATCACATCGCAGTAGGAAAGCCCGAAGCCGATGACCAGCAGAGCCGCCCCCAGGAGCAGGTAGGTGATGAGGAACATGCCGTTGAGCTTGGCCATGCCCTGCTTATCCTCCGCCACCCGGCACCGGGAGTAGTAGCGCACATAGGCGCTGCCCAGGCCGAAGCTCATCAGGTTCAGGTAGGAGATGATGGGCAAAACCGCCTGATAGACGCCGAATTCGCTGGTGCCCAGCCGCTGGAGCATGATGGGGGTATAGACCAGGGAGATGAGGGTGGAGAGCCCCATGGACACATAGGACAAAAGGGCACCGGCCCGTATCTGATTGACCTTTATGGGTCCTCCCCCCTTCTCTTTCAAAAAATATATAGCATGTTATTATACCCCATATCTACGGTAAAGTAAAGAAAAATAGACCGCAGTTCGGTTTTGAATGCGCAAAGAAAAAGCCCGTCCGCATTACACGGGTGCTCATAAGAAAGTAATTCCAGAAATTACGATTATGGCATCTGTCAGGCAGGATTGGGAACGAAATAACGGGTATCTGGTAAAAGCCGGATACCCGTTATTTTTTTGCCGCCACGAAAAGCAATGGATTTATTCACAGCTTTCAGGTATAATTGCATTAAATCAATCCTATCCCATCCATTCCGAGATTTTTTCAAAAAATCTCAAAAACTTTGGAAGCATTGGAACAATTCAGCCCTTCTCATGCCATATATAGTAGAGGGCTGAATACAGAAGCGATTGGAGGTGACGCTGATGGATAAGCAGACCGGCCCGAAGGGTTTTCTCGTAGTGCTGCCCGGTGAGATCATCGAGATACCGCAGGACAGCGACAAATCATGGCTGACGCTGTTTTACAGCTTGCCGCG
>CAKTPM010000021.1 GCA_934591705.1 uncultured Oscillospiraceae bacterium
AAAGACACTTCGACTGCGGCGGAATACCTGCGGCAGGCCGCGGATAACGGCAGCGCCTACGCCCAATATCTGTTGGGCAAGCTGACCCTCATGGGTGAGGGTATTCCCAAAGACATGGACGCTGCCTACGAATGGTTCGCGGCGGCGCGGGATAGCGGCCATGCCTACGCGGAATTTTTCATGAAACGCATGGAGCGCGGCGAACAGGAGCATCCCCCCGTCCTGCTGTCAGCCACCCGACTGCTCTACCACATGGGCAATATTTTCCGGGACAACGCCCCGGCTCCCGCTGCTGACGGTGTCCAAATCGACCACAAACGCCTACAACGCCTGCGGGAAAAGAAGATGGCAATGGGCCATAAATGGAACGACCACGAGAGCGAGTTGAACTACAAGTACATGGAGCCGAGCATGTGAGGCGGTTTAAAATCTGCATGGCAATAGACAAAGAAAAAGAGATAGCTTTCCCCGCGGAGTTGTGGTATGTATGTTGGTTACAAAAAGGAGGTGACCTGAATGGCAAAACGAAGACCGTCCGGTGACGGCATGGTGCGCAAGCGGGAGGATGGCCGCTGGGAGGGCCGTATCGTGGTGGGGCACAAGAAAAACGGTACACCCATCTTCCAGCATGCCTATGCTCATACACAAAAAGAACTGACGGAAAAGCTCCATCAAAATATCGAACGCTATCAGGACGTGGAACTGACCGAGGACAGCCGCATGACCCTGGGGGAGTGGCTGGACCGTTGGCTGACGGACTATAAAGAGAACACCGTCCGCCCCGGCACCCTTGCGGGTTACCGAAGCTGCATCGAAAACTACATCAAGCCGCAGCTGGGCAGCAAACAGGTGTCTCTGGTGACATCGCAGGATGTGCAGAAGCTCTACCGAAAGCTGAAAGAGAACGGTCGGGTCAAGGAGCATCCGAGGTTGGGTTCCACGCTGTCGGACACCACCATCAACCGCCTCCATGCCATCTTCCATCAGGCAATGGAGGATGCCCTCCATGCGCACATCATCGCCAGGAACCCCACCGAGGGGACGACTGCGCCCAAGCCTAACTACAAGCCTAAGCGTATCCTTACCTGTGCGGAGCTGGATGCCTTCCTCGCAGTGGTGGAGCAGGACGAGGTGTGGCGTGACTTCTTCCAAACGGAACTGATGACCGGCCTACGCCGCGGCGAGATCTGCGGTCTGCAATGGAACGACTTCGATGAGGATGCCGGTACGCTGAAGGTATGCCGAACTCTCCACAGTCAGCGAAAGGGCGAATACACCGTCGGTGAGACAAAGACCAATCAAGGTATGCGCACCATCATCCTGCCGCACAGCGTAACTGAAATCCTGCGGCGGCGCAAAGAGGATGCCATCAGTCAATGGATATTCCCTGACCCGGTGAAGCCGGAGGATCCCGTCGATCCCAATGCGGCGTATCGCCGCATGAAAACGCTCCTCCGGCGGGCGGGGCTGCCCAGCATCCGCTTCCACGATCTGCGCCATACGTTCGCGACCTTGGCGCTGGAGAACGGCATGGATGTGAAAACGCTCTCCGCTATGCTGGGTCATGTGTCGGCGGCCACCACGCTGGACATCTACACCCACATTACCGACGATATGCGGCTCACAGCCGCCGCCAACATTGACCGCAGCATCGGCAAGGCAGCACCGCAGGAGAACGCTTCAGAGCTGGGGCAGGAAACTGCTCCGACCACGGCAAAAAAGCTGGGTATGACCGATTTCAAGCCCTACGTGGGCCGCAAGCGCAGATCCGGCACCGGCTGCGTCTCCGAGATCAACGACCATCTGTTTGAAGGCCGCTACTCTCCCAAATGGCCCGACGGCAAAAAGCACGCCCGAAATGTCTACGCCCATACTCGCAAGGAGTGCGAGGAGAAGCTGAAGGTGTTGATTGTGGAGATGAAGGCGGAGCTGGCAGAACTGAAACGGCAGAAGGCGGAGGGGGACGGCTTCTCAGCCAGAGCCAGAAAAGGGTATGAAGAAAGACCAGAAGAAAGCGAAAAAGGTGAAAGAAAGTAAATAAAAAGAACCACCGACAAGGGTGCTAAGTGATCGGCACCCTTGTCGGTGATTTTATTATTGCGGGAATAAGTAATGGCATAAAGCAAAACGAAAGAAAAATCAGATAAAAATCAGATGTTATGTAGAGCCTGTCCATGAACTTGCTTTTGATAAAAAGGTATCCAAAGAATTCGGTGTTATCATATATCCGCATAGTAGTTGAAGTATGTTTCCTTGCCCAAAGGTTACAATCGTTTTGGGCTTGCTCCTGCCAGGAAGTATTGCTGGAAGAGATTCAACTATAGAGTTGAGAAATTTTACAAAAAATGCGCGAACATACTTACCGCGAATACATTTTTGGATTCCGCCATGGCTAATTATTTTTTCGGAGAAAGGAGATATATCCATAGGAATGTGTTGTACTCCGCAAGAAGAGTGAATAACCGATTCTATGGCACCATCAACACGGTATTCATCTTTTAATTCAAACAGGCCTTGACTAATTCGGAAGAAATCCCCGCTGTTCAGATTGTTGAGATTGCATGATGCTTTATTCATTCGCCAACATAAAATCCAACTCATTATAGGAAGAAACACCTGGGCATGTGCAGCCTGTGCCGTTTGATATAGGTTAGATAAAACCTTGATTTCCTCGTCGCTTAAATCATTAAGTCCGCAGAAAACTTTTAATGTAGTAAATAAGAGTTGTTCGTTAAACAAAGAGTTTTCGATTGAGTAGTCGTCTGTTATATATACATTTTGCGAAACCGGGGTGTGTTCTCCAGTGATATCCGAGAGATCTCTATCCACAAAGAAGAAAACTCTATCTTTGGAAAAAACATTCCAATCAGTAGAGTCATACGCGCGAATGACATTATCTCTATTATTCGCACATATAATTTCAGAATTAGCAAATTTGCAATATCGGACAGAAATACAGGTATAATATGCAATGTCGTCTTTTCCCTCGACAATAAGATAGACCTGCTGGTCATGCGGTTTGTATTTTTGCTTTAGCTTCAAAAATGCCACATCAGCATGCTCTCTATCTTTTACAAGCCGTTCTTTTGTGGTCATGCTGATTACCCCTTTGTACAAAACTCGTTGATACCATGTACATACCGTTCGAGCTCGTTTTCGAAAATAAACGGGGAATGAGTAGTAGCAACGATGCCAATGCAACTCGCACTATCCAGTATATCCACTAAAAACATTCTCTGCCAGTCCACAGAAAGAGACAATTCCGGTTCGTCAATAAAAACAAACAGATTACCTTGCTGAGTTAAGTTGAGGTGGCTAAACAGCGACACGATTTGTTTCTCACCAGAGGACAGATCCTGAAAATGAATTTCATCAGAGCTACTTACTTCTCCAGAAACCTTGTTAAATATCTTACAAGTAAATTCTTGGTTATCATAGATGAGGTGGTTGCTAACCAAATACTTATTACATTTCTCGACGAACTTCAACAACGAAGTCTCTTCATCGCTCATTTCTCTGTCAAAATCAATAAGTTTTAAAAAATAGTGACATACAATTTTTTCTCGGACACGAGAGGGAGGCAACAAAGTATCTCTGACTTCAGAAAGGATTCTCCTTATTTCGTCTTTTTGTTGATCAGACAAAATACTGGTTTCGATTCGTTTCAATATATCGCTAATTTGTTGCTCGGTTAATTGTTTAATGTTTTCGATATCTACCTGTTCATATTTTTCATCAATGATTTCGCTCAAATAGCCTAATGTGAGTTTGTTTTGCTGTGCACGCGAAAAATTATTCAATCGTTCTTGACACGCTTTTACGGCATTCTCTACATCAGCCATACCGAACTCTACCAACTCAATAGCTCGATCACTTCGTGTGTGTCTACGTGCTCTGCTCCAATCATCACTATCCATATTGGGGAAAATATTTTTCAATTGCTCTTCAATTCTACGATATGTTGGCAAATAAAGAATTGTAGCATTAAAATTCAGTTCAATTTCCCGAGTGATTTCATATAGGCGTGCAACAGCATCTGTCTCGAGTACAGCTCTTATATATTGATAAGGGACGGGTCTATCCATATAAAGTCGGTCGAGTTCTTCACTGCTTTTTCCGTCTGCTTTTCGCTTAATGGAAATAACGCTATTGAGCAGTCCGTCGACATGTATCCGGCGGTTTCGAGGCCGGCCATCCACATAATAAGCCACACGATCTATGCCATCAATTGCATAGATACTTTGTAATAAATCTGAGCTAATCTGAACAACCTTGTCATTTCCAAAGTGCAAAGATACACATTCAAAGTCAAACGTACGCAAAGAGTCCCAATCGCAGGATAAAGTGTGATACATTATCTTGAAAACCGTAGTCTTACCCGAACCATTTTCACCGACAATAATAACTTTGTTGTCTTCGAAAAGAATAGAATAGTCTCGTACACCATGTAATCCAACAATATCGAATTGCACAAGATGGTTATCCATAACAGTTCCTCCAATAGTAATAATGTGCGTATGGAAATGCACAGCATCTGATATATATTACTCGAATATCTACCTTTTTGTCTATATCTTTTATCTTAACTTTTCCCGGTCGTGCAAGGATATAGTCATTCTCTTGCGCTTAAAATCACTTCTGAGACGACTTAGTTACACTTTACCTATTACGCCGCAATAGACAAAGAATAAGAAAAAACCCTCTGAAATCCACGATTTCAGAGGGCTTTTTGTATATAGAAAACCACTCGCTGGGCGAGTGGTTCAAAAAAGGCTGCTGCCGATGAGGAAAAATAAAACTCCCTCTGTTATAGTAGAGATGCGGTCTGGCAACTGCAAACTACAAAACAAAGGGAGGCCATTCAAGAATGAAGTGGCAAAAACAGTTTAGCAAGTTGTGAGATAGAAGTAAAGATTGCTGTTGGAATAATTAGGCAGAAGGAAAAGTGTAAGCGTTAAGAATGACAGCTATATGAGAAAGAAAAGGTGATGGATTTATACCAGTGTGGGGAGGACATCCTATGCAAATGGCAAGTCGTACCAACGCCGCATGAGGCGTGGCTGGTAACATAGGGCTTCGCCCGTATAATAAATACCCCCGGCTTCGCCGGGGGATATTTATTGGTCCGAGTGAGGTGACTTGAACACCCAACCTCGACATCCCAAATGTCGCGCCCTACCAGTTGAGCCACACCCGGATATTCAATTTCTGCCATTATACCACGGCGAGGGAGAAAATCAAAGATTTTTCTGTCTGTGGTCATTCCTGTGGTCAAAACCGCTTTTGTGCCGTTTTCTGCAACCGGGGGAAATCCCGCAAACGCAGGCGCTACAAGACTTTGCGGCGTTTCACAATGCCCCGTCCCGGATAGCGCCACGGCACTCCCAAATCAAGCGCGATACCAACTTCGCTACACCCGGATGTGCAATAGTACGGCTGCATGACTGCCGCTCTATCATACCATGAATTTGAAAAAAGTCCAGCCAAACTTGCGCCGTCCTTGCAAAAACAACTTGCGCCGTCCGTGAAAAAAGCGACCAAGTACGGGAGACCGCCGGAGCGGTCTCCCGCGCTTTGCAGAGGAATGAGCCCAAGGGCCGCCTTAGGCCAAAAAGCCCTTGAGAATGGTGTCCTCGGCCTCCTCGGAGGTAAGGCCCAGGGTCTCCAGCTTCAGGAGCTGGTCGCCGGCGATCTTGCCGATGGCGGCCTCGTGGATGAGCTGGGCGTCCGGGGAGTTGGCGGTGATGGCGGGCACGGAGGAGATATTGGCGCTGCCCATGATGATGCTGTCGCACTGCACATGGCCGAAGCACCGGGCGTTGCCGATGACCACCGGGCGAAACTCCTGGCGGCTCTCATCCTGGGCCACGGACCGGGAGATCACGCGGCACCGGGCGTCCTCGCCGTTGAGCTCGATGACCATGTCGCTCTCCGCCTCCTGCTTGCCGTGGGTCAAAAGCCGCTCGGTGACCACCACCTCGCTGTCCTTTTCGCAGACGAACTTGGTGACGCGGCGGGTGGAGTCAATGCCCCGGATCTGCACGGTGTCCATCTGCATGGTGCTGCCCTCGCCCAGGTAGACGACGGTCTGGGGGTTCATGACATTGGCGCCGGTCTGGCCGGGGGCATCCTCACCGTAATGCTTCTCGGCATAGTGTACGCGGCAGTTTTTGCCGATGTAGAAGGTGTGCACGCCGTCGTGGCGGCTCTCGTTGCAGCCGGAGTTGTGGATGCCGCAGCCGGCGATGATCTCCACATCGCAGTTGTCCCCCACATAGAAATCGTTGTAGACCATCTCCGAGAGGCCGCTTTTGCTGATGATCACGGGGATGTGGCAGGCCTCCCCCACGGTGCCGGGCTTGATGCGGATGTCGATGCCCTGCTTGCCGTCGGTCTTGGGGGTGATCTCGATATGCTCCGTGGACTGCCGGGCCTCGCAGCCGGAGTCCTTACGGATATTGAAGGCGCCCACCGGCTTGCCGGTGAGGTCGGCGATCTTTTCTAAAAGCTTGGCGTCAATGTCGGTGATCATTGTGCGGCCTCCTTTCTGTTCATCACCGGGCAGGAGCCCAGTGTGTCGGCCAAAATCAGGGGGAAGATCTCCTGGGTGGTGCCCCGGTGGGCGATCTCGCCCCCGGCGATGACCACGATCTCGTCCGCCAGCTGGATGATGCGCTCCTGATGGGAGATGATGATCATGGTGGCCTTGCCCTCGGCGTGGATCTGGCCGAAGGTCTCCGTGAGGCGGGCGAAGCTCCAGAGGTCGATGCCGGCCTCGGGCTCATCGAAGATCATCAGGTCGCTGTGCCGGGCCAGAATGGTGGCGATCTCGATGCGCTTGACCTCGCCGCCGGAGAGAGAGGTGTCCACCTCCCGCTCCAGATAGTCGTTGGCGCAAAGGCCCACCCGGGTGAGATACTGGCAGCAGCGCTCCTTGCTGAGCTGCTCCTGCCCCGCCGCCAAAAGCAGCAGGTCGTGGACGGTGATGCCCTTGAACCGGGGGGGCTGCTGGAAGCCGTAGCTAATGCCGCGCTGGGCCCGCTGGGTGATGGAGAGCCCCGTGACATCCTCGCCGTTCCAGATCACCTGGCCGGAGGTGGGCTGCACCAGGCCCATGATGACCTTGGCCAGGGTGGTCTTGCCGCCGCCGTTGGGGCCGGTGAAAACCATGAGCTTATGGTCGGGGATGGTGAGGGATATGTCCTTGAGAATGTCCGTGTCCCCCTCGGGCCCGGACACCCGATAGCAGATATTTTTCAGTTCCAGCATGGCTTTCTCGCTCCTTTGCCGTTTCTATGGTGATAGTATAGCACAATTTCCGCAAAAAACTGTGATAATTGCAACTTTGTGGATGCGCGGGTAAAATTCGCCACGCACTATAGTAGCAGATGCCGCCGGAAAATGCAACGGTCAGGCACCGAAAGTTCCCATATTGTCATAGTATACCGTGGAAAGGAGTGGTGAAGACCGTGGAAAACCAACCGTTTGACTACCGCCTGGGCGACCGGGTGTGGCAGCGGGTCGCCCCCGGGGAAACGCCCTATCCGGAGGTCCGGGCCGCCGGAGCAGGGGAGCGGGGGCCCGCCGTGCCTCTGGCGCCCCCCGGCGACCTCTGCCGGGAGCTGCTGCGCCAGGAGCTGCGTCATGCGGCGGAATTGCTGCAAATATTGGAAAAAGGGCTTGCAAATTCTTAATAAGACGCTATAATAGGCATAAACCTACAAAGGAGGTCTGCTTTATGAAGGAAGTCATTTCCCGCCAAGCCGCCCTGGCGGCACTGAAGGAGTACAACAAGGAGCCCTTTCACATCCAGCACGCGCTGACGGTGGAGGGCGTGATGCGCTGGTTTGCCAACGACCTGGGCTATGGCGAGGACGCCGATTTCTGGGCCACGGTGGGCCTTCTGCACGATATTGACTTTGAGCAGTGGCCGGAGCAGCACTGCCTAAAGGCACCGGAGCTGCTGAAAAAGGCCGGCTGCAGCGAGGAGCTCATCCACGCCGTCTGCTCCCACGGCTATGGCATCTGCTGCGATGTGGAGCCCACCCACGAGATGGAAAAGGTGCTCTTTGCCGCCGATGAGCTCACGGGCCTGGTGGGGGCTGCCGCCCTGATGCGCCCCAGCCGCAGCGTCCAGGACATGGAGCTCAAGAGCTTGAAAAAGAAGTTCAAGGACAAGAAGTTCGCCGCCGGCTGCTCCCGGGATGTCATCGTCACCGGCGCTGAGCGCTTGGGCTGGGAGCTGGACACCCTGATGGAAAAGACCATGGAGGCCATGCGCTCCTGCGAGGCCTCCGTGGAAAAGGAGCTGCAGGGCTGAGTCCCGGGAAAAGCAGAAAGCAGCAGACAATAAGAAAACCTCCGGCAATGCCGGAGGTTTTGCTTTTACTTGTGCAGCAGGGGGGACAGGGGCTTATAGATGAGGAAGCACAGCACCACATCGATGGCGCCCTTGCAGAGGGTGAAGGGTACATTGAACACCAGAAGGCAGTTGAAAAGCGCGTTGGAGGTGGGGGTCTGGGCCACGGTGCCCAGGATCTCCTGATACATGCCGATGATGGCGGGCAGGGGCAGGCCGTAGATGGACACATAGGCCGGATACACCACAAAGTAGTTCAGGGGCAGGGACAAAACGGCCATCAGCACCGCCCCCAGCACGGAGCCCCAAATGGCGTTCCTGCGGCTCTTGGCCCGGCGGTAGAGCATGCCGGCCACGAATACGAACACTGCGCCCAAGAGGAAGTTGCACAGCTCGCCTACGCCCAGAGAGGAGCCGAAGGGCAGGTGCAGCAGGTTTTTCACCAGCTGGATGACAACGCCGTATACGGGGCCCAGGGCGAAGGTGCCCAGCAGGGGGGGCAGGTCGGAGATGTCCAGCTTCACGAAGGCGGGCATCAGCGGGATAGAGAACTCGATGAATTGCAGGACGAAGGCAACGGCGGTAAGCATGGCGGCCACCGCTAGGCGGTGGGTCTTTTTCTGTTGTGCGGTCATGTTGATAACTCCTTTTGACATAAAAAATTGTACACCCCGGAAGAGAATGTCTTCCAAGGTGCACGCCAAAAAAGAGCATTATAACAAATGCCGTACACGCCTTCTCTCATCCAGACTGTAACTGTCGGTATCGGAATTGCACCGATTCCTGCGCCGAGGGCGCTCGCGGACTATACCGCCGGTGGGGACTTTCACCCCGCCCCGAAGACAACCATCTTTCATTGTGTGGCCCTATAGTACACCATCCCCGGAGAAAATGCAAGAGGAAAATTCCCACCACCGGAAAAGGGCAACTTAGGAGTTGAGAAACGCGCAGATCCGTGCTATAATCATCCGGTAAAGGGAAACCCTGCAGCAAAGGAGAGAGTACAAATGAAATTAGGTATCGTAGGTTTGCCCAATGTGGGCAAGAGCACCCTTTTTAACGCCATCACCAACGCCGGGGCTGAGAGCGCCAACTATCCCTTCTGCACCATCGAGCCCAATGTGGGCGTGGTGGCGGTGCCGGACGAGCGGCTGGACAAGCTGGCCGAGATGTACGAGCCGGATAAAAAGACCCCCGCTGTCATCGAGTTTGTGGACATCGCGGGTCTGGTGAAGGGGGCAAGCCAAGGCGCGGGCCTGGGCAACAAGTTCCTGGAGAACATCCGCCGCACGGACGCCATCGTCCATGTGGTGCGTTGCTTTGACGATGAGAACATCATGCATGTGGTGGCCGATGCCGGCACCAATGTCCCGGTGGACCCCCTGGGGGATATCGAGACCATCGACCTGGAGCTGATCATGGCCGACCTGGAGATGGTCAACCGCCGGGTGGAGAAGGCCGCCAAGGCCGCCAAGGGGGACAAGAAGTTCCTCCGGGAGGCGGAGATGTTCAAGGCGCTGGCTGCCCACCTGGACGCCGGCAAGTCCGCCCGCACCTTCGAATGCGGCGATGAGGACGCAGCCCTGCTGGCCACCGCCGACCTTTTGAGCTTAAAGCCCATCATCTACGCCGCCAACATGGATGAAGGGGGCTTTGCCCACTGCGAGGATAACCCCTATTTTGTCTCGGTCCGGGATCTGGCCGCCAAGGAGGGGGCCCAGGTGCTGCCCATCTGCGCCAAGCTGGAGCAGGACATCGCCGAGCTGGACGACCCGGAGGAGCGGGCCATGTTCCTGGCAGAGCTGGGGGTGGAGAAGTCCGGCTTAGACCGGCTCATCCAGTGCAGCTACGACCTTTTGGGCCTTATCTCCTTCCTGACCTACGGCAAGGACGAGTGCCGGGCCTGGACCATCCGCAAGGGCACCAAGGCCCCCCAGGCCGCCGGAAAGATCCACAGCGACATCGAGCGGGGCTTCATCCGGGCCGAGACCATCAACTTTGCCGACATGATCGCCTGCGGCAGCGTGAACGCCGCCAAGGAAAAGGGCCTTTTGCGCTCCGAGGGCAAGGACTATGTGGTGAAGGACGGCGACATGATCTATTTCCGCTTCAATGTGTAAGCGCTTTCGCGAAAACCCCCTTGCGGCGTGAAAAGAAAAATCCCCCGGCAAAGCCGGGGGATTTTTGCTTATGGATCAGCGCACGCAGTCCCGGGTGATCTCCCCGAGAGAGTGCACGCCGCACATGGCCATGGCGTCCTCCAGCTCGGCCTTGAGCTGGTTCACATAGGCAGCCACGCCCTCGGCACCGGCGCCGTAGACCATGGTCACGAAGGGACGGCCGATGAGCACGGCATCGGCACCCAGGGCCAGGGCCTTAAAGACATCCAGGCCGCTGCGGATGCCGCCGTCCACGAAGATCTTCACCTTGTCGCCCACAGCGGCGGCGATCTCCGGCAGCACCTCCGCCGTAGCGGGGCACTGGTCCAGCACACGGCCGCCGTGGTTGCTGACCACGATGGCGGCGGCGCCGGCCTCCACGGCCTTCTGGGCACCCTTGACGGTCATGATGCCCTTGACGATAAAGGGCACGCCGGCGGCGTCCACGATGCGCCGCAGCTCCTCCACGGTCTTGCTGCCGGCGGGAGGGGTGAGGTTCTTCAGGAAGGGCAGGCCGGCAGCGTCAATATCCATGGCGATGGCGGCGGGGTCCGCCTCCCGGGCGGCGGAGAGCTTGGCAAAAAGCGTCTGCTCGTCCCAGGGCTTCACGGTGGGGATGCCGCTGCGGGCGGTCTTGATGGCGTGCAGCGCGCCCTTCATCACGGCGGGGTTGGTGCCGTCGCCGGTGAAGGCGGCGATACCGGCGGCGGCGCAGGCGGAGACCAGGGTGTCGTTGTAGGTCAGGTCATCGTATTTGTCGCCATAGTGCAGCTGCATGGCGCCCACCGGGGCGGCGAAAACAGGCAGGATGAACTCCCGGCCGAAGCAGGAAAAGCGGGTGTCCACGGGCTTGTTCTCGCAGATGGTGTCCATGTTTACGCAGATCTCCTGCCACTTGGCGTAGTTGCGGATAAAGCCGGTGCCCAGGCCCTTGGCACCGGGTCCGGGAACAGCATTGCGGCAGGCCAGGCCGTTGCACACGGGGCAGGCCTTACAGTAGGGGCCCACCTGGCCGCGGGCGGCGGCGATCACTTCAGATACGGTCATGACGGTCACTCCTTGTTGTACATAATGCGACACCATCTTACACGCTATTTTATAAATTTGCAACCGGAAAACACTTGCCTTTCGCAAATTTTCCGCGTATACTCCCAGAGAGCCGCAGCGGATACGGAAAAAGGAGAGATTTTATGAAGTATAAGGCCATACTTTTCGATATGGACGGCACGGTGCTGGACACCGCGACCGACATGGCCGACGCCGTGAATGCCACCCTGGCGCGCTGGCAGCGCCCCGCCATGAGCACCCAGAGCATCGTGGACGCCACCGGCAACGGCGCCCGGGTGCTGGTGGCCAAGTGCCTGCCCCTGGGGGAGGCCGACCCGGATTTTGAGGCCATCTACACCGACTACCGGACCTACTATGCCGCCCACTCCCTCATCAAGACCGCCCCTTATCCCGGCACGGCGGAGATGCTGCAGCGCCTGGCGGCGGCGGGGGTGAAGGTGGCCATCGTGTCCAATAAGCCGAACGAGGCGGTGCAGACTCTGGCGGAGAAGCTCTTCCCCGGCATCCCCTCCTTTGGGGAAAAGCCCGGCATCCCCCACAAGCCCGCGCCGGAGCCGGTGCTCCACGCCCTCCGAGAGCTGGGGGAGGAGGTCTCCCGGGCCCTCTATGTGGGGGACAGCGAGGTGGACATCGAGACGGCGAAAAACTGCCGCATGGACTTTGTGGGCGTCGGCTGGGGCTTCCGGGGCCGGGAGAAGCTGCTGGCGGTGGATCCCCGGGCCCTGGTGGCGGACAGCTGGGAGGATTTTCTGCAAATCATCCGTTGACAAACGGGAAAAAGGGGATTATAATGTGCTCCAATCTTGAAAATGCGATGACGGAGAAGAGATCCTTCCCCCGCCGCCAAAGAGAGGGGCGCCCCGGCTGAAAGCGCCCCGCGGTGAAGCAGGATCGGTACCACTTCCGAGCTGTCTGCGATGAGCAGAACGGGTGCCGCCCGTTATAGGGGCCGCGAGCGATGACCCGGCGGGTCATAAGCAGGGTGGAACCGTGGAGTAAAGTATCTTTACCTCACCCCTGAACACATCAGGGGTGGGGCTTTTTTTATCCCTTCCCCAAGACAATGAAGGAGGAACATCCCATGAGCGAAGAGAACATCTATACCTTTGAAAACGAGCAGTATCGCAAGACCTATTGGCACACCTGCTCCCATGTGCTGGCCCAGGCCGTCAAGCGCCTGTGGCCGGAGGTGAAGCTGGCCATCGGCCCCAGCATCGACAACGGCTTTTACTATGACCTGGACGCCCCCTTTGCCTTCACCCAGGACAACCTGGCGGAGATCGAGGCGGAGATGCGCAAGATCTGCAAGGAAAAGCTGAAGCTGGAGCGCTTTGAGCTGCCCCGTGAAGAGGCCATCCGCTTCATGGAGGAAAAGGACGAGCCCTACAAGGTGGAGCTTATCAACGACCTGCCGGAGGATGCCGTCATCAGCTTCTACAAGCAGGGCGAGTTCACCGACCTGTGCGCCGGCCCCCATGTGGACTCCACCGGCCGCATCAAGGGCAACGCCATCAAGCTCACCGCCTGCAACGCCGCCTACTGGCGGGGCGACTCCAGCCGCAAGCAGCTCCAGCGTATCTACGGCGTGGCCTTCCCCAAGAAGGAGGAGCTGGACGAGTACCTCAAGCAGCGGGAAGAGGCCCTCAAGCGCGACCACAACAAGCTGGGCCGTGACCTGGAATACTTCACCACCGTGGACTATATCGGCCAGGGTCTGCCGGTGCTGCTGCCCAAGGGTGCCCGCACGGTGCAGCTTCTGCAGCGCTGGGTGGAGGACACCGAGCAGAAGCGGGGCTACCTGCTGACCAAGACCCCCCTGATGGCCAAGCGGGAGCTCTATAAGATCTCCGGCCACTGGGATCATTATCTGGACGGCATGTTCGTCATGGGCGACCCGGCGGACGAGACCAAGGAGTGCTTTGCCCTGCGGCCCATGACCTGCCCCTTCCAGTACCAGGTCTATCTCAACCGCCAGCGCTCCTACCGCGATCTGCCCATGCGCCTGGGCGAGACCTCCACGCTTTTCCGCAATGAGGACTCCGGCGAGATGCACGGTCTCATCCGCGTGCGGCAGTTCACCATCTCCGAGGGCCATCTCATCCTGCGGCCTGACCAGTTGGAGGAGGAGTTCAAGGGCTGCCTGGATCTGGCCAAGTATTGCCTGAGCACCCTGGGCCTGCTGGAGAAGTGCACCTTCCGCTTCTCTCAGTGGGATCCGGCCAACCCCAACAACAAGTATGAGGGTACCACCGAACAGTGGGACCATGCCCAAAGCGTCATGGGCCAGATCCTGGAGGACCTGGGGGTGGAGTACACCGTGGGCATCGATGAGGCCGCCTTCTACGGCCCCAAGCTGGATATTCAGTATAAGAATGTCTTTGGCAAGGAGGATACCCTGGTCACCATCCAGATCGATATGCTCCTGGCCCAGCGCTTCGGCATGTACTATATCGACGAAAACGGCGAAAAGGCCCTGCCCTATATCATCCACCGCACCTCCATGGGCTGCTACGAGCGCACCTTGGCCTACCTCATCGAGGAATACGCCGGCGCGCTGCCCACCTGGATGGTGGCCGAGCAGGCCCGTATCCTCCCGGTCACCGACCGCGCCGCCGACTATGCCGCCGCCATCGCCAAGGAGATGGAGGCCCAGGGCTTCCGGGTCACCGTGGACTACCGCAACGAGAAGATCGGCAAGAAGATCCGCGACGGCCAGATGGAGAAGATCCCCTATATGCTCATCGTGGGCGACCGGGATGTGGAGAACGGCACCGTCTCCCCGCGCCACCGTGCCGACGGTGACCTGGGCGCCATGACCCCGGCGGAGTTCTATGCCCTCCTCCACGAGGTAGTGGATCAGAAGCTGAAAAAGTAAATCCCCCAACAGCAAAACAGTAAAAAAGCGCTCAGCCACGGCTGAGCGCTTTTTCCGTCACTTTTCACTTCCTCCCAGGCGGAGGACATGGCCCCCTAAGTAGGCGGCCTCGGCGTCCTCATGGGTCACCAGCACCACCGTCTTCCCGGCGGCCTCGGTGCGGATATAGTCCATCACCTGCCGCCGCAGGGGGCTGTCCAGGCCCTTGAAGGGCTCATCCAGCAGCAGGGCGTCGCCGCCATAGAGCACCGCCCGGGCGATGGCCACCCGCCGGGCCATGCCGCCGGAGAGCTGGGCCACGCTCTTGCGGCAGTCCCTCTCCGGGAGCCCCAGGGCTCCCAAATGCCGGAGAATGACGCCCTCCTCCAGGGCTCTGCCGGTGACAAGCCGGATGTTGGCCAGGGCGGAGAAGCACTCGCAGAGACGGTTTTCCTGGAACACGAACCCCACCCGGGCGGGCATCCCCTCCACGCGGCCGCTCTCCGGCTGCTCCAAACCCGCCAGACACCGCAGAAGGGTGGTTTTGCCGCAGCCGGAGGGGCCCATCAGGCAGGTGATGCGCCCGGCGGGGAGGGTGAGCGTAAGATTCTCCAGGACCTTTTTTTCGCCAAAGCCCTTGGTGAGCTGCACAATGCGAATATCCTCCATCAGCGGGCCTCCCATCTTGCAAGGCCCCGCTTCAGGGCCCGCACCAGCAGCTTTTCCAGTCCCACGCTCAGGGCCACGATGAGCACCGTCCAGCTCAGGAGGTCGCAGGTCTCAAAGTAGATCTTGGACTCATAGAGCTTCTCGCCCATGGAGCCGCTCACCACGCCGATGACCTCCGCCGCCACGCCGGCCTTCCAGGCCAGGCCCGCCCCCACGGAGCAGGCCGAGAGCAAAAAGGGCTTCATGTGGGGTAGGTAGATATACCCCAGCCGCCGCCTCCAGGGCACCCGGTAAAGGGCCGCCATCTCCAAAAGTGCCCCGTCCGCACTGCGGATGCCCTGGAGGGTATTGCCGTACACCACCGGGAACACCATCAAAAACGCGATGAATACCGCCAGCTGCCGGCCGGAGAGCCAGATGAGGGCGATGATGATAAACGACGCCACCGGCACCGACCGGACGGTGACCACATAGGGCCACAGAAGGGTCTCCAGCAGGGGAAAGCGCCCTGCCGCGATGCCCAGGGCTACCCCGGTGACCGCCGCCAGCAGAAAGCCGCCGCCGATGCGCAGCAGGGAGAAGAGCACCGTGGCGAAAAAGCCCTCCTCCCGCCAGATGGTGGTGAGCCGCAGGGCCACCTGGGTGGGGGCACACAGCAGCATGGGCAGATCCACGGCCATGGCCGCCGCCTGCCACAGGGCCAGCGCCAGGAGCACCGCCATGCATTTTTGTACCGTGCTTTTTTTCATTTAAGCGTCGGCCTCGGCGCCGGGGAGAAAGAAGAAGTCGTCCCCGGGCATGGCGCCGCCCACGGCCTTGGGATTTTGGTCAAAGAGCACCTGCAGATAGCCGGAGGCGGCCTTCACCATGTCCGCCCCGGTGATACACACGATGTTGCAGTAGGGTAGGGCCTTTTCGGCAATGGCGGCCTTCTCCAAAATGCCGTAGTGCTCAATGAGCTGGGCGCAGGCCGCCGGATCCTCGGCGCTGAAGGCGGTGGAGGCGGCATATTCCTCCAGGAAGGTCTCTACGGCCTCCGGATGGCTCTCGGCAAATTCCCGGCGCACCACCAGGCACCCGGTGATGCACTGGCTGCCGTTTTGGAGGGCGTCCCACGCCGCCGTCAGATCCAGGGCCACGGAGAGACCCTCCAGCTTCCCCTGGGCCACGGTGACAAAGGGCTGGGGCAGCATGGCGACGGCGTGGTCACTCTGGGCCATGGCCGCCACCACCTCGGCGTGTTCATTCTTCCACTCCACGGTCACATCCGTGCCGGGGGTGAGGCCGTTCTCCGCCAGGAGGTAGTTGAGCACATATTCCGGGGAGGCACCCTTGCCGGAGGAGAGAATGGTCTGCCCCCGGAGATCCTCCCAGGAGGTGACGGTCTTTTCCCCCTTCTCCACGATGTACAGCACACCCAGGGTGTTCACCGCCAGCATCTCCACGGCGCCCTGGGAGTTATTATAAAGCACCGCCGCCAGGTTGGCGGGCACCGCCAGGATGTCCAGCTCCCCCTTCAAAAGCAGGGGCGTCAGCTCGTCGGCGGCCCCGGCCAGCTGATAGGTATAGTTCTGCCGGGCGCTGCCCTTGTCCGCGGCATCAAAAAGGGAAACCATGCCCATGGCCGTGGGGCCCTTGAGAGCGCCCAGACGCACGGTGACGGCCTCGCCGCCACCGTCGGCAGGGGGCTGGGTCTTGCCGCAGGCACACAGGGACAAAGCCAGCAGCAGGGATAAAAGCAGGCAAAGCAGTTTTTTCATAGGAAGTCCGACCTTTCTCTTGATATGACCCCATTATACGCCCTCCGGCGGCAGGAGTTCGTTGCTCAAGCAACCAAGCCGACACATTGTGAAGCTATTGACGAAAAGCGGAAAAACTGGTAGAATGAAAACCGAAAATAAGCGTCCAGAGGGAGGACCTGATATGCGAAATACCCAATGCGACATCACCAATATGCGCAAGAATATCTTTGCCGAGGTGGCCAAGATGGCCTACGACGGCGACTATTCCCGGATGGAGAAGCTGCCCTATGACATCGTCCCCGGCGAGGTGGGCAAGCAGCGGGATTCCATCTTCCTGGAGCGGGCCATTGTGGGCGAGCGCATTCGCCTGGCCATGGGCCTGCCCCTGCGGAAAATGAGCGAGCTGAGCAACCTCTCCGACGGCATCGAGGAGAGCGCCGTGGCGGAGAAGTACTATGATCCCCCCCTGATCAATGTCATCAAATTTGCCTGCAACGCCTGTCCGGAGACCCACTATGAGGTCACCAACGCCTGCCAGGGCTGCCTGGCCCACCACTGCTCCAACGCCTGCCCCAAGGACGCCATCACCTTTGACCGGGGCAAGGCCCGGATCGACCAGAGCAAGTGCATCAAGTGCGGCAAGTGCAGGCAGAGCTGCTCCTACCAGGCCATCATCCGCTTCGAGCGGCCCTGCGCCGAGTCCTGCGGCATGAACGCCATCGGCAGCGACGCCTTCGGCCGGGCGCAGATCGACTATGACAAGTGCGTCAGCTGCGGCATGTGCCTGGTGAACTGCCCCTTCGGGGCCATCGTGGACAAGGGGCAGCTTTTCCAGCTCATCCACTCCATCCGCCAGGGGGATAAGGTCATTGCCATCATCGCCCCGGCCTTCTGGGGCCAGTTCGGCGAGAGCGTTACCCCCGGGCAGATCCTGGAGGCCATGAAGATCCTGGGCTTTGCCGCTCTGGAGGAGGTGGCCATCGGCGCGGACCTGTGCGCCATCGAGGAGGCCGAGGAGTTCCTGCGGGAGGTACCCGAGAACCAGCCCTTTATGGCCACCTCCTGCTGCCCTGCCTGGTCGGTGATGGCCAAAAAGGAGTTCCCCGGCATGGCCCCCTATATCTCCATGACCATGACCCCCATGGTGCTCACCGCCCGGCTCATGAAGCGCCGCAACCCCGGCTGCAAGATCGCCTTCATCGGTCCCTGCGCCGCCAAGAAGCTGGAGGCCAGCCGCCGGACCATCCGCAGCGATGTGGACTTTGTGCTGACCTTTGAGGAGCTCCGGGGCATGTTCGAGGCCAAGAGCATCGACTTTTCCCAGATCCCCAACACCCCCGCCAACTACGAGGCCTCCGCCCCCGGCGTGGGCTTTGCCGCCTCCGGCGGCGTGGCCGCCGCGGTGGAGGGCATCATCAAGCAGAAGCACCCGGAGCTGGAGGTAAAAACGGTCTACGCCGAGGGCCTCAAGGAGTGCCGCCATATGCTGCGTATGGCCCGCACCGGCAAGTACGACGGGTACCTTCTGGAGGGCATGGCCTGCCCCGGCGGGTGCATCGCCGGCGCCGGCGTGGTGCAGCCCCCGGAGAAGTCCAAGCGGGTCCTGGAGCAGTATAAGAAGGCAGCGCCCCTCAGCAGCCCGCTGGATTCGGCCTATGTGGAGGATATTTATCTCATCCACGAGGATCCCGAGGAATGGGGCAGCGTATCCCACCATTGATCGCATTTGATCCCATAGATTACATTTGATCGCATTCCCGAAATGCCGCCCCGCAGGGCGGCATTTCGCTTGCCTGGGTCGGCGATGTGGACCGCCACACCCTGCTCTATGTCAAGGAGGACACCGGGGTGATCATGGCCAAAACGGACCCGCCTCTGTCCGCCTTCGTGTTCAACGACCCCAGCATGGTCTGCGCCTTCTGGGACTACCTGTCGGGGATGTGAAGCGGGCAGTATTCCCTTGGCCGGCGGCGAATTTCATTAAAAAAAGGCAGCTGCTGCAGCAGCTGCCTTTTTGGTACGGGTAACAGGACTTGAACCTGCACGGTTGCCCACCGGAACCTAAATCCGGCGCGTCTGCCAATTCCGCCATACCCGCGTTTTTTAGTGGAAAACGGAGGGAGAGCCCCGCTTTTCCTCAGCGAGTATAGCACAATTCGCGCGGCGATACAAGCACAACTTGGCCTGCGGCTCTATCCGAAGAACAGCCGCACGCACAGGGCGGCGGCGAGGAAGGCGGTGAGATCCGCCGTCAGGGCCGCCAGGAGAGTGTAGCGGGTCCGGCGGATGCCCGCGGCGCCGAAGTACACGGACACGGTGTAGAAGGTGGTCTCCGTGGAGCCCAGCATCACCGCCGCCGTGCGGCCCACGGTGCTGTTCGGGCCGTAGGTCTCCATGAGCTCGCTGCCCACGGCCAGGGCCCCGGAGCCGCTGAGGGGCCGGATGAGCAGCAGGGGCGCCACCTCCTCCGGAATGCCCAGCCGGCGCAGGATAGGGGCGGCCAGAGCCGTGAGAAAATCCAGGGCGCCGGAGGCCCGGAGCATAGCGCAGGCGGTGAGCAGCGCCACCAGGGAGGGGAGGATGCGCCCCAGCACCGGCAGGCCCCCTGCCGCGCCCTCCGTGAGGGCCCCGCAGACATCCACCCGCCGCCGCAGGGCCGCCGCGGACACGCCCAGCAGCAGCACCGGGATGAGAAAGGAGGAGAGGGCCCTCACCGCCACACCCTCCCCAAAAGCCGGGCCATCCCCAGGCCGGCGGCCACGGAAAGAGCGCTGCTGAGCCACACCGCCGGGAGGATGTCCAGAGGCGTCCGGCAGCCGCAGGCACTGCGCACGGCGGCCACGGTGGTGGGCAGAAGCTGGATGGAGGCGGTGTTGAGCACCACCAGCCGGCACAGCTCGTCGCTGGCGGTGCCGCCGCAGCCCCGGGCCATGGCGCAGGCCGCCCGGATGCCCAGGGGGGTGGCGGCATTGCCCAGCCCCAGCAGGTTGGCGCACACATTCCCGCTGACGGCGGCCAGGGTGTCCTCCTCCCGGCTGGCCCGGGGGAGGATACGCCGCAGCAGGGGCCGCAGCAGGGCCGCCAGCTTGCCCTCGAGGCCGCTGCGGACCGCCGTCTCCATGACGCCGCACCACAGCAAAAACGGCCCCGCCAGGGAAATGCACAGCTCCACGGCGCTCTGGGCCCCCGCCATGGCTCCGGCGGAAACGGCGTCCATGCGGCCGTTTATGGCCCCGAATACCACCGCCAGGGCCGCCATTGCCACCCATATCCACGAAAGCGCCATCTGCTCACCCTCTGAAAAAATTTAGTGGTAATTACTATGCGGCTATGTTATAATAAAGAACTACGGTACATATCCCATAGTATATTCTGAAGAATGGGAGGAGCATATATATGAGTTATCTGTCTGCCATCCTTTTGGGCCTTGTGCAGGGCGTGGCGGAGTTTCTGCCCATCTCCAGCTCCGGGCATCTGGCCATCGCCCAGAATCTGCTGCATCTGGATACCACGGTCCCTGACTTTTTCGATGTGCTGCTGCACCTGGGCACCCTTTTGGCCGTGTTCGTGGCCTACTGGCGGGACATCTGCAGCATGGTGGCGGAGCTTTTCCGGGGCATCGGCGACCTGGTCTACGGCACCACCCCGGAGCGGGTGCCCCCGGCCCGGCGGCTACTTTTGCTGGTGATCCTGGGCACGCTGCCGCTGTTCTGCGTGCTGCCTATCCATAAGAAGATATCCGCCCTGGGCGACAATATGATCTTTGTGGGCGCGGCGCTGATCTTCACCGGCATCGTGCTGCTTTTGAGCGACATCGTGGGCCGGGGCAATAAGACCGAGCGCAGCGCCGGCGTGGGCAGCGTGCTGCTGGTGGGCTTTGCCCAGGCCCTGGCCACCCTGCCGGGGGTCTCCCGCAGCGGCATGACCATCGCTGCCGGCTGCTGCCTGGGCTATGAGCGGCGCTTCGCCGTGCGCTTCAGCTTTCTGCTGTCCATCCCCGCCATCCTGGGGGCCAACCTCCTGACGCTGATCGACGCCTGCAAGACGGGCGTCAACTGGGCGGAGCTGCCGGTGTACATCGTGGGTGTGCTGGTGGCGGCGGTGTCGGGCTATCTGTGCCTGTCTCTTCTGCGCTATATCGCCGCCAAGGGCCGCTTCGGCGGATTCGCCTATTACTGCTGGGCCGTGGGCCTGGCCGCCCTGATCCTGAACCTGGTACTGTGAGGAAAACTATGGCTGCTGCAACACAAAAGAAAAAATCAACCGCCCCCGCCCGGAAAAGCCCCCCGCCGGAGCGCACGCCCCGGCCCCGGGGAAATCCGGCGGCCCGGATCGCCGGAGGCATCCTGTGCCTGCTTTTCGCCCTGTGCACGGTGGTGTCCTACTTCGGCGTGGAGGGCCTGGTGCTGGTGTGGCTGCGGAAAATACTCTGCGGCCTCCTGGGGTATGGCTACTGGCTCTTCGGCGCGGCCCTGCTGTGCGCGGGCATCGCCCTGCTCCTCCACCGTCAGGGCCGGGTGGCCCTGCAGGTGACGGCGGCGCTGCTGGCGCCGCTCTTTATGGGCACGGTGCTGCATCTGGTGCTGTGCCCCGCCCCGGAGAAGCTCTCCCTGGAGTCCATCCGTCCCCTTTGGGCGGAGGGACAAGCCCTCCGCAGCGGCGGCGTCATCGCCGGCGCCCTGGCGGACGCAGGGGAGCTGCTGATGAGCAAGATCGTGTCTTTGATCGTATTCGGGCTGCTTTTCGCCCTGGCCGTCATCGCCGCCCTGCGCTGGAACCCCGTCGAGGCCTGGAAGCGCCGCCGGGAGGTGGAGGAGCGGGAGGAGGTCCCGGAGGAGGCGCCTGCCGCCAAGCCCGGAAAGCCCCGCACCGCCGCGCCTGAGGAGCCGGCTCCCCGGAGCGCCCGGCGCCCCGTGACCCCTGCGGTGTTCGACATTCCCCTGGACGGGGAGGATAGGTCCGTGGAGCCGCCGGAGCAGGCCAAGGCCCTGCGCCCCTCCAAGAAAAAGCTCTTTGCCGATAAGGACGAAAATCTCAAGACCCCGGCGGAGGTCTGGGATCCCGCCGCCAAGCCCGCACCGGCGGCTCCGGAGGAGCCCGCCGCCCAGCCGGCGGCTGTGCCCACCCCCGCCGCCAAGAAGCAGCAGGCCGCCGCCGAGGTGGAGGCCGCCGCCCAGGAGGTGAGCGCGGAGATCGAGCGGGAGCTCAGCGGGGAGGAGCCCGCCTACCGCTTCCCGCCCGTGGATCTGCTGGAGGAGAACCGGGGCACCGACAGCGGCGAGGCCGGGGCCGAGCTGCGCAGCAACGCCGCCCGGCTCAGCAGCACCCTGCGCTCCTTCGGCGTAGACGCCCGGCCCGGGGAGGTCATCCGCGGCCCCAGCGTCACCCGCTATGAGTTCACCCTGGACCAGGGCGTGAAGCTCTCCAAGATCACCAACCTGCAGGACGATATCGCCCTGGCCCTGGGAGCCAGCGGCGTGCGCATCGCCCCGGTGCCCGGGAAGATCGCCTCCGTGGGCATCGAGGTACCCAACCGCCATGTCACGCCGGTGTGCATCCGGGATGTCATCGCCAGCGACGCCTTCCGGCACCACCCCAGCAGCGTGGCCTTCGCCGTGGGAAAGGATATCGGCGGCAGCTGCGTGGTGGGCAACATCGCCAAGCTGCCCCATGTGCTCATCGCCGGCACCACCGGCAGCGGCAAGTCCGTGTGCACCAACTCCCTGATCGTCAGCCTGCTCTATAAGTCCTCCCCGGAGGATGTCCGGTTCATCATGGTAGACCCCAAGATGGTGGAGCTGGCCCCCTATAACGGCATCCCCCATCTGCTGATCCCGGTGGTCACCGACCCCAAGAAGGCCGCCGGCGCCCTGCAGTGGGCGGTGTTTGAGATGATGAAGCGCTATAAGCTCTTCTCCGAGCACGGCGTAAAGGATCTGGCGGGCTATAACGCCCTGGCCCAGTCCTCGGAGGAGCTCAAGAAGATGCCCACCGTGGTGGTGGTCATCGACGAGCTGGCCGACCTGATGCTGGTGGCCGCCAAGGAGGTGGAGGAGTCCATCTGCCGGGT
>CAKTPM010000022.1 GCA_934591705.1 uncultured Oscillospiraceae bacterium
TTCATATGGGGGATTTCCCGAGTGGCCAAAGGGGACAGACTGTAAATCTGCTGGCAACGCCTTCGGTGGTTCGAATCCACCATCCCCCACCAAAAACCCGAATGCGCAAGCGTTCGGGTTTTTACTTTTCCCTTTTCACTCTTACTTCTTTCCTTTTCACTCTTACTTTTTACCGCAAGCCCCCCTCCTTTCCGTAAATTGGAAACAGGGAATAAGCGGCATTGCCCAATGCCAACAATCTTGTGACTGCCTCGACTATATCACAAGAATCTTGTTATGTCAATGGGGTATTAACAAGTTTCTTGTTATTTTTCCTTGACAGCTGCCAGCTTTTTTGGTAAACTCATGTCAGAAAAACAAGAATCCTGTCGAAAGGAGGGCATTTTCCATGAGCTTTGGCGAGCAGCTGCGCCGGCGGCGGGAGGAACTGCACATCTCCCGGGAGGAGCTGGCGGGGAAGCTGGGGGTATCCCGCAGCGCCATCGGCAACTATGAGACCGGGGTGAGCTTTCCCAAGGAGGAGGTGCTTCTGGCGCTTTTCGACGCTCTGCAGGTGGATCCCAACTATCTTTACTACGGCAGCTTCCGCCACACGGCCGCCCTCTCCGGGGAGGAGCAGCGCCTGCTGGAGAAATTCCGGGATCTGCCCCTGGCGGGGCGGCAGGCGGTATATGCCCTCACCGAGTCCCTGGGGGCCTTCGCCCGGGAGGTCCGGGGAGAGGCGGAGGCCCAGCCCTGCCGCATCATCCCCCTATACCGCTCCCCGGCGGCGGCGGGCTTTGCCGCGCCGGTGTTCATGGAGGACTATGAGCCCCTGGAGGTCACGGCAGCGGTGCCTCAGGGAGCGGAGCTGGCGGTGCGCATCCAGGGAGATTCCATGTCCCCCCTCATCGCCGACGGCGATGTGGTATATGTGAACCACGACCCGCTGAAAAACGGCGATGTGGGCATTTTCTGCGTGGATGGGGACATGCTCTGCAAGCAGTATTACCGGGATCCCCTGGGCATGGTGTACCTCTTCTCCCTGAACCGCCGGCGCGCGGACATGGATGTGGTATTTCCCCGGGGCAGTGGCCGGAGCCTTGCCTGCTTCGGCCGCGTAATGGTCCACAGCCAACCCCTGCCTCAAGGACAAAGTTAAGTAAGAAGTAAAAGTGAAAAGTGAATAGGTTGGTGCTTATCCGTTCAAAAAAATCCGCCCTGTTGGGCGGATTTTTTCTTTCTTCTTCACCATTCACTTTTCCTTTTTCCTTACAAAATAAACCCGCCGTCCACGCTCAGGACCTGGCCGGTGATGAAGGAGGCCCCGTCCCCGGCCAGGAAGGCCACGGCCCGGGCGATATCCTCCGGGGTGCCGAGGCGGCCCAGGGGTGTCTGCTCCTCTAACTGGGGGGCAATGTCCGCCGGCAAGCAGCGGAGCATGTCCGTGTCGATGACCCCGGGGGCCACACAGTTCACCCGGATATGGGAGGGAGCCAGCTCCGCCGCCAGGGAGCGGGTAAAGCCGATAAGGGCCGCCTTGGTGGCGCTGTAGGGCACCTCGCAGCTGGCCCCCCGGAGCCCCCACATGGAGGAGATGTTGATGATGCACCCCTCGTGGGCCCGGAGCATAGGGGGCAAAACCGCCTGAGCGGCATAAAAGGCGCCATCCACATTCACGGCAAAGTAGCGCCGCCAGTCCTGAGGCGTCACATCCTGGATCTGGGCCTGGCCGGAGATACCGGCATTGTTCACCAAAAGAGATACGGGGCCCCAGGCATCCTCAATCTGCCGCACCATGGCGTTTACGGCATCGGGGTCGGATACATCGGCGCCTACGGCCATGGCCTCATGGCCCGCGGTCTGCAGCTCCTCCGCCAGGGCCAGGGCGCAGTCCTGCCGCACCCGATAATTCACACACACCCGATAGCCCTCCGCCGCCAGCCTTTTGGCGATGGCCCGGCCGATACCCCGGCTGCTGCCGGTGACCAAGGCGATCCTTTCCATTTCCGCATCACGCTCCTTTTTTACTTTTTTTACGGTAGCACACACCCGGAAAAAAGGCAAGCTTCTCTTGGAAAATTTTAATGTTTATATATTAGAATATGTAGACTTTTCCACAGGGAAATGCTATAATCATTTTGAAATAATGTCCGCTGCAGAAAGGAACCGCGCCTATGAATTCACTGAATGATGTATGGGAGCTGATAAAGGAGCACATGTCCCAGGAGCTGAATCCCATTACCATCAAGACCTGGTTCGACGAGGTCTCCGTGGTCACCATGGAGGACTCCGCCATCGTGCTGCACTGCCCAAATAAATTCAAGAAGGACACCATCGAGGCCCGATTTGTTCCCACGCTGAAAAAGGCCGCCAAGGAGATTTTCTCCGCCGATCTGGAGGTAAAGCTCCTGGACGACGATCTCCTGGCCGCCTATCACGGCATCCGCCCCGACCGGGCGGACACCATCGAGGGCAGCGAGGGCTTCACCTTTGAGACCTTTGTGGTGGGCCCCCAGAACAAGCTGGCCTATGCCGCCGCCCGGGCCACGGCGGAGAAGACCGTGGACGCCTACAATCCCCTCTTTATCTATGGCGACAGCGGCCTGGGCAAGACACACCTGCTCTACGCCATCGCCCACCTGACGCGGAAGGTCCGCCCGGAGGTGAAGATCACCTACATCAAGGGAGAGGACTTCATCAACGAATTCATCGAGCTCATCCGGGCCGGCCGGGGCGGCGAGTTCCGGGCCAAGTACCGGGAAAGCGATATGCTCCTGGTGGACGATATTCAGTTCGTGGCCGGCAAGCAGCAGGTGCAGGACGAGTTCTTCCACACCTTCAACTGCCTCTATGAGGCCGGCCACCAGATCGTTTTGACCTCTGATAGGCCCCCCCGGGAGATGACCCTTTTGGACGACCGCCTGCGGACCCGTTTCGAATGGGGCCTGATGGTGGATGTGGCCGCCCCGGACTATGAGACGCGCCTGGCCATCATCCGCAACAAGGCGGCCCTGCTGGGGCTGAAGCTCACCGACCGCATCATGGACTTTATCGCCGAGAATGTCACCGCCAATGTCCGGCAGATCGAGGGCACCTTAAACCGCATCCTGGCCATCCGGGACTTGACGGGTCAGGGCATCACCCAGGAGGAGCTTGAAAAGATCATCATGGACATGCTGCGGCAAAAGGACTTCCTGCCCGCCCCGGCGGACATCATCGCCTATATCTGCCGCTATTATGAGATCGACGAGAGCACCCTCCGGGGCCAGGAGCGCCGGCGGGATGTGACCCTGGCCCGGCAGATCGCCATGTACCTCATGCGGCGCATCAACCCCAACATGAGTCTCAACGACATCGGCAAGGAATTCGACGGCCGCGACCACTCCACCGTGCTCCACTCCCTGGAGAAGGTGGAGAAGCAAATGCGCAGCGATCCGGCCTTTGCCGAGACCGTCAAGGAGATCACCACCAACATCAACTCCAAGAAATAATCCACCGTTTTTTGTGCAAAAAATGTGGAAAAGGTGTGGAAAACCCCGGCGGCTTCTTAATTGTGCAAAACCTCCCGTTTTATGCACACTCTCCTGTGGAGCGCAAGTATTTGCAAATAAACGCTTTTTTCGTCTTTTCCACATTTTTGTCTCCTACTGCTTCTTCGTCTAAAAAAGAATAGTTTATGCTTCTCTTGTGAGAGCTATGCCAAAATTTTGAGAAAGGAAAAAGAGGCTATGAAATTTTCCTGTGAAAAAGCGCTGCTGCAGAATGCCATCTCCGTGGCCGGCCGCGCCGTGTCCGCCAAAAGCTCCATATCCGCCCTGGAGGGGATCCTGCTGGAGGGCGACACCCAGCTGAAGCTCACCGGCTACAATATGCAGATCGGCATCCGCACTACGCTGGATGCCCAGATAACCCAGCCGGGCCGCATCGTGCTCAACGCCAAGCTCTTCGGCGACATCATCCGCCGCATGCCGGACGACTATGTCAGCGTCTCCGTAAACGAGCACCTGACCGTGACCCTCTCCGGCGGCGATGCCAGCTTTGACATCATCGGCCTGAGCGCCGACGATTATCCCGACATGCCGGAGGTGGACGATGAATACAGCATCTCCATGGAGCAGGGCGTTCTGAAGAGCATGATCGGACAGACTGCCTTTGCCGTGTCCACCAACGAGAGCCGCCCCGTGCACACGGGCTCCCTCTTTGAGGTAGAGGAAAACCAGCTGACGGTGGTATCCGTGGATGGCTTCCGCCTGGCCCTGCGGCGGGAAAAGGTCAAGAGCGGGGAGGGCGGCAGCTTCCGCTTCGTGGCGCCGGGCAGCGCCCTGAAGGAAGTGGAAAACATCTGCTCCGCCGGGGAGGACCCCATAGAGATCACCCGGGGAAAGCGGCATCTTCTGTTCTCCTGCGGTGAGACCCAGCTCATCTGCCGCCGGCTGGAGGGCGAATTTTTGGATTATAAAAACGCCATCCCCAAGACCAACCCCATCGTTCTGGAGGTGGAGACCAAAACCCTGCTGGAAAGCTTGGACCGGGTGAGCGTGGTCATCAGCGAAAAGCTCAAGAGCCCGGTGCGCTGCCTCTTCCGGGACGGCAGCGTGCTCCTGAGCGCCAAAACCGGCAACGGCGAGGCAAAGGATGTGTGCCTTTACAGCGGGGACGGCCGGGATCTGGAGATCGGCTTTAACAACCGCTATCTCATGGACGCCCTGCGCTATGCCCCGGCGGAAAAGGTGAAAATGGAGCTGAACTCCGGCGTGACCCCCTGCCTGCTGACCCCGGCGGACGGCGGCGAGAGCTTCCTCTACATGGTGCTGCCCGTGCGGCTGAAGGCGTGACGGTATGGAACAGAACATCATCATTACCACGGAGTTTATCAAGCTGCAGGATCTCCTGAAGTTTGCCGGCGTGTGCGATACCGGCGGCGAGGCCAAGGTGGTCATCCAGGAGGGAGAGGTGCAGGTGAACGGCGCGGTTTGCACCATGCGGGGCAAAAAGATCCGTCCCGGCGACCGGGTGCAGCTCCAGGACATCACCCTGACGGTGAGCTATGCAAATCAATAAGCTCTCCCTGCAGGGCTTCCGCAACTATGACGCCCAAGCCCTGACCTTCGACGGGGACTGCAATGTCATCTACGGGGAAAACGCCCAGGGAAAAACCAACCTCCTGGAGGCCATCGTGCTCCTCTCCTGCGGTAAGAGCCCCCGGGCCCACGGGGATAAGGAGCTCATCGGCTTTGAGCGGGACGCCGCCCAGGTGACGGGTCAGATCCTTTCCCGGGACCGGGAATTTGAGGTGGCCCTCTCCCTCTTTCGGGGAAAGAAGCGGAAGATGACCCGCAACGGCGTGGCCCTGAAGAGCGCAGGGGCTCTCTCGGAGGTGCTGCAGACGGTATTTTTTACACCGGAGGACCTCTATATCATAAGAGAGGGCGCTGCGGCCCGGCGGCGATTCATGGATCAGTCTCTGTGCCAGCTGCGGCCCCGATACGCAGAAGCGCTGACAGAATATAGTCGTCTTTATGAGCATAAGACCCGCATCCTCCGGGATGCCGAGGAATATCCCCGGCTTTTGGACACCCTGCCGGAGTTCAATGAGCGGCTCTGCCGGGTGGGCAGCGTGCTCATCTATTATCGGGCCCGGTTCTGCCGCGCCCTGGCGGAATATGCCGCGGCGGCCCATGGGGAGTGCTCCGGCGGCGCCGAGGCATTAGACCTCAGCTACCGGACCGTCAGTACCCTGGCGGATCCCCTGGCGGACCAGGGGGAGCTGCTGGACGCTCTGCGGGCCCATCAGCAGAGCCATTATCAGGCGGAGCTCGCCTCCCGGCTCTGTCTCTCGGGGCCCCATAAGGACGATATCGAGGTGTGCATCAACGGCCGCAGCGCCAAGCAGTTTGGCTCCCAGGGCCAGGTGCGCACGGCGGCGCTGGCCCTGAAGCTGGCCCAGCGGGAGATCCATAAAAACACCTTCGGGGAATACCCGGTGATGCTTTTAGACGATGTGCTCTCAGAGCTGGACCCAAAGCGGCAGGAATATGTGCTCAACCGCATCGCCGGAGGGCAGGTGTTCATCACCTGCTGCGAAAATGACCGCCTTTCCTCCCTTTTGAAGGGCAAGGTCTTTCATATCGAAAAGGGAAAAGTACTGTAAAAGGGGCGGTGGTGACCACGGGCTATCTGCATATCGGGCAGAATGTGATGCTGGAGGAAAAGCGCATCATCGGCATCTTTGACCTGGATAACACCTCCACCTCCAAGCATACCCGCGGCTATCTGAAGGCGGCGGAGGACGAGGGTGTGGTGCTGGACGCCTGCGAGGACATCCCCAAGAGCTTCATCGTGTGCGACCACCCCTACCACCGGCAGCTTGTATATATCTCGCAGCTCAATACCCAAACGCTTCTGAAAAGAAGCGAAGAAGGAGAAAAAAGCTATGTCTGAATTCAACGAACTGGAAAAAGTCACGCCCGTGGATACGGAATATGACGCCTCGGAAATTCAAGTTTTAGAGGGTCTGGAGGCCGTGCGCAAGCGGCCCGGCATGTATATCGGCTCCACCTCAGTGACCGGCCTGCACCACCTGGTCTATGAGATCGTGGACAACTCCATCGACGAGGCCCTGGCGGGCTACTGCACGGAGATCACCGTGACCATCAACCCCGGCAACACCATCACCGTCTGTGATAACGGCCGGGGCATCCCCGTGGACATCCAGGCGCAGACCGGCCGGCCGGCCCTGGAGGTGGTGTTCACCGTGCTCCACGCCGGCGGCAAGTTCGGCGGCGGGGGCTACAAGGTCTCCGGCGGCCTTCACGGCGTGGGCGCCTCGGTGGTCAATGCCCTTTCGGAATGGCTGGAAGTACAGGTGTGCAAGGATGGACATGTCTACGAGATGAAGTTCTCTCGGGGCCATATCACCTCCGAGATGCAGGCGGTGGGCACCACCGACCGCATGGGCACCACCGTGACCTTCAAGCCCGACCCGGAGATGTTCGACACCCTGGAGTTTGAATATGAGACCCTGCACACCCGGATGCGGGAGCAGGCCTTCTTGAACGCGGGCCTGCGCATCACCATCGCCGATGAGCGCACCCCCCAGGGGGAGCGGGATACCATGTGCTATGAGGGCGGCATCCGGGAATATGTGCGCTATCTCAACAACAACAAAACCCCTCTCCATGAGGATGTGATCTACCTCTGCGGCGCCAAGGAGGATTCCACCGCCGAGGTGGCCCTGCAGTATAACGACGGCTACTCCGAGACCCTGGTCTCCTTTGCCAACGACATTCGGACCCCCGGCGGCGGCATGCACGAAACCGGCTTCAAAACCGCCCTGACCCGGGTGCTCAACGCCTACGGTCTCAAGTACGGGATGCTCAAGGACTCCGACGCCAAGGTATCCGGCGAGGACTGCCGGGAGGGCATCGCGGCGGTGATCTCCGTAAAGCTCACCGAGGCCCAGTTCGAGGGCCAGACCAAGGACAAGCTGGGCAATGCCTCCATCCGCACCCTGGTGGATCAGGTGGTCTCCGACCAGCTGGCGGTGTATTTAGAGGAGCACCCCATGGTGGCCCGGACCATTCTCGACAAGGCCCTCACCGCCAACCGCGCCCGGGAAGCGGCGCGCAAGGCGCGCGAGACCATCCGCCGCAAAACGGCGCTGGGCGGCGCGGCCATGCCCGACAAGCTCCGGGACTGCAACGAAAATAACCCCGAGTTGACGGAGCTCTACATCGTAGAGGGCGACTCCGCCGGCGGCAGCGCCACCCAGGGCCGTGACAGCCGCTTCCAGGCCATCCTGCCCCTGTGGGGAAAGATGCTGAATGTGGAAAAGGCCCGGGCGGACAAGGTCTACGGCAACGATAAGCTCCAGCCGGTGATCACCGCCCTGGGCGCCGGCATCGGCGAGGAGTTCGACCTAAACCGCCTTCGGTATCATAAAATCGTTATCATGGCCGATGCCGATGTGGACGGCGCCCACATCCGCACCCTGCTTCTGACCTTCTTCTTCCGCTTTATGCGGCCCCTTATCGAAAACGGCTATGTGTATTCCGCCGTGCCGCCCCTCTATAAGCTCTCCCGGGGCAAGCAGCAGCGGGTGGCCTATTCCGATGAGGAGCGTGACCGGGTATCCGCCGAAATGCGCGGCGACAATCCCGACGCAAAGATCGACATCAGCCGCTATAAGGGCCTGGGCGAGATGAACCCCCACGAGCTGTGGGAGACCACCATGGACCCGGAAAAGCGCACCCTGCGGCGGATCACCCTGGACGATGCCGTGGCGGCGGACGCCATCTTTACCGTGCTGATGGGTGAAAAGGTGGAGCCCCGGAAGGAGTTCATCGAGCAGAACGCCAAGTACGCCGTGAATCTGGATTATTGAGAAAGGAGGTACCGTAAATGTCCAAGAAGCCCCAATATGCCCCCGAAGAGATCCGGTACCCCCAGCAGCATATCGTGGAATCCCCCCTGGTGCCGGAGATGAAGCGCTCCTACATTGAATATGCCATGAGCGTCATCGTGGGCCGGGCCCTGCCGGATGTCCGGGACGGCCTGAAGCCCGTGCACCGCCGCATCCTCTACGCCATGTATGAGGATAACCTGACCTCCGACAAGCCCTTTAAGAAGTCCGCCACCTGCGTGGGCGATGTGCTGGGCCGCTATCATCCCCATGGCGACGCCTCCGTGTATGACGCCCTGGTGCGTCTGGCCCAGGACTTCTCCATGCGCTATATGCTGGTGGACGGCCACGGCAACTTCGGCTCCGTGGATGGAGACCCCCCGGCCGCCTACCGCTATACCGAGGCGCGGCTGTCGAAGATCTCCAACGAGATGCTCCGGGATCTGGACAAGGATACCGTGGATTGGGATCCCAACTTCGACGAGAGCCGCAGGGAGCCCCGGGTGCTGCCCAGCCGGTTCCCCAACCTCTTGGTGAACGGCTCCAGCGGTATCGCCGTGGGCATGGCCACCAACATCCCGCCCCACAACCTCCGGGAGGTCATCGGCGCGTGCATCTGCGTGCTGGACGACCCGGACGCCACCCTGGGCGATCTGATGGAGTATATCTCCGGCCCCGACTTCCCCACGAAGGGCATCATCATGGGCCGCAGCGGCATCCGGGCGGCCTATGCCACAGGCCGCGGACGCATCGTGCTCCGGGCCCGCCACGAGTTCGAGGAGTTCGGCCACGACCGCATGCGCATCATCATCACCGAGCTTCCCTATCAGGTGAATAAGCGCATGCTCATCAAGTCCATGGCCGAGCAGGTGGAGGATAAGCGCCTGGAGGGCATCTCCGACATCCGGGACGAGTCTGACCGCAACGGTATGCGCATCGTTATCGAGCTCAAGCGGGACGCCAACCCTCAGGTGGTCTTGAACCGCCTCTTTGCCCAAACCCAGCTGCAGACTACCTTCGCCATCAATATGCTGGCCCTGGTGAACAATCAGTCCCAGCCGAAAATTCTCTCCCTGCGGCACATCATTGACGAGTATCTCGCCTTCCAGGAGGAGATCATCGTGCGCCGCACCCGCTACGACCTGAAAAAGGCCCTGGAGCGGGCCCACCTGCTGGAGGGCCTTCTCATCGCCCAGGACAATATTGACGAGGTCATCCACATCATCCGCACCAGCTACGACAACGCCAAGGAAAACCTCATGGCCCGCTTCGGGCTCGATGAGATCCAGGCCCAGGCCATTTTGGATATGCGCCTGAAGGCCCTCCAGGGGCTTGACCGGGAAAAGCTGCAAAAGGAATATGACGACCTGGAGGAGCGCATCGCCTACCTCCGCCGGGTGCTCTCCGACGAGGGGCTGGTAAAGTCCATCCTCAAGGAGGAGCTCACCGCCATTGCCGAGAAATTCGGCGACGAGCGCAAAACGGAGATCCAGGATGTGGAGGACGAGATCGACATTGAAGACCTCATCGAGGAGGAGCAGTGCGTCTTTACCCTCACCAAGAGCGGCTATATCAAGCGCACCCCCGTCAGCGAATATGCCGCGCAGTCCAAGGGCGGCATGGGCAAAAAGGGCATCACCACCCGGGAGGAGGACACCGTGGTGGATGTGTTTACCGCCTCCACCCACGACAGCTTGCTCTTCTTTACCGACACCGGCAAGGTCTACCGCAAGAAGGGCTACCAGATCCCCGAATCCGGCAAGGCCGCCAAGGGCATGGCCATGGTGAACATCATCCAGATCGAGACCGACGAGCGGGTCCAGGCCATGCTCCACTTCCGGGAGAGCGCCGAGAACGCCGAGAACTTCAAGCTGGTGATGGTCACCCGCAACGGCACCGCCAAGCGCCTGGATGTGATGAGCTTGAAGAACATCCGCCCCAGCGGCATCCGGGCCATCCACCTGGACGAGGGGGACGAGCTGGTGAGCGTGGTGGAGACCGACGGCGAAAGCCGCATCCTCATCGCCACCCATGACGGCATGGCCTGCTGCTTCGAGGAGGGCGATGTGCGCACCATGGGCCGCAACGCCACCGGCGTCCGGGGCATCCGCCTCCGGGAGGGGGACTATGTCATCGGCGCGGCAAGGGCCGATGGCGGCTGCAATGTCCTGTCCATCACCGAGAACGGCTACGGCAAGCAGACGCCCATCGAGGAATACCGGGTCACCGGCCGGGGCGGCCTGGGCGTGAAGAACTACGAGGTCACCGAGAAGACCGGCCCGGTGGTGGGCATGAAGATCGTCACCGGCGCCGAGGACCTGCTGCTGGTGACCCACTGCGGCATTTTGATCCGCATAGCGGTGGACACCATCCGCACCACAGGCCGCGCCACCCAGGGCGTCATCGTCATGCGCTTCAAGGAGCCCGGCGACCAGGTGATCTCCCTGGCCCTGGCAGAAAAGGATGAAACCGCCGAGACCCCGGCGGCCGAGGAGGAATAAGCCATGCACAGCAGCCCCAGAGAAGCCAGCGTGAAGCTTACCCGGTGGCAGTATTTCATCAAGTGCCTTTATCACAATGCCGCCGCCACCACGGAATTCACCTATGACCGCAGGGTCTATATCAAGGACGATACCCTCCAGGCCATTGACCAAAAAAATCAGCGGCTGAACCTGGTGATGGTGCTGCTGCTGGTGGTGCTCTACCTGCTCACCAGCCGCTTTCAGCTGGTGTGGCTGGTGGTGGGGTATCTGATAGCCGTGGTGATCCTCCAGGCGGTGCGTTTTATGAACCTTCCCCGGGACATCACCGCCCACCTCCGGGACAGCGGGCGCATGGAGCGGCTATGATGGAATTTACACCCATTGCCCATGTGCGCACGCCCTTTGGCGAGAAGTTCGGCGTCCCCCGGCAGGCGGGGCTGGTGCCCCAGGCCCGGGGCCGGGTGGTCTTTGCGCCGGAGCTTCGCAATCCGGATATGGTCCGGGGGCTGGAGGGCTTCAGCCATATCTGGCTCATCTGGTGCTTTGACCGGGTGGAGAAGGACCGCTGGTCTCCCACCGTGCGGCCGCCCCGCCTGGGGGGCAACGCCCACATGGGCGTGTTTGCCACCCGCTCCCCCTTTCGCCCCAACCCCATCGGCCTTTCCTGCGTAAAGCTGGAGGGGGTGGAGCTCAGCGGCCCGGAGGGCCCGGTGCTGCACATCTCCGGCATGGACATGGTGGATGAGACCCCCATCCTGGATATAAAGCCCTATGTGCCCTATTGCGACCTGCACCCGGAGGCGGCCGGCGGCTTTACCGCCGGCCTGGAGGACTCTGCCCTGGAGGTGGAGATACCCCCGGCGCTTTTGGAGCGGCTCCCGGCGGACCTGCGTCCGGGCCTTGCCGCCGTGCTGGCCCAGGATCCCCGCCCACGGTATCAAAACGACCCCCGGCGGGTCTACGGCATGCATTATGCCGGGCGCAATATCACCTTCCGGGTGGAGGGCCGGCGGCTCACCGTCACCGGCGTGGAATAAACCTTTCGGCAAGGAAAGAACTTTATGAAAACCGTAACCATCTACACGGACGGCAAAGCGCCGCTGTCGCTTTGCAATTGAATGTCAACCTCGCTCGCCGCTTGCGCGGCAACCGCGAGGGATGACACGCAAGCGCCGTCTGATAAACGGCTGCTTTAAAAACCTTTCGGCAAGGAAAAACGCTTATGAAAACCGTAACGATTTATACAGACGGCGCTTGCAGCGGCAACCCCGGTCCCGGAGGCTGGGGGGCCATCCTGGCCTATAACGGCGCGGAGAAGGAGCTCTCCGGCGGCGCGGCGGAGACCACCAACAACCGCATGGAGCTCACCGGCGTCATCGCCGCCCTCAGCGCCCTGAAGGAGCCGTGCACCGTGGAGCTCTACAGCGACTCGAAGTATGTCATCGACGCCCTGGAGAAGGGGTGGGTCTACGGCTGGCGCAGCCGGGGCTGGAAAAGGGCGGACAAAAAGCCCGCCCTGAATGTGGATCTCTGGGAGCAGCTTTTGCCCCTCATCGAAAAGCACCAGGTGCATTACCACTGGGTCAAGGGCCACGCGGAAAATGAGAAAAACAACCGCTGCGACCAGCTGGCGGTGGCGGAGAGCCAAAGGTATAAGCAGCCCCTCTGAAAAAAGAGCGGTTATTTACAAAATGTTCATTTGATTTTCAAACTTTAGCCATCTTTACAAGGTATCTTATACTTGTCCAAAGGAACAACCCCATTCCTTATGTGATTTTCTCTCTCTCCTATTTATTATGAACACAGCGGGAAAGCACCTCGAAAGAGGTGCTTTTTCGCGTCTGCGGGGGATTCTTTGCCGGAGAGGGCCGCAAGCCCCTTCTCTTTTTCCGGCGGGTGTGATATACTGGCAGGGAAAAACGACAGGGAGGATATAAAGATGCAAGAATTTCATCCCCAGCAGCAGTTAGCCGGCCTTTTGGAGTGGATGCACGAGAGAATGGATGCCTGCTATGGCAAGACCGCCGTCATCGGCATCTCCGGCGGTAAGGACTCCTCCGTGGTGGCGGCCCTGGCCGTGGCCGCCTATGGCCGGGAGCATGTCTACGGCGTGCTGATGCCCAACGGGCAGCAGCCGGACATCGACTATTCCCACGGTCTGGTGGCCCACCTGCAGATCCCCCACAGCACCATCAACATCCATGATGCGGTGCAGGGGGTCTTGGGGCAGATGGAGCAGGCGGGCATCACCCCCAGCCGGCAGACGCTGGTGAATCTGCCCAGCCGCATCCGGATGTCCGCCCTCTACGCCGTGGCCCAGAGCTTGGAGGGAGGCATCGTGCTGAACACCTCCAATCTCTCTGAGGACTGGGTGGGCTACTGCACCATATACGGCGACAGCGCCGGGGCCTTTTCTCCCCTGGGGATGTACACCACCGAGGAGGTCATCCAGTTGGGCCGCCTGCTGGGTCTGCCGGAGCACTTCCTGGTCAAGCCCCCCTCCGACGGGCTCACCGGCAAAACCGACGAGGACAATCTGGGCTTTACCTACCACGCGGTGAACGAGTATCTCCGCCGGGGAGTGGCGGATCCCGCCGTGAAGGAGCAGATCGACCGCAAGCACGCCGCCAGCCGCTTTAAGTTCCAGACGCTGCCGGTGTATCAAAACGGCATGGATATCCTGCCCCCGGAGCCCACAGACTACTATAACCCCGACAAAAAGTGAGGCAAGACATGGAAACCGAAAAGCTCTATTATGAAAATGCCTTTTTGCGGGACTTTACCGCCCGGGTGGAATCCTGCACGGAGGAGAAGAAGGGCTGGTGCATCACCCTGGACCGTACCGCCTTTTACCCCGAGGGGGGCGGCCAGCCCTCCGACACAGGCACCTTGGGGGAGGCCCGGGTGCTGGATGTGCACGAAAAAGACGGCGTTGTCCTCCACATCTGCGACAAGCCCTTGCCGCTAGGGGCGGAGGTCAGCGGCTGCATCGACTGGACCCGCCGCTTTGACCACATGCAGCAGCACTCCGGTGAGCACATCGTCAGCGGGATGCTCTGCAGCACCTACCACTGCGACAATGTGGGCTTTCACATGGGCGCCGAGGCGGTGACCATCGACTACAATGCCGACATCCCCTGGGAGGGGGTGCTGGAGATAGAGCGCCGGGCCAACGCCTATATCTGGGAGAACCACCCCTTTGTGGCCCTCTATCCCACGGCGGCGGAGCTGGCGGCTCTGGACTACCGCAGCAAAAAGGCCCTGACGGGGCAGGTGCGCATCACCGAGTTCCCCGGCGCCGACCGCTGCGCCTGCTGCGGCACCCATGTGGCCGCCAGCGGCCAGGTGGGGCTGGTGAAGTTCCTCTCCTGCCAGAAGTTCCGGGAGGGCGTGCGCTTGGAGCTCCTCTGCGGCAAGCGGGCCTTTGATTACCTGGCCATGAGCTGGCAGCAGAACCTGCCCATCGCCCAGGATCTCTCCGTAAAGCCGGGGGATACCCACCGGGCGGTCACCAAGCTCTATGAGGAGCTCCTGGCCGCCAAGAGCCGCTGCGCCGCCTTGGAGGAGGCCGCCTTTTCCGCCTTGGCGGCGGAATACCGGGGCCGGGGGGACGCATTGCTCCTGCGGGAGCCCATGGAGAGCGACAGCCTGCGCCGGCTTTGCGACGCCGTGGCCCGGGAGGCCGGAGGCCGTGTGTGCGTGTTCGCCGGAGAGGGCAGCAGCTACAAGTATGCCGTCATCGCCCCGGGGCAGGACATCCGGGACTTTGTCAAGGCCCTCAACGGGGCCCTCAATGGCCGGGGCGGCGGCCGGGACGGCTTCGCCCAGGGAAGCGTCCAGGCGGACAGCACTGCCATTCATGCGTTTTTCGCACAATAAAACCACCCCCGAAACAGGGAAAAACCTCTGTTTCGGGGGTTTTCTTTTATTTTTCAGAGTGGTATAATGATAATTGCTGCGTATTACGATAGAAGCGAGGCGAATTCCATGCAGGAAAATAAGCTGGGCGTGATGCCCATCAAGAAGTTGATCTGGAACATGTCCCTGCCCATCATGGCCTCCATGCTGGTGCAGGCCCTTTACAACATTGTGGACAGCATGTTCGTGAGCTGGCTGGATCAGGACGCGCTGACGGCGGTGTCCCTGGCCTTCAGCGCCCAGCAGCTGATGATCGGTCTTTCCACCGGTACCGCCGTGGGCGTCAACGCTCTGATGGGCCGGGCCCTGGGGGCCAAGGACCAGAAGCGTGCGGACACCGTGGCGGTCAACGGCGTGTTTTTGGCCCTGGTGGGAGCGGTGCTTATCGCGGTGCTGGGCCTCAGCTGCTCCAACGCTCTTTTCTCCTTTCAGACCGATGACCCCAACATCATCCGCTACGGCAATGAGTATCTCACCGTCGTGGCCGGCTGCAGCTTTACGCTCTTCGGCCAGGTGATCTTTGAGCGGCTGCTCCAGGGCACCGGCCGCTCGGTGTATTCCATGTACACCCAGGGCCTGGGGGCCATCATCAACATCATCCTGGACCCCATCTTCATCTTCACCCTGGGCATGGGCGTCCGGGGAGCCGCCATCGCCACCGTTATCGGCCAGCTCTGCGCCATGTGCCTGGCCTACTATTTCAACCGCACCAAGAACCCGGACATCACCCTGCGCTTCCGGGGCTTTCGGCCCGACCTCTCGGTCATCGGCGGCATTTACGCCATCGGCCTGCCCAGCGCCGTGATGATGGTGGTGGCCTCCGTCATGACCTTTGCCTTCAACAAGATCCTCATCGTGTACCACGCCTTCCATGAAACGGCGGCCACCGCCTTCGGCGTGTACTTCAAGCTCAACAGCTTCATCTTCATGCCGGTGTTCGGCATGAACAACGGCATCGTTCCCATCCTGTCCTTCAACTACGGCGCCCGGAACAAGGCCCGCATGCTGGAGACCGTCAAGCGCTCGGTGGCCTATGCCTGCATCATCCTGGGCTGCGGCACCCTGATCTTCCACCTGGTGCCCCGGACCCTTCTGAGTATCTTCAAGGCCGGGGAGGATCTTATGGCGGTGGGGGCGCCCTGCCTGCGGATCATCTCCGTGAGCTTCCCCATCGCCGGGGCGTGTATTTCGCTGATCACGGTGTTCCAGGCCCTGGGGCACTCCCTGAGCTCCCTTCTGATCTCCTTTGTCCGCCAGCTCATCGTGCTGGTGCCCGCCGCCTATGTGCTGGCCCGGTACGGGGCCGCGGTGGGCAACAGCAACCTGGTGTGGTGGAGCTTCCCCGCGGCGGAGGTGGTGGCCCTGGTCATCACGCTGCTGCTGTACCGCCGCATCTATCGCACGGTCATTGCACCGCTGCCGGAGGCGGGAAGACCGTAAAAATCCGAATAGCCCGCAGGAGGCGCGTTCCTCCCGCGGGCTTTTTTCAGCCCAGCAGCCCCATAATATCCTCCAGCGTCAGGGAGGGCTGCAGGGCCTGGGTGATGGCGCAGCCCAGGATGCGGCCCAGCTCCCGGACCCGGGAGTCGATGTCCCCGGGGGTCACAAAAAGGGGGTCGCCTCCTTCTCCGGCGTCAATGACCGTGGGGACCCCCAGGGCGATGACCGGCACCCCCAGGGCATCCCGGTCGATGGCCCGGCGGTGGTTGCCCACGCCGCTGCCGGGCACCAGTCCCGTGTCCGAGAGCTGCACCGTGGCGCACAGCCGCTCCCGGGCCCGGGCGCACAGGGCGTCGATGCACACGATGGCGCCGGGGCGTATGGCGGCGGCCGCACCGGAGAGGAGCTCCAGCGTTTCCATGCCGGTGGCGGCGGCCACCCCGGGGCACAGGGCCGCCACGGAGGCCAGCTCCCGAAGGGCTCCCGGCCCGGCCCGGAGGTGCCGGGTCACCAGAAGATTTTCCACCGCCATAGGACCGATGGCGTCGGCGGCCAGGGAGCGGTTTCCCAGGCCCACCACCAGGGTGCAGCCCGCCTGGCCCGGGGGCAGCAGCCGCCGGAGCTCCCGGGCCAGACACCGCACCGCCCGGGGGAAAAACTGCGCCTCCCGGCGGAAATAGGGCCGCAGATCCAGGGTGACATATCGGCCCTTGGGTTTTCCCAGGGCCGCCGCGCCCCGGCTCGAGGTCACGCGGATATCCGTCATTTCGTAGCCGTCCCGCCAGATATGGGCGGCTTTGATGCCGGGATAGGAAAAAATTTTTTTGTCCCGGGCCAGGAGCTGGGCGGCCTCCAGGGCCAGATCGCTGCGAGGAGAGGTCATATGGTGGGGCACGCCTCCTTTGCAAGTACAATATTTTGTAGTTAAGCCCTATTTTGCCCCCAGTTGGAAAAAATATTCCGCCCCCTGGGGAAAAATGAAAAAAATGCTTGCATTTTCCCGGCAATGATGCTAAAATACTAATCTGCGTGGTGGTATTTTCCGCGCGTGAATTTTCGTCTCGGGGAGGTGTTTGGTTTGCCGAATATTAAGTCTGCTAAGAAGCGTGTTTTGGTGGCAGAGGCTCGCAAGGAGCGCAACAAGGCCCAAAAGTCCGCACTGAAGACTGCTATCAAGAAGTTCGAGGCTGCTGCCGTTGACGGCGATCGCACCGCTGCCGAGGGCTCTTACAAGGTAGCTGTCAAGGCAGTCGATAAGGCCGCTGCCGCCGGCTTGCTGCACAAGAACAATGCCGCTCACAAGAAGAGCGCCATGACTCTGAAGCTCAACAAGCTCGGTTGATAGACCAACACAGACGGACGCTCTTCGGAGCGTCCGTTTTTATCTTTTTTGGGGCCCTTCTGCTCTCCCGGGGTCGTTTTTCCGCGGATTTTCCAAAAAGCGGAACATTTCTTCTCCCGCCCCCGTCTCACAGACAGAACGGAAAGAGGAGGATGACCCCATGAAAAAATGTTTTGCCATCCTTTTGATTTTGCTGCTGGCCCTGTCTCTGTGGGGCTGCGGTGCCGCGCCCCTGCCCCTGGAGGAGGAAGGAGGGGCGCCCCTCTCCGCCGCCAAGTGGGAGCCGGCGGACAGCGCCCTTCTTGACGAGCGGGAGAGCTTCCGGGCCTATATCCGGGCGGATCTGCCGGAGGGCTGGGCCTGGGAGCTTTTGCCGGTGGAGGAGTCCTACCCGCCTCCGGCCCTGGGGCTTATGTTCTATCCCCGGGCGGAGCCGGAGGCACGGGTGTTCCTAAGCTGGTATCCGGAGCCCTTCGGGATGTGCGGCACGGGGGTGAGCTTCTCCCAGCTCTCCCTGCGGGAGGACCTGCAGGCCACCTTGGCCTATGAGCCCCGTCAGTCCCAGGCAGCGGGCAGTGGGGAAGAGCAGGGGGAGGGCGGCCTTTACACGGTGATCTTCTCCGATGTGCCCGGCAGCTATGTGGCCCTGTTTTCTCTGACGGCGGCCCAGAAGGCGGCCTATTATGACACCATTTTGGAAATTCTCGCCACGGCGCAGCTGGGCCCCGGAGACGCCATGCGGGAGCGCGAGGCGGCGGCCCTGGCCCTGGCGGCGGCAGGACTGCAGGACGGCGGGAGCGCCTATGGCCGCTATCAATGGCGGGATAATTCCTGGCTGGTGACTCTGCCGGAGGATGCCGGAGGCAAGACCTATCTTGTGAGCGCCTTGGGTGATGTCATCGAGTGCCGGTGAAATTTTCCTTGACGAACGGGCCGAAAGGTGATATTCTGCATATGTTCAGAGAAAAGGCGAGGATGGGGGCGGCGCCCCGGAGCCGCGGGAGGAAATGCCCGCCGGGTGGCCCCGTTACCGGCACAAGAGTGTGGAGCTTCTCCAAATTCAGGTGGAACCACGGACTAACTGCTTAGTTCGCCCTGATACCCTGCGGGGTATCGGGGCGTTTTTTATTGTCATGCAAATATTCACATAAAGGAGCAGAATCATGAAAAATTCCGAAAAGACCTTAGAGATGATCGTCAATCTCTGCAAAAACCGCGGCTTTGTCTATGCCGGCAGCGAGATCTACGGCGGCCTGGCCAACAGCTGGGACTACGGCCCCCTGGGCGTGGAGTTCAAGAACAATGTGAAGAAGGCCTGGCTGAAGAAGTTTGTCCAGGAGTCCCCCTACAATGTGGGGCTGGACGCCGCCATCATCATGAACCCCCAGACCTGGATCACCACCGGCCATGTGGCCTCCTTCTCCGATCCTCTGCTGGACTGCAAGGCCTGCCATGCCCGCCACCGGGCGGACAAGCTCATCGGCGACGAGCACCACGAGGTGAATGTGGACGCCATGAGCTTTGACGAGATGGACGCCTTCATCGCCTCCCATGAGGACATTGTCTGTCCCGTCTGCGGGGCCCACAACTTCACCCCCATCCGCAAGTTCAACCTGATGTTCAAGACCGCCATCGGCGTCACCGAGGACAGCTCCTCCACCTGCTACCTGCGGCCGGAGACTGCCCAGGGCATCTTCGTGAACTTCGCCAACATCCAGCGCACCACCCGCCGCAAGCTGCCCTTCGGTGTGTGCCAGGTGGGCAAGGCCTTCCGCAACGAGATCACCCCGGGTAACTTCACCTTCCGTACCCGGGAATTCGAGCAGATGGAGTGCGAGTTCTTCTGCAAGCCCGGCACCGATCTGGAGTGGTTTGCCTACTGGAAGGACTACTGCCGCAGCTGGCTCAAGTCCCTGGGCATCAAGGACGAGAACCTGCGCCTGCGGGATCATGAGCCCGCGGAGCTGGCCTTCTATTCCCGGGCCACCACCGACATCGAGTACGCCTTCCCGTTCACCGACTGGGGCGAGCTGTGGGGCATTGCCGACCGCACCAACTATGACCTGGGCCGCCACCAGGAGGCCTCCGGCAAGAGCTTGGAGTACTTCGATCCCGAGACCAACGAGAAGTACATCCCCTATGTCATTGAGCCCTCCCTGGGCTGTGACCGCGTGGCCCTGGCCTTCCTGTGCGAGGCCTATGATGAGGAGCACCTGGTGGACGACAAGGGCAAGGAGGATGTGCGCACCGTGCTGCATCTGCACCCCTTCCTGGCCCCCTACAAGGCCGCCGTGCTGCCCCTGAGCAAAAAGCTCTCCGAGCCCGCCCGGAAGCTCTATGCCGAGTTGGCCAAGGAGTGGATGATCGACTTTGACGACGCCGGCTCCATCGGCAAGCGCTATCGCCGGGAGGACGAGATCGGCACCCCCTTCTGCATCACCGTGGACTTTGACACCGTGGGCGATGCCGAGCACCAGGGGGACAACTGCGTTACCGTCCGTGACCGCGACACCATGGAGCAGGTCCGTATGCCCATTGCGGAGCTGAAGGACTATCTCCGGGAAAAGCTGGCATTTTAACCGCATAAAAAGGAGGTCGGCGCCCGGGCGCCGACCTCCTCGTGCATAGAAAGGAGCATGTGCTATGAAGATGAAAAAGCAGGTCCTGCTGGGCAGCGCCCTCCTGGCGGCCACCGCCGCTCTGTGCTGGAGCTTGGCCCGTCGGGCCGGAGAGAGCATCAAAAACCGGGAGAGGAAAGAGAAAACGAAAGCATAAAGGCACAAAAAATGAGCGGCGGAACGCCGCTCATTTTTTATGTGCTCGGTTATTCCTCCTCCTCGTGGGCGGTCACGGCGATGTGCAGCTCGTCCAGCTGCTTCTGGGTGACCTCGGAGGGAGCGCCCATCATGATATCCTGGGCGTTTTTGTTCATGGGGAAGGGGATGATCTCCCGGATGGAGCTTTCGCCCGCCAGGAGCATCACGATGCGGTCCACGCCCGGGGCGATGCCGGCGTGGGGAGGCGCACCGTAGCAGAAGGCGTTGTACATGGCGGGGAACTTCTTCTTCACATCCTCCTCGCCCAGGCGCACCATCTCAAAGGCCTTGATCATGATCTCGGGGTCGTGGTTACGCACGGCGCCGGAGGAGAGCTCCACGCCGTTGCACACCAGGTCGTACTGGTCGGCGGTGATGGAGAGGGGATCGATCTCGCCGCGCTCGGCCTGCAGGAGCACCTCCATGCCGCCGGAGGGCATGGAGAACGGGTTGTGGCAGAACTCCAGCTCGCCGCTCTCATCGCCGATCTCGTACATGGGGAAGTCCACGATCCAGCAGAACTCGTAGCGCTCCTTATCGAAGTGGTTCTCGCAGGCGGCGCCGAAGGTCTTGATGAGCACGCCGGCGGACTTGGTGGCATACTCGCCGGCGGCCACCACCACCAGGGTGTTGGGCTTGAGATCCAGGACCTTGGCAAGCTCTGCCTTCACCGGGGCGGCAAACTTGCCGATGCCGCCGGCCAGCTCGCCGGATTCGTCCACCTTGAACCAATAGGCCTTGGAGCCGGACTGCACCTCGCAGTCGGTGAGGAGCTTTTCGATCTGCTTGCGGGTAAGGGCGCAGTCGGTGATGTCGATCATCTTCACGCTCTGACCCCGCAGCGGCTCAAACTCGCTGTCGGCAAAGAGGGCGGAGACATTCTTGCAGGTGAGGTCGATGCGCAGGTCGGGCTTGTCGGAGCCGTAGGTCTCCAGGGCCTCGGTGTAGCTGATGCGGCGGAAGGGGGCCTGGGAGGCGGTGTGGTAGACACCGTACTTGGCGAAGATGGGGGGGAACACATCCTCCAGCACGGCGAACACATCCTCCTGGGTGGCGAAGGCCATCTCCATATCCAGCTGATAGAACTCGCCGGGGGAGCGGTCGCCCCGGGCGTCCTCATCCCGGAAGCAGGGGGCGATCTGGAAATAGCGGTCGAAGCCGGAGGTCATCAGCAGCTGCTTGAACTGCTGGGGGGCCTG
>CAKTPM010000023.1 GCA_934591705.1 uncultured Oscillospiraceae bacterium
CTGAAATATGCGGTCAAGACCGATATGCTGATCCAGAATGTGGCGGACAAGGTGGACCGGCCCAGAAAGAACAGCTTTCAGCCGGTCTTTCTCTCGGCGGAGGAGATGCAGAAGATGTTTGAAGCCCTTCGGGGAACCAAGCTGGAGCTGCCGGTGCTGGTGGCCGCCTTTTACGGACTTCGCCGTGGCGAGGTGGTGGGCTTGAAATGGGATGCCATCGACTTTGAGCAGGGCACCATTTCCGTAAAGCGCACCGTGACCTCAACGATCATCGACGGCAAGTATCAGGAGTTCGAGCAGCAGTCTGCCAAGACCAAGTCCAGCCTGCGCACCCTGCCGCTCATCGGCAGCTTCCGGGAATACTTTTTGCAGGTGAAAGAGGCGCAGGAGCTGAACAAGCAGGTCTGCGGCAACTGCTACAACTATGAATACGACGGCTTTGTATTCGTGGACGAGCTGGGGGAGCGGATGCGGGTGGAGTACCTGACCAACGCATTCCCAAAGTTTCTGGAAAGCCACGGCCTGCGGCGTATGCGCTTTCACGATCTGCGCCACAGCTGTGCCAGCCTGCTGCTGGCCAACGGCGTCCCCCTCAAGCACATTCAGGAGTGGCTGGGACACAGTGACTTTACTACCACGGCGAACATCTACGCTCACTTGGATTACAAGTCCAAAATCACCTCGGCGCAGGCAATGGAGACAGGGCTTGCCCTACCGGAGGGCGGGAGTTTTGAAAGCAAATGGAAAGTCACCGAAAGTGCAGACTGATGGAATTTGGGCATAAAAATGCCGGAGCAAAGCGAACTTTGCTCCGGCAATGTGGCGGAGAGTTAGGGATTCGAACCCTAGGTTCCTTTTGGGAACACGACATTTCGAGTGTCGCACCTTCGACCTCTCGGACAACTCTCCGTATCTATTTCTATCCATATTTTCCTCCAAAAATTTGCTCAAAAATTCATTGGGGAGAAAACAGGAGAGAAAGCAAAAAATATTCGATTTTGAGATTTTCCGTGTTGAGATGCATCAACGGAAATCGGGGGGACGAAAATCACAGGTTCTGCCGAAATTTCGAGTCAGCCCCGTTATGACCACTTCGATACCGCTGCATATGTGCTAAAAAGCTGTGCCTTGTAAAAAACCTCACTTCCGGAGAAGTGAGGTTTGGTGCGCGGTACAGGACTCGAACCTGTGACCCCATGCACGTCAAGCATGTGCTCTACCAGCTGAGCTAACCGCGCGGAACACGACCATATTATACCGCGCCGTGGCGTTTGTCAACTGTTTTTTCTCAATTCTCCAAAAAAGAATAAAAAGCGTCAGCTCTGGGCCGCCAGCTTGCGGAGATACGCCTGAAACTCCTCCGGCAGGGGGCAGCGGAGGACCGTCTTTTCCCCGGTGCGGGGATGGAGGAACTGCAGCTCCACGGCGTGGAGGCACTGGCCGGTGAGCCCCGGCACGGGCTTTTTGGCACCGTAGACCGTGTCCCCTAAGATGGGGTGGCCGATATGGGCCATGTGTACACGGATCTGGTGGGTGCGGCCGGTCTCCAGGCGGCAGCGCACATGGGTCACGCCCCGGTAGCGGGCGATGACCTCCCAGTGGGTCACGGCCCGCCGGCCGTCGGCCGTCACGGCCATCTTCTTTCGGTCCCGGCGGTCCCGGCCGATGGGGGCATCCACGGTACCGGCATCCTCCCGGAGGTTGCCGACGACCAGGCACTCATAGGTGCGGCCCAGGGTGTGGTCCGCCAGCTGGGCGCAGAGGGCCAAATGGGCGGCATCATTCTTGGCGGCGATGATAAGGCCGCTGGTGTCCCGGTCGATGCGGTGGACGATGCCCGGGCGCTTTTCCCCGCCGATGCCGGAGAGGGAGTCGCCGCAGTGGTGCAGAAGGGCGTTCACCAGGGTGCCGTCCGGGTGGCCGGGGGCGGGGTGCACCACCAGGCCCACGGGCTTGTTCACCACGATGACATCCCCGTCCTCGTAGACGATGTCCAGGGGGATGTCCTCCGGCTCCGCAGCGGCGTCCTGCACCTCCGGCAGCACCACCGTGAGGGTCTCGTCCCCCCGGAGGCGGTAGCTTTTAGGCAGCACCTTACCGCCCCAGACCACCTGCCCGGCCTCCAAGAGGCGGGCGGCGGCGGAGCGGGTCATGCCCGGCAGCGCCTCGGCCAAAAAGGCATCGATGCGGCTGCCGGCAGCTTCAGTTGTGGCTTGCAGCGTTGTCGTCATCGGGCTTCCTCTTGTCGTGCTTGTCGTAGATCCACAGGTAGTATACCGCCCCCAGCAGGGCGCCCACCACCACGAAGCAGTCCGCCAGGTTGAAGATGGGATAGCTCATAAACTGCAGGTCCAGCATGTCCACCACGAAGCCCCGGAGGATGCGGTCGATATAATTGCCCAGGCCGCCCCCCAGCACCAGCAGGCACGCAGCCACCCCCAGGGGGTGGCGGACGACCCGCTTGACCAGCAGCACCGCCACGGCGAGCATCAAAACCGTGGTCACCGCCAGCAGCGCGGCGGTCTTGCCGGAGAGACTGCTGAAGGCCGCGCCGTAGTTGTGCAGCCGGGTGAGCTGCACCACCCCCGGCAGCAGCGGCGCGCTCTGCCCCACCGCCAGGTGGGCGCACACCCACGCCTTGAGCCCCTGGTCGGCGCCGATGAGCCCCAGCAGGATCAAAAGATACCAAAGCATAAAAACAAAGTCCTTTCGGGAAATATCTCCCGATCATCATACCCCACGGGAGAAATTTTTGCAACGGCATTTCTTGTAATATGCCGGAAACTGTGCTACAATATCTCAATATTAAGTTGAAGGATTGCGCCTTTTTTTCAGGGCGCGGCAGGAGGTACCCTTGGAGCGAGAAAAAGTTGTCCTCTCCCCGGAGGCCGTGGCCCGGCAGCGGGAGTTTATCGAGAAAATAAAAACCCTTCACCAGCAGCGGGGCCGCGCTCCCCGTGCCATGGTGGACACCTACGGCTGCCAGCAGAATGTGGCCGACTCCCAGCACCTTATGGGCATGCTGCGGGACATGGGCTGCACCTTTACCCACTGCCGGGAGGAGGCGGACATCATCGTCATCAACACCTGTGCCATCCGAGATCACGCAGAAAAGCGCATCTTCGGGGTGCTGGGCGCCCTGACCCACACCAAGGCCGCCAACCCCCAGCAGGTCATCTGCCTGTGCGGGTGCATGGCCCAGCGCAGCGAGGTGGCGGAAAAGGTCCGCCGGAGCTACCGCCATGTGGATATGGTCTTCGGGCCCCAGGCCATGTGGAAGTTCCCGGAGCTTCTCTACCGGGTCTATACCCGCCGGGGCCGGGTGTTCTCCGTCGAGGAGGAGCACGGCACCATCGCCGAGGGGATGCCGGTGGTGCGGGAGGGCCGCACCCGGGCCTGGGTGAGCATCATGTACGGGTGCAACAACTTCTGTTCTTACTGCATCGTGCCCTATGTCCGGGGCCGGGAGCGCAGCCGGGATCCGGAGAAGATCCTGGCCGAGGTCCGCCAGCTGGCGGAGTCCGGCTACAAGGAGATCACCCTCCTGGGGCAGAATGTGAACTCCTACGGAAAGGACCTGGGCACGGGCTATGACTTTGCCGACCTCCTCTCCGCCATTGACGAGATCCCCGGCGACTACCTCATCCGCTTCATGTCCTCCCAGCCCAAGGACGCCAGCTACAAGCTCTTTGACACCATGGCCCGCTGCGGCCATGTGGCCAAGCAGCTCCACCTGCCGGTGCAGTCCGGCTGCGACCGGGTGCTGCGGGCCATGAACCGCCCCTATGACCGGGAGCGGTATCTGGACCTCATCAACTACGCCCGAAGGGTCATGCCGGAGCTGGTGCTGACCTCGGATATCATCATCGGCTTCCCCGGCGAGCAGGAGCACGAGGCCATGGAGACGGTGTCTCTGGTGCGGGAGGTGGAGTTCGACGCACTTTTCACCTTCCTCTTCTCCCCCCGGCCCGGCACCCCCGCCGCCGCCATGCCCGACCCCGTGCCCCGCAGTGAAAAACAGAAGTGGTTCGACCTTCTCTGCGAGACCCAGAACGAGATATCCGCCCGGCACCACGCAAAGTATGTGGGGCAGACCCTCCGCTGCCTGGTGGACGGCGAGAGCGACGATGCGCGCTGGCCCCTCTCCGCCCGGACCGCCGGGGGGCGGCTGGTACACCTTTTGGGAGAAAAAGAATACATCGGGGAATATATCGATGTAAAAATTACAGACAGTAATACCTGGGCGCTGTTCGGCGAGCCGGTAAAGCAATAAGGCAAAGGCCCGGAGAGGAGAAGCAAATGGCAGAATTGACCCCCATGATGCAGCAATATATGCAGATCAAGGAGCAGAATCCCGGCTCCATTCTGTTTTTCCGCCTGGGCGACTTCTATGAGATGTTCGGCGACGATGCCCGCAAGGCCTCCCGGGAGCTGGATCTGACGCTGACCACCCGGGATAAGGATAAAAGCAAGACCTTTGAGGACAAGATCCCCATGTGCGGCATCCCCTATCACGCGGCGGATGCCTACATCGCCCGGCTCATCGCCAAGGGCTACAAGGTGTCCATCTGCGAGCAGACGGAGGATCCGGCCCTGGCCAAGGGGCTGGTGCAGCGGGGCATCATCCGCACCGTCACGCCCGGCACGGTCATCGACAGCGCCTGCCTGGAGGAGGGCCGCAGCAACTTCTGCGCCGGCATTTATCTGGACGAGACCGCCGCCGGCTTCTGCGTGTGCGACATCTCCACCGGCAAGACCCATGTCACCGCCTTTTCCGGCGATAAGTGCGTGGAGCACCTGCAAAACGAGCTGGGGCGCTTTTCCCCGGCGGAGGCGGTCTTGAATGACGGCGCGTGGTTCTGTGAGGAGCTGCGGGCCGTGCTGGAGAGCCGCTTTTCCTGCCATGTGGAGCGCTTGAGCGCCGGCGCCTTTAAGCAGGAGCTGTGCGAGGGGAAGGTGCGCGGGCAGTTCGGCGAGGACGCCCTGGCCCGGCTGCCCCGGGACAACCCCGCGGCGCTGCTGGCTCTGGGGGGCCTTCTGGGCTATCTCCACGAGACCCAGAAGACGGACCTGGGCCAGGTGGAGGAGCTGGAATACTATCGGGAGGGCCAGTTCATGGAGCTGGACCTTACCACCCGCCGCAACCTGGAGCTGACGGAGACCCTCCGCAGCAAGGAGAAAAAGGGCTGCCTGCTGTGGGTGCTGGATAAGACCAAAACCGCCATGGGCGGGCGGATGCTCCGCTCGTGGATCGAGCGGCCCCTCCTCTCCGTGGCCGCCATCAACCGGCGGCTGGACGCCGTGAGCGCCCTGGTGGATCACACCATGGCCCGGGAGGAGCTGGCGGTGGCCATGAGCGGCATGGCGGACATGGAGCGGCTCATGGGCCGCATCGTATACGGCACCGCCGGCGGCCGGGATCTGGTGTCCCTGCGGGGGGCTCTGGAGAAGCTCCCGGCCATCCGGGCCCAGCTGAGCGGCTTTTCCAAGGGCCGCCTCCGGGAGCTGGCGGGGCTTTTGGACGACTGCGGTGACATTGCGTCGCAAATTGCCCAGACCCTGGTGGACGAGCCGCCCTTCTCCGTCCGGGAGGGGGAGCTGGTCCGGGAGGGCTTCGACCCGGAGGTGGATCGCCTGCGGGCCATCCTCCACGGGGGCAAGGGCGTCATCGCCGACATGGAGGCCGCCGAGCGGGAGCGCACCGGCATCCGCACCCTGAAGATCGGCTACAACAAGGTATTCGGCTACTACATCGAGGTATCCAACTCCTTCCGGGAGCAGGTGCCCGAGACCTATGTCCGCAAGCAGACCCTGGTGAACGGCGAGCGCTACATCACCCAGGAGCTGAAGAATCTGGAGAGCGACATCCTCTCGGCCTCCGACCGGGTGACGGCTCTGGAATACGATATTTTCAACAGACTGCGCTTGGCCGTGGCCGCCCAGGTGGCCCGGGTGCAGCAGACCGCCGCCGCCGTGGCGGAGCTGGACACCCTCTGCTCTCTGGCCGCCGTGGCGGTGAAAAACAGCTACTGCTGCCCGGTGGTGGATGAATCCGGGGTGCTGGAGATCCACGACGGCCGCCATCCGGTGGTGGAGCAGATGCTGAAGGACACCCTCTTTGTACCCAACGACACCTATATGGGCGAAAGGGAGGACCGGGTGGCCATCATCACCGGCCCCAACATGGCGGGTAAATCCACCTATATGCGCCAGGTGGCCCTCATCGTGCTCATGGCGCAGATCGGCTCCTTCGTGCCTGCCCACGCGGCGCACCTGGGGGTGGTGGACCGTATCTTCACCCGCATCGGCGCCAGCGATGATCTCTCGGCGGGGCAGTCCACCTTCATGGTGGAGATGACGGAGGTCAGCGCCATCCTCCGCAGCGCCACGGAGAAGAGCCTCCTCATCTTGGATGAGATCGGCCGGGGCACCTCCACCTTCGACGGAATGTCCATCGCCCGGGCGGTGCTGGAATACTGCGCCGACCCCAAGCGTCTGGGGGCCAAGACCCTCTTTGCCACCCATTATCACGAGCTCACGGAGCTGGAGAGCACCCTCAGCGGCGTGAAGAACTATAACATCGCTGTCCGCACCCGGGGGGATGACATCATCTTCCTGCGGAAGATCATCCCCGGCGGGGCCGACCGCAGCTACGGCATCGAGGTGGCCAAGCTGGCGGGCCTGCCCCGGCAGGTCATCGCCCGGGCCCGGGAGGTGCTCACGGAGCTGGAGGCGGAGGCGGGAAAGCCCCCGGCCGCCCCGCCGGAGGCGGATCAGATGTCCCTGGAGGCCCTTTCAGAGGCGGAGGTCATCGACCGGCTGCGCCGCACCCAGGCCGAGACCCTCAGCCCCATCGAGGCCCTGAATTTACTCTACGAGCTCAAGAAAAAGCTGCTCTGAGGGGAGGTATCCCATGCCTGAGATCAGACAATTAGACAAGCATGTATCCGAGCTCATCGCCGCCGGCGAGGTGGTGGAGCGCCCGGCCAGCGTGGTCAAGGAGCTCCTGGAAAACGCCATCGACGCCGGGGCCTCCGCCATCACGGTGGAGCTCCAGGACGGCGGGCTCACCTTTATACGCATCACCGACAACGGCTGCGGCATCGCCCCGGAGCAGCTGCCCACGGCCTTTTTGCGCCACGCCACCAGCAAGCTCCGCCGGGCCGCCGACCTCAACGCCATCGGCACCCTGGGCTTCCGGGGGGAGGCCCTGGCCGCCATCTCCGCCGTGAGCCGGGTGGACATCTTCTCCCGGGAGCGGGGGGTCGCCGAGGGAGCCCGGCTCCACCTGGAGGGGGGCGTGCCTGAGGAGGTGCTGCCAGCCGGCTGCCCGGAGGGCACCACCATCTGCGTCCGGGATCTTTTTTACAACACCCCCGGCCGCATGAAGTTTATGAAAAAGGATGCCGCCGAGGCCACCGCCATCGCCGGCATCGTGACCCATCTCTCCCTGAGCCATGCCGACATCTCCTTCCGGCTGCTGCGGGATGGCCGAGAGGTGCTCCACACCCCCGGCGACGGGGAGCTGCTCAACGCCGTGTATGCCGCCATGGGCCGGGATTTTGCCCTGTCCCTTCTGCCGGCAGCCGGCCGGGGCGGCCAGGTGGCGGCGGCCGGCTTTGTCACCAAGCCCTTGGCCTGCCACGGCACCCGAGCCCGGCAGACCTTCTTTGTCAACGGCCGCTATGTGAAAAACCAGCTTCTCACTGCCGCCGTGGAGGAGGCCTACCGCAACCAGCTGATGAAGGGCCGCTTCCCCGGCTGCGTGCTGCACATCACCCTGCCCGCCGGGGAGGTGGATGTGAATGTCCACCCGGCCAAGACCGTGGTGAAATTCGTCTCCGACAAGTCAGTGTTCGACGCGGTGTACCACACCGTTTTAGACGCCCTCAACGCCGAGAAAAAGCCCCCGCGGCAGGAGCCGGCCCCGGCGCCCAAGAAGGAGGACTTTTACCGGGCCATGACCGTGGAGCAATATCGCGGCCGGGCGCCCCGGACTCCGGAGCCGGCGGAAAAGCGCCCCCTGGGCAGCTTTACCGCCGCCCCGACGGCGGGTAAAAGCCCCCTGGCGGTCCGGGACAGCGCCCCGGCGGGGGAGGGCCCCTTTTCCGCCCCGGCCCCGGCGGGCCGCACCTATGTGGTGACGCCGCCCGCCGCCCCGGCACAGGCCGCCCCGGCCCGGGAAGAACTCCCCCTGCCGGAGGAGCGCCCCGCCGCCCCTGGCGCCGCGCCGGCAAAGGAACCGGAGCGAGAGCCGGTGCAGGAGTCGGTACAGGAGCCGGTGCAGGAGACCCTGGAGCCGCTTCGGGAGCCACCCTGGCGCATCGTGGGGGAGGTGCTCCGGACCTACATCATCTGCGAGGACGCCGAGGACAATGTCTGGCTCATCGACAAGCACGCCGCCCATGAGCGCCTGCGGTTCGATGCCCTCAAGGCCCGGCGGGAGCCGCCTATGTCCCAGCCCCTGCTGGTGCCCCTTACCGTCTCCCTGGAGGCGGAGGAATACGCTGCGGTGCTGGACAATCTGGACGCCGTGGCCGCCTTCGGCTTTGCCTGTGAGGACTTCGGCCCCGGCACCCTGCTGGTGCGGGAGGTGCCCTGCGACATCCGGGCTGAGGATGCCGCCGCCACGGTGGAGGAGCTGGCCCGGAAGCTGGCTCTGGGCCGGGCGGATCCGGCGGCGGCCCGGGATGAGCTTCTGCACACCATGGCCTGCAAGAGCGCCATCCGGGCCGGCATGACCACGGATCCGGCGGAGATGCGGGCTCTGGTGGACAAGGTGCAGGCCGGGGAGATCCTCTATTGTCCCCACGGCCGCCCGGTGAAGCAGCGCTGGAGCCGCTACGAGATCGAGAAACTGTTCAAGCGCGCCTGAGCGCATAGGAGGAACCATGTCCCAGGTCATCTGTGTGGTAGGCCCCACGGCCTGCGGAAAAACGAAAATGGGCGTGGCCCTGGCCCGGCGCTTCAGCGGCGAGGTGGTGTCGGTGGACTCCATGCAGATCTACCGGGGCATGCCCATCGGCACTGCGGCCCCCACGCCGGAGGAGATGGAGGGGATACCCCACCACATGCTGGCGGTGGCAGAGCCGGCGGAGAGCTGGTCCGCCGCCCGGTATGCCTCCCGGGCGGACGCCTGCGTGCGGGCTATCCTGGCCCGGGGCAAGACCCCCGTTTTAGTGGGAGGCACGGGGCTCTGGCTGGACACCCTGGTGCGGGGGAGGGACTATGCCCCCGGCGCCCAGGGAGAGGAAACCCGCCTGGCCCTGCAGGAGCGCCTGACCCGGGAGGGGGCCGCCGTCCTTTTGGAGGAGCTGCGGCGCATCGACCCCCCGGCGGCGGCGCGGCTGCACCTGCGGGATGAAAAGCGCATCCTCCGGGCCCTGGAGGTCTATTACGAGACCGGCGAGACCTTCACCGCCCGCAATGAAAAGGAGCGCGCCCTGCCTCCCCGGTACGACGCCCGCTACATCGGCCTGTGGTACTCTGACCGGGCGGCCCTGTGCCGGCGCATCGACCAACGGGTGGACCTCATGGTGGAACAGGGGCTGCTGCAGGAGGTGAAGGCGCTCCTGCAAAGCGACATCCCCCGGGATGCCACCGCCCTGCAGGCCATCGGCTATAAGCAGTTTTTAGCGGTGGCGGAGGGCCGGGCCACCGTGGAGGAGGCCATCGCCGAGGTAAAGCTGCGCTCCCGGCAGTACGCCAAGCGGCAGATGACCTGGCTGCGCCGCAACCCGGACATCCACTGGATCGACCGGTCAAAAGAGCCGGATTTTTCCCTGGCTCTGCAAAATGCGACAGAATATCTCACCGCTTGTGGATTAGGATAACACAGGCGGATGCAGCGCGTCCGCACAAATAGAAAGGAAGCGGATGCAATGCAAAAGACAAACAATTTACAGGAAGTGTTTCTGACGGTGGTACGCCGGGAGAATGTGCCGGTGACGATCTTTTTGGTCAACGGCTTTCAGCTCCGGGGCACCATTGCCGGATTTGACAGCTTCGTGGTGGTGCTCCTCAGCGAGGGCCGCCAGCAGGTGATCTACAAACACGCCATCTCCACCGTTGTCCCCCTGCGGAATGTATCTCTGATGCCCGGGAGGGAGGCGGCGGTGTGACCGAGGGAGGGCCATGAAAAAAACATCCATCTTCACCATACTGTGCATATCCGTTCTGGCGGCGGCGGTGCTCTACTTTGCCGGGCAGTGCTATAAGTACTTCACCGACCCTCTGACCACCACCCTGGTCTATGAGTCCCGGACCCAGGACAGCGTAGCTCTGACGGGCTACCTGGTCCGCAGCGAGGAGACCTTTTTCGTCCAGGCCCAGACCCTGGTACATAGCCAGACGGAGGGGAGCCGGGTAGGGGTGGGCCAGACCCTGGCCGTATGCTACCAGAGCGATGCGGCTCTGGAGACCGTGGCGGAGGTGGAAAAGCTCCAGCAGCGGCTGGAGCAGCTGGAGTTCGCCCTCAACTCCTATCTGGATCCGGACGCCGCCCTGAAGCTGGACAGCTCCATTACCGAGGACATCATCCGCCTCCGCCGGGAGATCGCCGGGGGCAATTATGCCGATGGGTACGCGGAGATCGCCGCCCTGGAATCCGCGGTGATGAAGCGCTCCTACAGCTATTCCGACCTCTCGGAGATCGAGGGGGACATCACTGCCGCCAAGGGGCAGCTGGCCGCCGCCCGGCAGAAGCTCTCCGGCGCCCGGGAGGTCACCGCCCCCTACGCCGGCACCTACAGCGCTGTGTGCGACGGCTATGAAACGGTGCTGACCCCGGAATTTCTGGAGAATGTCACCGTCTCCGCGCTGGAGAACCTGCGCCCGGTGGAGACCGCTGCCAATGTGGGCAAGCTCATCCGGGGGGACAGCTGGTATTACGCCGCCGTCATCACCGCCCGGCAGGCGGAGCTGCTGCAGGGCCGCTCCTCGGTGACGGTGCGCTTTTCCAAGGGCGTGGCCCAGGATTTTAATATGAGTATTTACCGCATCACCCCGGAGGAGGGCGGCAAATGCGTGCTGCTCCTGCGCTCGGAGCGCTATCTGGCCCAGACCACCCTGCTGCGGCACCAGTCCGCAGAGCTCGTGCTGCGGGAATACAGCGGCATGCGTGTGCCCGCCAACGCGCTGCGCGTCAGCGACGGCGGCGTGGCGGGGGTATACTGCGTGGCGGGCGTCACGGCCCGCTTTAAGCCCGTGGAGGTGGTCTGGCAGGGGGAGGGCTACGCCTTGGTGAAGCCCGCCGCCGACGCCGCAGGCAGCGGCGTCCTGCGCATCGGCGATGAGGTCATCGCCACCCACGGTGAGCTCCATGACGGCAAGGTCATCGGATAAAGGAGAAAATACAGCAAAAGAGGAGATGCAGATATGGGAATTCGTGAAAATATCGCCGCCGTTCGGCAGAGCATCGACCAGGCGGCCCGGCGCAGCGGCCGCACCGGGGCGGACATCATCCTGGTGGGCGCCAGCAAGATGAACGATGCCGCCCGCTGCCGGGAGGCCATAGCCGCCGGCATCGATGTGCTGGGGGAAAACCGTGTCCAGGAAATGACCCAGAAGCTGGCGGAGAACGCCTATCAGGGGGTGCCGCTGCACTTCATCGGCCACCTGCAGCGCAACAAGGTCAAGCAGGTGGTGGGCAAGGCGGCCCTGATCCAGTCCGTGAGCTCCCGGGAGCTTTTGGCGGAGATCGAAAAGCAGGCCGACAGGTTGGGCATCGTCCAGGATATCCTCTTAGAGGTGAACATCGGCGGCGAGCAGGCCAAGTCCGGCTTTGCCCCCGAGGAGACCGCCGCAGCCGCCGCCGAAGCCAAGGCGCTTTCCCATGTGCGCCTCCGGGGCCTGATGACCATACCACCTATTGCGGTGGAAGAACATGGAAACATACCATATTTTGAAAAAATGGCAGCTCTTTTTGTTGACATAAACAGAGATTTGTATGATAATACATTAGAATACATCTCTATGGGCATGAGCGAGGATTATGCCGACGCCATTGCCTGCGGCGCCAACATGGTGCGCATCGGCAGCGCCATTTTCGGCGCCAGAAACTACAACAAGGACTGACGGGAGGGCTTTCGCTATGGGCTTGATGGATGAGCTGAAAAAGATCCTGCATCCCTACGATGACGAGGATTATGACTACGAAGAGGAATTTGAGGATACCCGGGCGGACAAGAGCGTCTTTGAGGACCGCCGGGAGGACCGCTACGAGGACCGTCGGGAGGACCGCCGGGAGGAGCGCCGGAGCGGCGGTGAGGATCGCCGGGGCAAGGTGGTGAATATCCATGCCACCGCCGCGCTGAAGGTGGTGCTGGTGAAGCCCGACCGCTTTGAGAACGCCAGCGAGATCGCCGACCATCTCAAGGAGAAGCGCACCGTGGTGCTGAACCTGGAGTCCACCAACAAGGATGTGGCCCGCCGGCTCATCGACTTTTTGAGCGGCGTGGCCTATGCCAGCGAGGGCAAGATCAAGAAGGTGGCCGCCAATACCTACATCATCACCCCCTACAGCGTGGACATCATGGGCGACCTCATCGACGAGCTGGAGAGCAACGGCCTTTATATCTGAGACCATACATATTTTATATCATTCGGAGGGATAGAGCATGTTTACACCCCAGGAAGTTTCCGAAAAAGTATTCCCCAAGTCCTCCGGCTTCGGCGGGGGCTATCAGATGGCGGCTGTGGACCAGTTCCTGGACAGCCTGACCGAGGATTATACCGCCCTTTTCAAGGAGAATGTCACCCTGAAGGCCAAGCTGAAGGTGCTGGCTGACAAGGTGGAGGAATACCGCGCCACGGAGGAATCCATGCGCGCCGCCCTGCTGACGGCCCAGAAGATGGCCACCAAGCTGGTGCAGGAGGCCCAGACCGAGCACGACAAGCTCCTGGCCAACGCCCGGGCGGACGCCAAGGCGGAGCAGGAGCGCCTGGCCCGGGAGCAGAAGGACGCCGAAAAGCGCCTGGCCCTGGCCAAGGAGGAGACGGCCCGCTTCCTGCAGAAGAGCAGCGAGCTGTGCCGCCGCCAGGCGGAGTTTTTGACCCAGCTGCCGGAGATAGAGCTCCCCGGCGAGGAGCCGGCGCCGGCCAAAAATGAGGCCGACAGCATCGGCGAGGACATCCTGCGCGGCTTTGTGGACGAGATGCCCGCCGCCCAGCCGGAGCTCCCGGAGGAGCCACCCCGGCAGGAGGAGCCGGCCCGCCAGGCCCCGGTGACGGAGGACACCATCGACATGACCAAGGTGTTCAACCTGGATGAGCTGAAGTTCGGCCGCAACTATTCCGGCGAAGAATAAAAAGAAAAGGGGGCCGCAGGGCTCCCTTTTTCGGAAGGAGGAGCATCATGCAGGAAAAGCCCGTTGTTGCCCTGCTGTACGATTTTGACAAGACCCTGTGCACCACGGATATGGAGGACTATACCTTCATCCCCGCCCTGGGCATGACCCCTGCCGACTTCTGGGACATCGCCAACCGCTTCGGCCGGGAGAATCAGATGGACGGCCTTTTGGCGTATATGTACACCATGATCACCGAATGCCGCAAAAGGAGCATCCGCCTGGACCGGGAGTTTCTGGTGAGCTGCGGCCGGGAGATGGTGCTCTTCCCCGGGGTGAAGGAGTGGTTTGACCGCATCACCGCCTTCGGCGATGCCCAGGGGGTGCAGGTGGAGCACTATGTGCTCTCCTCCGGCCTTCGGGAGATCATCGAGGGCAGCGGCATCGCCGACAAGTTCAAGATGATCTACGCCTGCGAGTTTTTCTATGACCGCAACGGCCTCGCCTCGTGGCCGAAGCTGGATGTCAACTTCACCAACAAGACCCAGTTCGTCTACCGCATCAACAAGGGCGTGCTGGATGTGGCGGACGACCGCCAGCTCAACGGCTCCATGCCCGACGATTCCAAGCGGGTGCCCTTCAGCAACATGCTCTACATCGGCGACGGGCTCTCCGATGTGCCCTGCATGAAGATGATGCAGGCCTATGGAGGCCAGGCCATCGCCGTGTACCAGAGCAGCAACCGCTCCGGTGTGGAGGAGCTGCTGCGGCGCGGGCGCGTGGACTTCATCTTCCCGGCGGACTACCGGGAGGGCATGGGCCTGGATGTGACGGTGAAGAACATCATCCGCAAAATGGCCATCACCGACGCCCTGGCTGCCGAGAACGCCCGGCAGATACAGGAGCTGTAAGCAGCCGCACGAAAATATTAACGATCAAATCTAAAGGAGAACTGTTTGAAACTTACCGCTTTATCACTGGAGCGTGTGGCCTGACCGGGAGGTCCGGCAAATTCATTCACACGCCGTTCCTCCCGCAAGAAGGTCCGTATCTTCAGGAGGAGCAAAATGAACCGCGAAAACAAACGAAAGACCTTTGAAAAGGGTTACTACAAAACACACGCCTGCCGCGAAGCTTTCACCTGCAAGGTCTGCGGGCGGCTCTGCACGCCGCAAAGCGCCGGCAGCGACCATCGCAACCACTGCCCCAACTGTCTGCACAGCATGCATGTGGACATTGAGCCCGGAGACCGAGCATCGGATTGCGGCGGCATCATGGAGCCGATCGCCGTTTGGGTACGGCGCGGCGGCGAATGGGCTGTCATCCATCGCTGCAGGCGCTGCGGTGCCCTCAGCTCTAACCGCATAGCCGCAGACGATAACCCCATGAAGCTCATGTCCATCGCCATGAAGTCCCTGTGCGAGCCGCCGTTCCCTCTTGAGCGCATCGAGGAAATGACGGCGCTCATGGGCGGTGACGGCCGCCTGAAATAAAAAATGCACCCCGTGTCGGGAACCGGCACGGGGTGCATCTTTTCTATCGCGGCCATCTGCCGCCGCGCGGCAGGCCCAGCAGGTAATCGGCGCTGACCCGGTAGTATTGGCAAAGCCGCTTGAAGTGCCGCAGCGGCAGCTCGCTGGCGCCCCGCTCATAGCGGGCATACATCGTCTGCGAGGTACCCAGGATCTCTGCCACCTCCCGCTGCGTCAGGTCGTTATCCTCCCGCAGGTCGCGGAGCTTTTTCATGATCTCCTTCATAATCGGCCGCCCTCCTTATAAAAAGCTCTCCGTGCCCGGCGGGCACGGAGAGTTTTTTGCATGCAATTATTTTTTCTTCTTCATCACGATCAGCACCACCACAACGGCGACCAGGGCGACACAGATCATAGCGATCCACAGCCCCATATGGCTGCTGTCGCCGGTAAGGGGGCTTACGAATGCCAGGGCCGGAACGGCACACAGCAAACAAACAACAAGTGACAAAAGGGCGGATGCGATTTTCTTCATGATGTTCTTGCCTCCTATTTTCTCTCAAATTTCTGTCTGTCAGGAAAGGTACTTCAGCGGATCCACATAGGTGCCGTTGAGGCAGATCCGGAAGTCGCAGTGGTTGCCGCTGGAGATGCCGGTGGAGCCCATCCGGGCGATCTGCTGGCCCTTATGGACCTGGGCGCCCACGGAGACGGTCAGGGAGCTGTTGTGGCCGTAGGTGGTCACATAGCCGTTGCCGTGATCGATCTTCACGGTGTAGCCCAGGCCGCTGACCCACCCGGCGGTGATGACGGTGCCGCCGTCAGAGGCATAGATGGGAGTGCCGTAGCCGTTGGCGATGTCGATGGCCGCATGGTAGGAGGAGGCACCGCGGATACCGGTGTTGCGGTAGCCGAAGTAGGAGGTGATGATGCCGTTGCAGGGCCAGCGGAAGCTGCCGGTGGGGAACCAGGAGGGCCTGGTCTTGGTGCCGGTGAGCTGCTGCTCGGTGACCGGCTCGAGAAGGGTCACAGAGGACACCACGGAGCGCTCGGTCTCCTCGCCGTTGATCAGCGTGACATTGGCCACGATGTCCGCCTTGCCGTAGCTGCCGGCGGACACGATCTTATAGTCGCCCTGGTACATGGAGCTGTCCTCGGTGTACTCCACCTCGTAGGGGATGCTCTGGACATAGCTCTGCTGCTCCACATTCACTACCGTCAGGTAGGGCACGGCGTTGGAGATGGTCAGCACATCGCCCACGGTCAGCACCTTCCAGTTGTAGCCGGGGTTCATGGCCTTCAGCTGGTCGTAGGTGATGCCGTATGCATCGGCGATGCTCAGCGGGGCGTCGCCGGCCTTCACGGTGTAGGTAACGGCGCCCTCCTTGGTCTCGTTAAGGAGCTCGGCGATGTAGCCGAGATTCATTACATACTCGTTGGACACATATTCCTGGCGGATCTCCACCTTCTCTGTGAAGTAGCTCTCCACGGTGTTGGCGCTGGTATAGTTCTCCTTGAGCTGCTCTAAGAGCTCCTCCAGGGCGCCGGGGTAGGTGGTGGCGGCGATGGGCTGGTCGTCCACATAGAGGGTGTAGGCGTAGGTCACCTCGTCTAACTGCCGGGAGAGGTTCTTGGTGAAGGTCTCCCGATCCACCATGCTGCCCCGGGGCACCACCTGCAGGGACTCATTGAGCAGGGACTCGTCCACGGCATAGGCCATGTTGCCCAGGGTCTTGCGGGTGACATCCTCCAGCAGGGAGATGGTGCGGTCCACCACGCCGATGCCCCCCACGGTGCCCAGGTCGTAGCCGTTGTAGCTCACGGAGGTGCCCACGGTATAGAAGGACAGCGCGGCGGTGACGCACACGATGGCCAGAGCGCCGCTCAAAAAGGCGGCGGGGTGCAGCCGGACCTTTTCCCCCCAGAGGTGGAAGCGGTTGGCGAGCTTCGTCCGCTGGCTGCGCCACCGGGCCTTGCGGCCCTCCCGGTTCTCCACCACATGGGGCAAAATGCCCGCGGCAAAGAGGGCGAACTGTACGATGACGGAGTTGGACTCCGGAAACTGGTGATGGGAGCTGGCGCTGCGCCGGGCGATGACCGGCGCGGTGGCCTCCTCCCCCACGGGGTTGGACCTGTGGTGCTGCCGGGCATTGCGGAGAATGTGCCGGGCGCTTTCCAGCCGGGATCTGAGCGTGTGGGCGGAGGCGGGCTTTTTCGCCTTGCGGCGGGCCCGGTCGGAGGAGAGATAGTGCCGCCATGCTTTTAAGTTGTCGAGCCACTGGTTCCAGATCTGCGAAAGCGTCAGCTTGTCGCGGTTGGCATCCGGCGCCAGGCGGCTGTTTGGCTTATTACTCATGGAATGTTTCACCTATCATTATAGATTTCTCACCCCTTATCATACTGTCAAAGGGCTGATTCGTCAAGTAAACGATTTGTAAACGGAATGTGAACGGCCCAAAAAAGCGGGCAATAGGGGGATTTGCCGGGAAAATGCGGATATTTTCCGAAAAAGCCGTCAATAGAGGGCGTCTATCTCGCCGATCATGGCGGCGATGGCGTCCTCCCGACAGTCCGGGAGCCGGTGGAGTCCCGGTAGCTGCAGCACGCTCTCGATGGCGTTGGCCGGGGCGAAGGGAATGCGGCTGAAGCGTAGCATGGGGATGTCGTTGGCGTGGTCGCCCACGCAGTAGACATGGGCCCGCTCGATGTCCAAAAGCTGGGCGAGCTTCTCCACCATGCCCCCCTTGTTGGCCCCCTTCACCGTGAGCTCCAGCAGGTAGTTGGAGCTGGGGATGATCTCATAGCCGCCGGCCCAGGGCCGGGAGCGGACAAAGCGCTCCAGCTCAGCCAGCTCCGGGGCGTCGATCTCAAAGAGGGCCTTGCTGATGGGGGAGGGGATCTCCGCCATGGAGGCCGCCGTCTGCGTGGGGGAGTGGGTCAGGTGCTCGTGGCGGGCGGTGAGGGCGTTGGGCTGCAGGGCGTGGATGGTGTTGTCGTCGTGGTAGATCTCGCAGGCCGCCCGGGGATAGGCCGCCAGCACCTCCTCCACATGGCCGCGGACTGCCTCCGGCAAAAAGGCGGTATAGAGATAGGTCCCTTTGGCATAGTCATAGATGGCGGCGCCGTTGAAGAGCACCGTGGGCCCGTTCATAGGCAGCCCCCGGCGCACGGCGTCAAAGGCCGGCAGAGCCCGGCCGGTGGCCACGGAGAAGGTGCCGCCCTCGGCCATGAAGTACTCGATGGCCGCCCGGTTTCCTGCGGACAGATGCGGCATGTCGCCGCCGCTGCGCAGGGCGGACTCGGTAAAGACCATGGTGTTGTCGTAGTCGCTGGCGATGAGGACGCCTTCAAACTTTTTCCTCATGCCTGCTCACCGCCGCTGCTGGGCTTGCCGCTCCGGCGGCGTCCCCGATAGCGGGGCCGCTTCCGGGGCGCCTCGGCGCCGGGGGCGTGCTCCGGCTTGGGGGCGGCGGGTGTCTGGGGCGCCGCCGGAGCGGCCTGGCCGCCACCCGGCTTTGCGCCTCTTCTTCTCCGATGGGAGCCGCCGGCGGGCTTTCCGCCCTCCTTCTGGGGGGCGGGCGGCTTCTCCTTGGGCGGCTTGGACGGCTTTGCCTCCTTTGCCTCCCGGGTCTCCTTGGGTGCCTCGGCGCCGGCGGGCTTTCCGCCCCGGCGGCCGCGGCCGCCCCGGGAGCGGCGGCGGGAGGGGCGCTCCCCCTCGGGGGCCGGCGCCTGGGGCTCTCCGGTGAGGCCGGTGCCCTCAAAGGCGGCGATCATGCTGGGGAGGGCCAGGGTGTCGGGCTCGGTCTCCTCCACATAGCGCTCCGGCCAGTGGGCGGGCACCTCGATGCCCTCCCGGCTGCCCTTGCCGCTGCGCAGCACGCACACCTCGCAGTTGTGGTAGCACCGGGGGGGCTCCGTGCGGCCGTCCAACCGGACATTCACGGTCTCCTTGAGCACATTGACATCGTTCACATTCCCCGGCCCGTCAGGTGTCACCACGAAGGACTCCGGCTTGGGCAGGTGCTTGAGGGCGTCCTCATAGGCGTCCTGCTCATATTTCAGGCAGCACATCAGCCGCCCGCAGGTGCCGGAGATCTTGGCGGGGTTGAGACTCAAGCTCTGGGTCTTGGCCATCTTGATGGACACGGGGATGAAGTCGTCCAAAAACTGGCTGCAGCAGAAGGGCCTGCCGCAGATGCCCAGGCCGCCGAGCATCTTTGCCTCGTCCCGGACGCCGATCTGCCGCAGCTCGATGCGGCTGCGGAACACGCCGGCCAGATCCTTCACCAGCTCCCGGAAGTCCACACGGCCGTCCGCCGTGAAGAAAAACAGGATCTTGCTGCCGTCAAAGCTGCACTCCACCCGTACCAGCTTCATCTCCAGGCCGTGCCGGGCGATCTTCTTCTGGCAGATGGCGAAGGCCTCCCGCTCCCGGCCGCGGTTATAGTCGGCGGTGCGGCGGTCATTCTCCGTGGCCAGGCGCAGAACGCTGCGCAGGGGCAGCACCACGGTCTCGTCGGGGACCTCATGGTTGCCCTCGGTGCACCGGGCGAATTCCGGGCCCTGGGCGGTGTCCACGATCACATCCTCTCCGGCGGAGATGACCAGCTCGCCGGGGTCAAAATAATAGTCCTTTGTGCCGCTGCGAAAGCGGACGGAAACAACGCTTGTCATTGGATAACCTCCTCGATATCGGAAAGCATGGCGCCCAGTACAAGGCCCACGCCGGCATTAAGATCAAAGTCCCGGCAGGCGCTCTCAAGGATGCCGCACAGCCGGTACAGCGCCGGGGCCTCCAGGGCCTGGGCCAGCGCCTGGGCGGCATCGCCGGTCTGCGGCCGGGGGGCATATTTTTCCCGCAGGGCCAGGGCGCTCAGATCCAGGGCGCCCTGCAGGGCGTCCTGCAGCTGGATGCGCTTGAGCTTTTGGTTCTCCCAGCCCGTCAGGGTCTGGGCCAGGGCGGGCCCGCTGCGCCGGGCGATGACCTGGCACAGCTCCTCCGCCTGGGCGTTTGGAGCCGCCTCCCCGGCGCCGTCTATGTGCCACAGGGCGCAGCGGGAGCGCACCGTGGGCAAAAGGGCCTGGGAGGTCCGGGCGCAGAAAATAAAGGCGGCATAGCCGGGACCGTCCTCCAAGAGCTTCAGGAGCACATTCTGATCCCGCTCCGTCAAAAGGGCGCTGTCCGGAAAGATGAATATCTTCCGGGCCCCCTCGTTGGGCCGCAGGTACGCCTCGCTGCGCACCTCGCGCACAATGTCCACGGCGATGTTTTTGTGCTCCGGATCCCGGACCCAGAGCACATCCGGGTGGATATCGGCGGCCGCCTTGCGGCAGCTGCTGCAGTGCAGGCAGGGACGGCGGCCCGGGGCGGTGCACAGGTGGGCCATGGCGGTAAACCGGGCGGCCTCCGCCAGATCGCCGCTGCCGCAGAGAATGATGGCGTGGCCCAGGGCGCCCTGGGCCGCGGCCCGGGAGACGCGGGCCTTCCATGTGCTGTTTTGCGGCGTTTCTTCCACGCGGCTCGCCTCCTCCCCTGCGGACATACCAAGCCCAGTTTATAAATCTTTAGGATTATATCATAAATGTAGGGCATGTAGCAAGTAAAAATCCGGATTCTTTCCGGAAAAGTCAAAAAACCGGGAGGGACTATGGTACTGATTTATGGCTCCGGCGGCTTTGAGACCTATCTCCGGGCGCTGGAAAAAGAGGGCCTGCAGGGGGAGGTATCCCTGGAGCGGGAGCGGGGGTATGGGGCGCTTTTGCTGCCCGGCGGCGGGGATATCCCGAATGTGCTTGACCGCCGGGAGCGGGAGATGATAGAATGCTTTTTGAAGGAGGGGCGTCCCATCCTGGGCATCTGCCGGGGGATGCAGGCGCTGAATGTGTATTTCGGCGGCACCCTCCACCCCCGGATCCGGGGCCACCAGGCCCCCGGCGGGGATCTCTGGCACCCGGTGGAGGTGCTGCCGCCGCTGTGTGAGCGGATGGCGCCCTGCCCCCGGGTCAACAGCAATCACCACCAGGCGGTAAAAGCCCTGGGCTTCTCCCTGCGCGTGGCGGCCCGGGCGGCGGACGGCACCGTGGAGGCCCTGTGCCACACGGCCCTGCCGGTCGTGGGGGTGCAGTGGCACCCGGAGCGGATGGGAGAGGCGGGCCGGGGCATTTTCCGCTGGCTGAAGGAGGCAATGGCGTATGAAGGGCGTTCGTGAACTGAATCTGGAGCTGGGCATGCCCTCGGCGGCGGAGGCCGTGGAGCGCCTGCGCCGGGATATGGCCTCTACCCGGCAGCTTCGCCAGCCGGTGATGAAGATCATCCACGGCTACGGCTCCTCCGGCCGGGGCGGTAAGATCCGCACCGCCGTGCGCAGACACCTCCGGGAGGAGCTGGCCCAGGGGCGGGTAAAGGCCGTGATCCACGGTGAGGATTTCTCTATCTTCTCCGAGACCACGCTTCTGGCCTTCCGGCTGTGCCCTGCTCTGCGGGAGGATCGGGACCTGGAGCGGAGCAACGGCGGCGTGACCTTCCTGGTGCTGTAGGGAACCGGGGGGAAGGGAAAACTTCGGCACTTTTTGATATTTTGTCTTGACATGGACGGAGCTGCTGTGCTATCATAGCAAAGCTGACGAAATGCGGAAGGAAACGCGGGTGTAGCACAATGGCCAGGGCACCAGCCTTCCAAGCTGGGGATGCGGGTTCGATTCCCGTCACCCGCTCCA
>CAKTPM010000024.1 GCA_934591705.1 uncultured Oscillospiraceae bacterium
GGCGTCATAGTAGGCGGTCATGGTGTTGACGGCCAGGGTCTCCTCATCCTCCACATCCACGGTGGCGGTGTCGGAGGCGGGGACGAAGGACTTTATCCGGGCCAGGGCGGCGCCGGCATCGAAGTCCTCCGCCTCGGTATCCAGCCCCAGGAAGGCGTCTACGGCCTGGGTGGCGGCGGTATACTCGTCGCTGGCCTCAGTATACGGCTTGGAGCCGATGCCCAGCAGGTGGAAGCCGTCGCCGAATACGCCGTCATTGGCCCAGTCGGTGGCGGGGGCGCCTACAGCCACCATGGCGATGTAGTACACCAGGAACATCACCACGGCGAAGATGGGCAGGCCCAGCCAGCGGTTGGTGACGACCCGGTCGATCTTGTCGGAGGCCGACAGCTGGCCCTTGTTTTTCTTCTTATAGCAGCTCTGGATGAGCTGGGCGATGTAGACATAGCGCTCGTTGGTGATGATGGACTCCGCGTCGTCATCCAGCTCCGTCTCGGCGGCCTGGATGTCCGCCTGGATGTGGGCCATGGTCTCCTGGGGGATGTGGAGATCCTCCAGCACCTTATTGTCCCGCTCGAAGATCTTGATGGCGTACCACCGCTGCTGCTCCTCGGGCAGGTCGTGGACCGCCGCCTCCTCAATGTGGGCGATGGCGTGCTCCACCGGGCCGGAGAAGGTGTGCATGGGCAGGGTCTTGGTGCCTGCCGCCGCCTGGATGGCGGCCTCGGCGGCGGCCATGACCCCCTCGCCCCGGAGGGCGGAGATCTCCACGATCTGGCAGCCCAGCTGCCGGGAGAGCTCTGCCACATCGATCCGGTCGCCGTTCTTGCGGACAATGTCCATCATGTTGATGGCGATGACCACCGGAATGCCCAGCTCCGTGAGTTGGGTGGTCAGGTAGAGGTTTCGCTCCAGGTTGGTGCCGTCGATGATGTTCAAAATGGCGTCGGGCCGCTGGCGGATGAGGTAGTTGCGGGCTACCACCTCCTCTAAGGTGTAGGGGGAAAGGGAATAGATGCCCGGCAGGTCCATGATGACCACATCCTCGTGCTTCTTCAGCTTGCCCTCCTTCTTTTCCACGGTGACGCCGGGCCAGTTGCCCACGAATTGGTTGGAGCCGGTGAGGGCGTTGAATAATGTCGTCTTACCGCTGTTGGGGTTGCCCGCCAGGGCAATTTTGATCTCTTTTTCCATAGTTCTCACTCCTTAAATTCAATGACCTTAACTGCTGATCAAAATTTTTACTCCACCTCGATCATCTCGGTGTCCGCCCGGCGCAGGGAGAGCTCATAGCCCCGGACAGTGACCTCCATGGGATCCCCCAGGGGAGCTACCTTCCGGACATAGACCTCCACGCCCCGGGTGATGCCCATGTCCATGATGCGGCGCTTCACGGGGCCTTCCCCGTGGAGCTTCACGACCTTGGCCGTTTGGCCGATGGGTACTTCTTTCAGTGTTTTCATGTGTTTTCTCCTTATATTACCATTATTTTGCTATATCATGATCCTTTGCGCCATCTCCTTGCTGATGGCAATGCGGGACTCCTTTACCTTGACGATGATGTTCCCGCCCAGGGAGGCCACCACTGTCACGGTGCCGCCGGCGGTGAAGCCCAGCTCCTCCAGGTGGCGGCGCACCTGAGGGCTGCCGCCCACCCTGCGGACCACATTTTCCCGGCCGAGGTCGGCCATGGTAAGGGGTATCATAGGACACGCTCCCTTCTTTGGTTAATTTCCTCTAACTGCCGGGAAGTTTAACACCTCTAATTGCACTTGTCAACTGTTTTTACGGAAAATTTTTTTACGGCTTGCAATTTTTGTTAAAGTGTGTTAACCTAATGGCAGCTACAACGGGAAGGATGGTGCATATTGCATGGAGATCCAACGCGCCTCTGAGGATTATTTGGAGTCGATGCTGATGATGAAGCTCAAGCATGGATACATCCGCTCTGTGGATGTGGCGGAGCACCTGGGGGTGACGAAGCCCAGCGTCACCTATGCCACGCGGCGCCTGAAGGAGAGCGGCCACATCACCATGGAGGACAGCGGCCTTATCACCCTTACGGACAAGGGCATGGCCGTGGCCACGAAGATGCTGGACCGCCATAAGACCCTCACCGCCTTTTTGGTGGCCCTGGGGGTGGATATCTCCACCGCGGAGGAGGATGCCTGCCGGATCGAGCACGACATCAGCCAGCAGACCTATGACGCCATCTGCGCCCACGCCAGGAGGAACGCTGAAAAGTGACCAGGCCCACCGGGCAGGATGGCTTCATTTTATATTTTGTGATATTGTATAGAAAACGCAGCAAAAGGCGATGACAGGAGCGCTCCTGTCATCGCCTCTTTGGCTTTATATATGATCTAAACCGCACTGCCGACAGCGGGGTCAGTTCAGCTCCGCGGTGAATGTGATGGTGTCGCCCTCCAGGGCGGCGGTGATGGCGCCCCGGTGGCCCTGGGCAATGCTCCGGGCGATGGAAAGGCCGATGCCGAAGCCGCCGGTCTGGGCACTGCGGGAGGGGTCGGCCCGATAGAAGCGGTCAAAGAGCCGGGCGGTATCGATCTGGGCGGCATCGGCCACCCGGTTGGAGACCCGCAGCACCATCCCCTGGCGGGAGCCCGCCAGAGTCAGCAGAATGGGGGTGTCCGGCAGGGCGTACTTGATGGCGTTGTCCAGCAGCAGGGACACCAGCTGCCGCAGGGCATACTCATCCCCCCGATAGCGCAGCTCCGGCGGGATGCAGAGCGTCAGCTCATGGCCCCGGGAGCGGGCAAAGTCCCGGAAGGACTCCGCCGTCTCGCTCACGGCATCGCTGACGGGGAACTCCGCCATCTGCAGGGGGGAGGTCTCCTCGTCCATCCGGGAGAGGGTCACCAGGGAGTTCACCAGCTCCGTGAGCTTTTCCGTCTGCCCCAGGGCCTTGTCGATCCATTTCTGCTTGCCCACATCCATCTCCAGCACCCGCAGGCAGGTGGCGATGACGGTGATGGGAGTCTTCAGCTCGTGGCCGGCGTCGGTGATGAACTGCTTTTGCTGCTCGGCGGAGCGCACCACCGGGTCGATGGCCCGGCGGGAGAGAAGCACCACCAGCACAAAAACCAGCAGGATGCACATCGTATCCGCCGCCAGGGACCACATCGCCACGGTCCGCACCGTCCGCAGGGCTTGGTAGCAGTCCAGGAAGATGGCGGTATACTGCCCGCTGTCCCCGGCGGTGACCAGGTATTTATAGCCGCTATAGTAGCCGAAGCCCTGGCCGTGGCGGCGGGCTACGGCGAGAAATTCCGCCGTGTCCGCCTGGGTGACAGCGGCGATCTTGTCCAGCTCTGCGTCCAGGAGGGTGCCGTCGGCGGTATAGGTCAGCACAAAAAAGCGGGTGGAAAAGGGGGTCTCCGGGCCGAAGGGGCCCCGGCGGCGATCCCCGGCGGGCTTCTCCGGCGGGGTCTCCCCGCTGCTCTGCGGCCCGGTGGAGGGGGCCATGGGCGGGATGGTGCCCTGGTTTGCATCGATCAGCTCCAGGGTCTTGGTCAGATCGGAGTTCACGGAGATATAGTTGGCGGTGTTGACGATGACCGTCAACAGCAGCATCACCGCCGCCACGGAGAGCGTCGCGATGCGGATGAAGCGATTGCGCAGCCCCTTGATCATACGCTCTCCTCCAATACATAGCCCAGCCCGCGGTTGGCCCGGAGGGTCACCCGGGAGCCCAGGGACTTGAGCTTCTTGCGCAGGTTGGAGATGTTCACCCACACCACATTGATCTCGGCCTCATTGTCCCAGCCCCAGACCTTTTCCATAATGCGCTCGGCGGAAAATACCTGCCGGGGCGAGCGCAGGAAAAGCTCCATCACCTGAAACTCCCGGCCGCTGAGGCGCACGCTCCGCTGGGCGCAGCACAGCTCGCCGCTGCCGGGGTCCAGGGTCAGGTCGCCCCATTGCAGCACACTGGGCTGGTAGGCCTCGCTGCGCCGCAGGATGGCCCGCACCCGGCTCAGAAGCTCGTCGGGGTCGAAGGGCTTGGGGAGGTAGTCGTCCGCTCCGGCGTTGAAGCCGGTGATGCGCTCGGCCTTCTCTCCCTTGGCGGTGAGCATCATGATGGGGGTCTTGAGCCCCTCGCTCCGCAGCCGCTGCAGCACCTGGATGCCGTCCAGCTTGGGCATCATCATATCCAGGATCACCGCGTCGTATTCGCCGGTGACGGCGTACTCATAGGCGTCAAAGCCGTTGTATACCGCGTCCACCGAAAAATGGTTTTTTTCAAAAAAGCTGCTCAGGGCCTCCGCCAGGTCCTGCTGGTCCTCCGCGATCAGCAGCCGCATCGCATTCACCTGCCTGTTTGTGGATTTTTATAAGTGCAGTATAGCAAATTTTGGGGAAAATGCAACTTAAAGTGCCTCTTTGGTGACCTCGCGGCCGCAGGAGATGCCCAGGTTGCCGTTGCGGCAGCGCAGGGCGTCGAGAAATTCCTTCGGCACGGTTCCCCCCGGGAGGGTGATGCGGTACTCCAGCTCGTAGAGGGTGCCCATGCTGCCGGTCTTGACCCGGATAAGCTCGTGGGTCTTGGTGTACCGGGCCAGCAGGTCGTCAAAGAGCCCGTCATAGTCGAGATTTTCGGGGATGGTGATCTTCAGCACCCGCTGGGCGGCGGCAGGGCGGCCGAAGCCCAAGGCGGTGAGCCCCCATATCGCCAGGGCGGCGATAGCAAAGAACAGCGCCGCCAGCACCACATAGCCCATGCCGGTGGCCAGCCCCAGGGCCATGGCCAAAAAGAGGGCGGTGATCTCCCGGGCGGTGCCGGGGGCGGAGCGGAAGCGCACCAAGCTGAAGGCCCCCGCCACCGCCACCCCGGCCCCCAAGGTGCCGTTGACCAGCATGATGACCACCTGCACGATGGCCGGGAGCAGGGCCAGGGTCACGGCAAAGCTCTGCGTGGAGGAAACGCGGTATTGGGCCACCAGGGCCGTGCCCAGGCCCAGCACCAGAGAAGCGGCGGTGCAGATGAGAAAGCCAGAGAGGGTGAGCCCGGCACCCAGAATGGAGTTAAGCACAGTGATCGGCCTCCTTTAGAGAATTTTCGGCGCAGGCACGGGGCAGAAGGTACCGGCTGTAGCAGGCGCCGTATTTGGAAAATGAGGTGGGGAAGACGCTAAGCTCCGAGAGCAGGCGGCTGAGCCACAGGGGGGCCGCGCCGGGGAGCTTGATCTCCATGAGCACCCGGTCGTCGTCCAGAAGCGGCGCGCCGCCGTCCCCCAGGCGCAGATCCAGGTCCGTATCCCGCCAGCGCAGGTTCCCGTCAAAGGTGATGCGCACACGGGGATCCTCCGCGCCGGCGAAGGCCAGGCGGTCATAGCCGATGAAGACCCGGGGGGCCGTGTGGTAGAAGGACTGGAAGTAGCCGATCTCCCGGCCGATCTGGCCGAAGGCCGCTCCGGCGTCCTCCCCGGCGAGAAGGGGGCCTGCCTCCGGGAGCGTAGTGGTGATGCGGCGCTTGTAGACCACGCCGTCAAACTTCTTCTTCAGCTCCACGAATACCGGGTCATCCTCCCGGGGCACGCCGTAGCTGCGGACCCGGAGCTTCTCCTTGTAGACGGGCTTTTCCAGAGAGGCCCGGATGAGCCGGTAGTCGGGGGTGTCATAATATATGTTGCAGATGGTGTAGGCGCCGTAGCGATCCTTGACCAGACGGGGCTCCGTGGCCGCCAGCAGCGCCTGCTGCTGGGCGGGGGTGAGCCAGTATTTTTTTTCATAGCGTGCAAAGCAGCACTGAATATGGTTTGCCATGTGGGGCACCTCCTTACGGCTGACATCATAGCCCGGCATCCTAAAGCCATCCTAAAGAGCCGGCGGAAATTTTCTTTAGGATGCTTTTAGGTACGGCGGCTATGCTTCAAGCTGAACTCCGGCAGGGAGGCACCCTGCGGAGAAAGCGATCATCTTATGACAGGAGGTCATTTTATTATGCGGAAGAAAAAAGCATGGGCCGCGCTGCTCTGCGCCGGAGCACTTTTGTGTACGCTGTGCGCCTGCGGGGCCGCCGGGACAAAGAAGGCGTCGGAGGAGGACTATTCCTCGGAGGACGCCGTTTCTCTCACCTTTTCCTCCGGCGGCATCACCGCCGACGGCAGCGGCAGCGGCTATACCGTTGACGGCACGGCCTTGAGCATCTCGGAGCCGGGGACCTATATCCTCTCCGGCACCTGTGAGGACGGCTCTGTCACCGTGAAAAAGGGTACCCAAGGGGTGACGCTGGTGCTCAATGGCCTGGCCCTCACCTCCGCCGACACCGCCCCCATCACCTGCAATAAATCCACGGAGGTCACCCTCCTGGCTGCCCAGGGCACGGAGAACACCCTGGCCGACAGCGAGCAAAACAACGATGAGACCTATCCCGACAACACCAGGGCCGAGAACGCCGTCATCAAGTGCAAGGACGGCTCCGCCGTCACCCTGGGCGGCAGCGGTACCCTGCACATCACCGCCAAGGGCAAAAACGGCATCAAGTCCGGCGCCGCTACCGACACGGAGGGGGAGGCGTCGCTCACCGTGCGCGATCTGACGCTGGAGATCGAGGCGGGCGTGAACGACGCGATAAACGCAGAGGCGCTCCTGCATATCGAAAGCGGTACACTGACACTCTCCGCCGGGGATGACGCCCTCCACTGCGACCGTGTGCTGACCGTCGGCGCCGCGGGCACGGAGGGGCCCGCCATCACCGTCACCGACTGCTATGAGGGCCTCGAGGGGGCGGAGGTGAGCATCCTCTCCGGGAACATCGGCATCACCTCTCAGGATGACTGCATCAACGCCGCCAACAGCGACCTCCAGCTACGCCTTCTCCCTGACGATCTCCGGCGGCACCGTCAACGCCTATTCCGCCGGCGGCGACGGCTTCGACTCCAATGGCGATCTCACCATCTCCGGCGGCACCGTAGCGGTGTGGACGGCCAGCACTGCCGATGACCAGCCCCTGGATGCCGACGGCACCCTGACGCTCAGCGGCGGCACGGTGCTGGCCGCCGGCGGCAGCAGCGGCATGGGCCTGCGCATCACAGCCACGCAGCCCTATGTGACCTTCGGTGCCTCCGCCATGGGCGGCGCACCGATGGGAGGTGGGGATCTTACGCCTCCGGCAGCCCCTGCGGAGGGGAAAGCCCCGGCTCTTGAGGGCACCCGGCCCTCTGCGTCTTTCCCGGAGGGCGGCCCGGAGAAGGGTGAGCGCCCCTTCACCGGTGGCCAGCGCACCGCTGCGGTGCCGGAGGGCACGGCCTTTACCCTCCGGGCTGCGGACGGCACGGCGGTCTGCAGCGGCACGGCGGTATGCACCGCCAGCTATGTGCTCTATTCCTCGCCGGAGCTGACGGAGGGAACGAGCTACACCCTGGCTGCCGCCGACAGCGATATAGAGACCGCTGCCGCTCAGACCGGCACCGCTGCCGGCGTGGACGGCATGGGCGGCGGACGGTCTGGGCCTCCCGCCGGGGGCGGTACGCCGCCTGCTGCACCCGGCGGCAGCGGGGAGAGCGCCGCACCCGCTAAGACGCCGGAGGAGCAGGGCTGAGGGCGCCGGTTTTGCTTGCGCAGCGGGCCGCCATATGGTATAATTTCTATATATAGCGGCATACCGACCAAAAAATGACGCCAAGGAGGTACCTCTCATGAAAGCATATGTGATGGACGCGTTTTCCACCCGGGTGTTCGGCGGCAATCAGGCCGGTGTGGCCTTGCCGGAGGCGCCCCTCTCCGATGAGCTGATGCAGCAGATCGCCGCGGAGTTCAAGCACTCCGAGACCGCCTTTGTCACTCCGGAGGCGGATGGCTCAGTGACTCTGCGGTACTTTACCCCGGCGGGGGAGGTGGACCTGTGCGGCCATGCCACCGTGGGCAGCTTCGCCCTGCTGCGGAGCATCGGCAGGATAGGAGACGGTGCCCACATCGCCCACACCAAGGCCGGTGAGCTGACCATCCAGGTGGCCGGGGACACGGTGTGGATGGACATGGCCCCGCCCCGGCTTCTGCGGGAACTGACGAAGGAGGAGCTCCCGGCCCTCTATGCCGCCTACGGCCTCACCCCGGCGGACCGCCCCGAGGGCATGATGCCCAAGATCGTCTCCACGGGCCTGGCGGATATCATGATGCCCGTGCGGGACCACAAGACCCTCCTGGGAGCCGTGCAGAACGAAGCCGCCGTGACGGAGCTCTCCCGGCACTACGATGTCACCGGGGTGCATATGTTCTGCCCCGGCAGCGGGGAGGTCACGGCCTGGTGCAGCAACTACGCCCCTCTCTACGACATCCCCGAGGAGTGCGCCACCGGCACCAGCAACGGTGCACTGACCTACTACCTCTACCTCCAGGGGCTGATACAGCCGGGGCAGGAGAATGTGTTTGTCCAGGGCGAGCATATGTTCCGCCCCTCGGAGATCCGCAGCAAACTCTTCCGGGACGGCGAGAAGACCACCGTCCGCATCGGCGGCCGGGCCGTGATGAGCATGGAGTGCCAGGTCCGGATCTGAAAAGCAGACAAAAAAGCGTCGGCAGCTGCCGACGCTTTTTTTGCTTGGTTTTTGCTTGTTGGGGATCAGCTCACTGTGCCGCCGGGGGCGTATCCGTCTTGTAGGCGAAAATGACGCCCACGGTGATGAGCACCGCGCCGAACACGGACATAAGGGAGATGGGCTCGCCCAGCAGCAGCCACCCCACGATGACGGTAACGAAGGGGGAGGCATAGAGATAGTTGTTGGTGATGACGGTGCCCAGGGCCTTGAAGGCGATGTTCCAGATGGCAAAGCAAATGGCGTTGCCGAACATCCCCAGAAACAGCCAGGAGATGAGCACCGAGGGGGTGGTGAAGAGCTCCCGCAGAACGGACATGGCGGGCATCCCGTCGGTGAGGAACATCAGGGGCAGTCCGGTGATAAAGGCCCAGAAGAACACCCGCCGGGTGACGATGAAGTTATCGTACTGCTCGGTATACTTTTTGATGAGGATGGAATAGAGGGCCCACATCAGCGCGGCGGCCAGGGCCAGCAGGTCGCCCTTGGGGGAGAGGTGAAACGAGAGGGTGCCGTTGAGGACCACCAGCACCACGCCGGCGATGGCGATGACCGCCCCCAGATATACCCATTTGCCCAGGTGCTCATTGTGGCGGCTGAAAAGCTGGGCCAGGATCACCGTGAGGATGGGGGAGATGCCCAGGACGATGATGCTGGCGTTGGCGGAATAGGTGTAGGCCAGGGAGGCATTCTGCAGATAGAAGTACAAGCTGCCGCCGGTGATGCCGATGAGCACGAACATCAGCTCATCTCGCCAGGGCAGGCGCAGGAGCTTAGGGCGCATCACCAAAAGCGTCACATAGGCCAGGATCATCCGCAGGGGGGTGATCTGCAGGGGCGTGAGGCCGATGGCCAGGAGTTTTTTGGTCAGAACAAAGCAGCTTCCCCACACGATGACGGTGAAGATGGCGAAGATATGGCCCAGGAGCTTGGAATTTTTCATCATATGTATCCTCCCTTGCAAACAGCGGAGCTATTATACCGCGAAGCCGCGGGAAAATCCACCCCCTTTTTCCGGATGGCGGTTGCCGGGGAGAAAAATTCGTGGTATGATAGCCCGGAAAAGGAAAGGAGAGTATCCATGCACACAACTTTGGTCATCATGGCCGCCGGGATGGGCTCCCGCTACGGCGGCGACAAGCAGGTGGACGGCGTGGGCCCCGGCGGGGAGATCCTTATGGAATACGGCATCTATGACGCCGTGCGCGCCGGGTTCGACAAGATCGTGTTCATCATCAAGCCGGAGCTTCGGGAGCTGATGGAAAAGCTGTGCGGCAAGACCCTCCGCGGCCTGCGCACGGCGGAGGGCAAGCCCGTGGAGGTGGCCTATGCCTGCCAGACCTTCGACGGCCTGCCGGCGTGGTACACCGTAGATCCCCGGCGGCAAAAGCCCTTCGGCACCTGTCAGGCGGTGCTTTGCACCCGGGAGGTGGTCCATGAGCCCTTCTGCGTCATCAACGCCGATGACTACTACGGCGCCGATGCCTTCCGGGTGATCCGCCGGGCCCTTGTGCACCTCCGGAGCGGCCGGGCCGCCATGGTGGGGTATCTTCTGCGCAACACCGTATCGGCCCACGGCACCGTGGCCCGGGGGGTGTGCCGGGTGGAGGAGGGTATGCTCCGGGACATCCGGGAAAATCACAAGATCCGGCTTTTCCCGGACGGCACCATCGCCAACACCGAGGAGGATGTGCGCGTGGAGCTTCCCGGCGACACGGTGGTATCCATGAACTTCTGGGGCTTTACCCCGGAGATCTTCCCGGAGCTGGAGCGGTATTTCCACGATTTCCTCCGAGATGCCGCCACCGACCCCGTCAAGGGCGAGTGCCTGCTGCCGGCCCTGGTGGGGAAATTGGTGGCGGAGGGGAAGCTCGCCGTGGAGGTGCTCCGCAGCGCTGACCGCTGGTTCGGCATGACCTATCGCCAGGACAAGGAGGCCGTCCGGCAGGAGCTTCTGCGGCTCCATGAAAACGGCACCTATCCCCCCACGCTGCACGGCGCGCTTGCATAAAAGCGTAAGGGAGCGGGCCCGCCGGGCCCGCTCCCTTATGTTCCTCAGCGGCAGTCCTTGCCGTCCTTGGTGCTGTTCTTGTCCTTGCCGCCGCAGTCGCGGGTCTCGTCGGTCTGGCGGGTATTCTTGGTATTGGTCGTGTTCCGGGTGTTCTTATCGTCCAAAACTGGCACCTCCTTTTCTGTGCAGGGATAGTTTGCACACCGGGGCGGGAAAATATTCACGAGGTTTTCTGCAAAAAAACAGTTGACAATCCCATCTCCATCGTGTAATATACCATAGGAAAACAAAGAAGGTCGGTGCATCCGCCTCACCCGCAGCAGGAGCGAACGGGTCAAGAGCGTTTTATTTCAGAGGCATGGCTATGTCTCTGTCGCTGCGCGGATGCCGGGTGCATTCGCGTTTTTTAATTTGATTGGAGGTGCTTCGGTATAAGCAAGGCAGCACATCAACTGAATGAAGAGATCCGCGACAGCGAGCTGCGTCTCATCGGCGAAAACGGTGAGCAGCTGGGCATCGTCTCGTCCGAGGAGGCTCTGCACATCGCAGAGGAGCGCGGGCTGGACCTGGTGAAGATCTCTCCGCAGGCCGTTCCGCCCGTATGCAAGCTGATGAACTACGGTAAGTTCAAGTTCGAGCAGGCCAAGAGAGAAAAGGAAGCCAAGAAGAACCAGCATGTAGTGGAGATCAAGGAGATCCGCATGTCTCCGGGTATCGATGTCGGCGATTTCAACACAAAGCTGAAGAACGCCCAGAAATTCCTGGCCGACGGCAACCGTGTCAAGGTCAGCGTCCGCTTCCGCGGCCGCGAGATGGCACACACCGATATCGGCAGGGAGCTGCTGGCGAAGTTTGCCGAGCAGTGTGCCGAGATAGCGGCTCTGGAAAAATCCGCCAAGATGGAGGGCCGGAATATGTTTATTTTCCTGGCTCCCAAGCCAGCAAGCCCCAAGGCAAAATAATTCAATAGTCCTGCGGCAAAATCCGCAGGTAGAACGGAAGGAGAACAATCATGCCTAAACTGAAGACCCATAGCGGCGCAAAAAAGCGCTTCAATCTGACCAAGAACGGTAAGGTCAAGAGAGCTCACGCTTTCAAGAGCCACATCCTGACCAAGAAGGACACCAAGCGCGGCCGTCGTCTGCGGAGCACCACCTATGCCGACTGCACCAACGACGCCACCATCCGCAAGATGATCCCTTACAAATAATCCGTTACGAAGTTAGAATAGGAGGCAATATAAAATGGCACATGTCAAGGGCGCAATGATGACGCGCAAAAGAAGAAATAAGATCCTGAAGATGGCCAAGGGCTACTGGGGCGCCAAGTCCAAGCACTTTAAGATGGCCAACGAGCAGGTTATGAAGTCCCTGACCTACGCTTATGTGGGCCGCCGCCTGAAGAAGAGAGACTTCCGCTCCCTGTGGATCACCCGTATCTCCGCCGCCTGCAAGGCCAACGAGATGAACTATTCCACCTTTATGCACGGCCTGAAGCTGGCCAAGGTGGAGATCAACCGCAAGATGCTCGCCGAGCTGGCCGTGAACGATCCTGCCGCTTTCGCCAAGCTGGTGGAGACCGCCAAGAAGAAGCTGGCCAAGGCCGCCGAGAAGGAAACCGCCGTCGAGGCCGCCGCGGAGGCGTAAATCAAAAACAAAAGGTGCAGGGGGTCTCTCTGCACCTTTTTGTTGTAAATGCAGCTGACAAAAAAAGAGAAACGGGGATAAGGCATCCCCGAGAGAACATAAGAGGGAGGATCTGTGATGTATTGCACCCGTAAAGTAAATGAAGATTATACCTGGATCGGCGCCGACGGCCGGCGCCTGGCCATGTTCGAGGGCGTTTTCGGCGTCCCCGAGGGCATTTCCTTCAACAGCTATCTGCTGAAGGACGAAAAGACCGTCCTCTTCGATACCGCCGACAGCGCCGTGGCCCGCCAGTTCCGGGAGAACCTGCTCCATGAGCTGGGCGGCCGCACCCTGGACTATGTGGTGGTGCACCACATGGAGCCCGACCACACCGCCGAACTGGAGGAGCTGGCGCGGCGCTTCCCCGAGGTGCGGATCCTCTGCTCGGCCATGGCCAAGACCATGATCGGCAACTTCTTCGGCCATGACTTTGACGGCCGCATCCAAACGGTGAAGGAGGGCGATACCCTCTGCACCGGCCGCCACACCCTGCAGTTTGTGGCTGCGCCCATGGTCCACTGGCCGGAGGTCATCATGACCTACGATACCACCGACAAGCTGCTCCTGAGCGCGGATGCCTTCGGCACCTTCGGCGCTCTCAACGGCCACCTTTTCGCCGACGAGGTGGACTTTGACCGGGACTATCTGGACGAGTGCCGCCGGTACTACACCAACATCGTGGGCAAGTACGGCGAGCAGGTCCAGGCGGTGCTGAAGAAGGCCGCCGCCCTGGATATCCAGATGCTCCTGCCCCTCCACGGCTTCGTGTGGCGCCGGGACCTGGGCTACATGCTGGAGAAGCACGACCTCTGGAGCCGCTATGAGCCGGAGATCCGGGGCGTGATGATCGCCTATGCCTCCGTGTACGGCGATACCGAGAGCGCCGCCAATGTGCTGGCCTGCCGCCTGGCGGAGAAGGGCGTGCCCGTCACCGTGCGGGACACCTCTGTGGTGCCGGTGAGCGAGCTGGTGGCCGACGCCTTCCGCTACAGCCACATCGTCCTGGCCTCCACCACCTACAACATGGGCGTTTTCATCACCATGGAGCAGTTCCTCCACGACCTGGCGGCCCACAACCTGAAAAATCGTACCTGCCTGCTCATCGAGAACGGCTCCTGGGCCCCGGCGGCGGCCAAGGGCATGAGCAAGATCATCGAGCCCCTGGGCTGGCGGCAGCTGGATGACGCGCTGACGGTGAAGTCCGCCCTCCGGGAGGACCAGCTGATGCAGCTGGAGCGCATGGCCGACACCCTGGCCCAGGATATCCGCTCCGGCGGCGGCGCCCCTGCCGGTGAGACCGCTGGGGAAAAGAAAAAGTTCGTCTGCCGTATCTGCGGCTATGTCTATGAGGGCGAGGCCCTTCCCGCGGACTATAAGTGCCCCCTGTGCGGTGCCGCCGCGGCGTATTTCAGCGAGAAAAAGTAAAGCGCAAAGCAGCAAAACCTCCGGCTGAGCCGGAGGTTTTGTTCATGCCGTTATTCCGCCTGCTCTTCCGCCGCTTGGGGCTGCTCCTCCTGCGATGTCCGCTCCTCCCGGGGCTCCTCCCAGGGGACCATGGTGGCCACCAGGCGGTTGATGTTTTTGCCCAGGTCATAGAAGCGCATTTCGTAGTCCGTCATCACGCCCACGGGGCCGCCGGCGTGGAGGTCGCGGGTGACCTCGGAGAGCTGAAAGCCGAACTGAGGGATCTCCTCCTCAGACCAGTCGAAGAGCTTGTCGTTGTCGGTCTTGAAGTGGATCTGGCCGCCGGACTTTAAGACCTGGCGGTATTTTTTCAGGAAGTTCCCGTGGGTCAGGCGGCGTTTTTTCTGGTTGCTCTTGGGCCAGGGGTCCGAGAAGTTCAGATAGATGCGGTCCACCTCGCCGGGGGCGAACATCTCCGGCAGCAGGGCCGCGTCCCCGGAGACAAAAAACACATTGTCCAGCGCCGCCGCCTGGGCCTTCTCCATGGCCATCACCAGGCAGTCGGGCACCACCTCCACGGCGATGAGCAGGATGTCCGGCTCATTGCGGGCGGTGCCTACGGTGAAGGTGCCCTTGCCGCAGCCCAGCTCCAAATGCAGCTCCTTCGCCTGGGGATAAAGCTCCCGCCAGCGGCCCTTCATGGAAAAGGGGTCGCAGACCTGATAGGCCCGGCAGGCCTCCATGCGGGGCTCTAAGTTCTTTTTTTTACGCATGCGCATATGGCTCATTCCTCCGGTGCGAAGATATCTCTGCTTTTATATCACATTTTTCGATTTCCTGCAATGAAAAAATGGAGGGCTTCACGGCCTTTTCTGAAAAGTGTGTAAAAATTTCACACCTATTTTGTGAAATATTCTAAAAAAGAAAATCTGTCGGAAGGGGGGTTGCTAATTCGTTCACAAAATACTATAATAGTGTCCGTATATAGGGAGGAGTATGCTCCGTGCGCCTGAGCCCGGAGCGTGCTGCCGCGCCCTGCACCGTTGCCGCTATGTGGGCGGCGCGTGAAGAAGCATGTAAGGAGGAACCTGTTATGACCCATGTTCTGCTGGAAAAGAAGGGAAATATCGCCGTTGCGACCATCAACCGTCCCAAGGCACTCAACGCGCTGAACTCCGAGGTGCTCACCGACCTCGACGAGCTGGTCGAGATCGTCCGCGCCGACAGTGAGATCCGCGCGCTTGTTTTCACCGGCAGCGGCGACAAGGCCTTTGTGGCCGGCGCCGACATCGGCGAGATGAGCACCCTGACCCCGGCCGAGGGCGTGGCCTTCGGCAAGCACGGCAACGATGTGTTCCGCCGTATCGAGACCCTGCCCATCCCCACCATCGCCGCCATCAACGGCTATGCCCTGGGCGGCGGCTGCGAGCTGTCCATGAGCTGCGATATCCGCCTGTGCGCCGACACCGCCGTGTTCGGCCAGCCCGAGGCGGGCCTGGGCATCACCCCCGGCTTCGGCGGCACCCAGCGCCTGGCCCGTCTGGTGGGCCCCGGCATGGCCAAGCAGCTTATCTATACCGCCAAGAACATCAAGGCGGACGAGGCCTATCGCATCGGCCTGGTGAATGCGGTGTATCCCCTGGAGGAGCTGATGCCCGCCGCTGAGAAGATGGCCGAGACCATCGCCAAGAACGCCCCCATCGCCGTGCGGGCCTGCAAGAAGGCCATCAACGACGGCCTGCAGGTGGACATGGACAAGGCCGTGGTCATCGAGGAGGAGCTGTTCGGCAGCTGCTTTAAGACCGCCGACCAGATCGAGGGCATGGCCGCCTTCCTGGAGAAGAGAAAGCACGAGCCCTATCAGAACAAATAAGTCCCCGGCGATCCCGTTAATTAACAGCCCCCGGGCTGATGATTAAAAATCCAAATATTTTATATTAGGAGGAACTAAAATGAAAGTTGCAGTATTTGGTGCAGGCACCATGGGCAGCGGTATTGCCCAGGTCTTCGCGGCAAAGGGCCACACTGCCCTGATGTATGCTTCCAGCACGGCCAGCGCACAGCGCCACAAGGACAAGCTGGCTGCCTCTCTGAACAAGAAGGTCGCCAAGGGCAAGATGGACCAGGCCGTGGCCGACGACATCATGGCCCACATCCTGGTGGAGGAGTTTGAGGCCGCCGCCGATGCCGATCTGGTCATCGAGTGCGTTGCCGAGAACATGGCCACCAAGAAGGAGCTGCTGGGCCGCCTGGACGCCATCTGCAAGGACAGCGCCATCTTCGCCTCCAACACCTCCTCTCTGTCCATCACCGAGATGGGCCAGGGCCTGAAGCATCCTGTCGTGGGTATGCACTTCTTCAACCCCGTGCCCGCTATGAAGCTCGTTGAGGTCATCGCCGGCGGCAACACCCCTGCTGAGCTGGTGGAGACCATCAAGAACCTGTCCATCGAGATCGGCAAGACCCCTGTTGTGGTCAACGAGGCCCCCGGCTTCGTGGTCAACAAGATCCTCATTCCTTACTGCAACGAGGGCGTTTGCGTCCTGCAGGAGGGCGTGGCTTCCGCCGAGGATATCGACATCGCCATGCAGCTGGGCTGCAACCACCCCATGGGCCCCCTGCATCTGGGCGATCTGATCGGTTGGGACATCGTGCTGAACATCATGGATGTTCTCTACAATGAGACCCACGACAGCAAGTATCGTGCTAATGTGCTGATCCGCAAGATGGTCCGCGCTGGCAAGCTGGGTATTAAGTCCGGTGAGGGCTTCTTCAGCTATAACAAGTAATATCTATCGAAAAGGAGAAGAATTAGTATGGATTTTCATCTGACTAAGGAACAGCTGCTGGTGCAGAAGATGTACCGCGAGTTTGCGGAAAACGAAGTCAAGCCCCTGGCAGCTGAGATCGATGAAGAAGAGCGCTTCCCCATGGAGACCGTCGAAAAGATGGCTAAGCTGGGCATGATGGGCATCTACTTCCCCAAGCAGTATGGCGGCGCCGGCGGCGATGTGCTGTCCTATGCCATGTGCGTGGAGGAGCTGGCCAAGGTCTGCGGCACCACTGCCGTTATCGTGTCCGCTCATACCTCCCTGTGCGCCGCTCCCATCTTTGAGAACGGCACCGAGGAGCAGAAGATGAAGTATCTGCCCGACCTGTGCTCCGGCAAGAAGATCGGCGCCTTCGGCCTCACCGAGCCCGGTGCCGGTACCGACGCCCAGGGCCAGCAGACCACCGCTGTGCTGGACGAGTCCGGCGAGAATTACATCCTCAACGGCTCTAAGTGCTTCATCACCAACGGCAATGTGGCCGACACCTTCGTGATCATCGCCGTCACCGGCAAGGTCACCGACAAGCGCGGCCGCTCCATGAAGGAGATCTCCGCCTTCATCGTCGAGAAGGATGATAAGGGCTTCTCCCAGGGCAAGCACGAGAAGAAGATGGGTATCCGCGGCAGCTCTACCTGCGACCTGATCTTCGAGGATTGCGTGATCCCCAAGGATCGTATGCTGGGCAAGAAGGGCGAGGGCTTCAAGATCGCCATGAAGACCCTGGACGGCGGCCGTATCGGTATCGCCTCTCAGGCCCTGGGCCTGGGCGAGGGCGCTGTCATCGAGGCCGTCAAGTACACCAAGGAGCGTGTCCAGTTCGGCAAGCGCATCTCCCAGTTCCAGAACACCCAGTTCCAGCTGGCTGATATGCATACCCGCATGGAGGCCGCCAAGTACCTGGTGTACTCCGCTGCCATGAAGAAGCAGAACCACGAGCCCTACTCCGCTGACGCCGCTATGGCCAAGCTCTTCGCTGCCGAGTCCGCTTCCGATGTGACCCGCCGCGCCGTGCAGCTGTTCGGCGGTTACGGCTACACCCGTGAGTATCCCGTGGAGCGCATGATGCGCGACGCCAAGATCACCGAGATCTACGAGGGTACTTCCGAGGTCCAGCGCATGGTCATTTCCAGCCATCTGGGCGTGAAGTAATAAGGAGGTATAAGGAAAATGAAAATTATTGTTACTGTTAAGCAGGTCCCCGATACCTCCGGTAAGGTGGCCGTGAATCCCGATGGTACCCTGGACCGTGCGTCCATGCAGACCATCATCAACCCCGATGATATGAACGCCGTTGAGGCCGCTCTGTCCCTGAAGGATGAGCTGGGCTGCAAGGTCGTGGCCTTCACCATGGGCCCCCCTCCCGCAGAGGGCATGCTGCGTGAGCTGATGGCCATGGGCGTGGACGAGGGTGTCCTGGTCACCGCCCGTGAGTTCGGCGGCTCCGATACCTATGCCACCTCCCAGATCATCGCCGCCGCCATCGATACCTACGGCATCGAGAGCGACGACATCATCCTGGCCGGCCGCCAGGCCATCGATGGCGATACCGCCCAGGTGGGCCCCCAGATCGCCGAGAAGCTGCACCTGCCCCAGGTCACCTATGCCGGCGAGATCACCAAGAACGGCAACGAGCTGACCGTCAAGCGTATGCTGGAGGACGGCTACATGACCGTCAAGGTCAAGACCCCCTGCATGGTCACCTGCATCAAGGAGCTGAACACTCCGCGTTACCTGTCCGTGGGCGGTGCCTTCGAGGCCTATTCCAAGCCCCTGGTCACCATGACCTACGACACGCTGAAGGATCACGAGCTGATCGATGCCACCACCATCGGTCTGAAGGGTTCTCCCACCAACATTCTCACCTCCTTCACGCCTCCTCAGAAGGGCGCCGGCATGATGCTGGAAGGCGCTGATAAGGCAACCACCGACAAGCTGGCCGGCATTCTCGCCGCCAAGCACATCATCTAAGGAAGGAGATAAGAATAATGGCTTTTAATAGTGCTGATACCGCTGCTTTCAAGAATGTTTGGGTATTCTGCGAGCAGCGCCAGGGCGTGATGATGCCCACCACCTTTGAACTGATCTCCGAGGGCCGCAAGCTGGCCGACGAGCTGGGCGTGGAGCTTTGCGGCATCCTGCTGGGCGACAATGTGGACGGTCTGGCTCCCGAGCTGGGCAAGTACGGCGCCGACAAGGTGTATGTCTGCAACAGCCCCCTGCTGAAGGACTACACCACCGACGGTTACACCAAGGTCATCGTGGATGTGGTGGAGAACATCAAGCCCGAGATCCTGCTGTTCGGTGCCTCCAACATCGGCCGTGACCTGGCCCCCCGCTGCGCGGCTCGCCTGCACACCGGTCTGTGCGCCGACTGCACCCACCTGGACATCGACATGCCCAACTACAAGGGCTTCCTGAAGGAGGCCTCCACCCTGCCCGAGGAGCGCATCGAGAAGGTCGGCACCGTGAAGATCAACGGTGAGGATCACGATGTCTCCCGCGACCTGAAGATGACCCGTCCCGCTTTCGGCGGTCACCTGATGGCCTCCATCATCTGCCCCCGCTTCCGTCCCGCCATGGCCACCGTGCGTCCCGGCGTTATGAAGAAGCGCGAGTGCCAGAAGGCCGCTGAGGTCATCCATCCCGAGTTCTCCCTGGAGGCCGGCGATATCAAGACCAATGTCACCGAGACCGTCAAGGCCGCCAAGAAGCTGGTGGACCTGATCGGCGCCGACTTCATCGTGTCCGTGGGCCGCGGCATCTCCAAGGATGTCGAGGGCGGCATCAAGCTGGCCGAGGAGCTGGCCGAGGTTCTGGGCGGTGTCGTGGGTTCCTCCCGCGCCTGCGTGGACGCCGGCTGGATCACCGCCGACCATCAGGTCGGTCAGACCGGCAAGACCGTGCATCCCAAGGTTTACATCGCCCTGGGCATCTCCGGCGCCATCCAGCACAAGGCCGGTATGCAGGAGTCTGAGTGCATCATCGCCGTCAACAAGAACGAGACCGCTCCCATCTTCGAGGTGGCTGACTACGGTATCGTGGGCGACCTGTTCAAGGTCGTGCCCGAGCTGATCGAGTCCTTCAAGGCAGCCAAGGCCGCCAAGTAATTCGACTTGACCCAACGATCAAAAAGCCCGTCCGCAATGGTCGGGGGTCGTAAGAAAGTAATATCGTATTTTTGTAGGAACGGCATGGCTTTGGTCATGCCGTTTCCTCTTTCATCAGTTCATTCAGTGGGATAAAGCCTACAAGGTCATAGGAAATGCGGATATTTTGCCGCCGTTTGCCGCTGCTCTTGTCGGGGGCTTCGATATAAACTCCCTTGACAAGTTCCCGCAGAGCATAGGGCGTAAGCTCGTCCAAATCCTTGTATTTGTGTACCCTCTGGATAAACTGCTCCAAATTTTCAATCTGTCGTTCCTGTACTTCAATATCCTGCTGCAAGGTCTGGATTTCCACTTTAAGCTGCTCCTGTTCGGTTTCATAGCTTCTGCTCATCATGGAAAACCGTTCATCGTTGATGCGTCCTGCCACATTGTCCTCATAAATGCGGATAAACAGGCGGTCAAGTTCTCCCATGCGCCGCTGCGCCTGTTCCAGACGCTTGATGCTTGCGCAGATTTTTTCTTCACTGGACAGCAGGAGCTTGTGTTCAATAACTGCCCGGAAGTGCTTCTCATACCGTGTCACATAGAAGATGACCGCTTTCATGTGCATCCAGACCAAATCTTCCAGAACAACGGCTCGGATGAAGTGTGCCGAACAGCTTCCTGTATTGCTTCGGTAGTTGGCGCATACAAAGTGATCCTGCCGCTTCTCAAAGTAATTGGTAGTGCAGTACCGCATTTTCGCTCCGCAGTCGGCACAGTAAACCATGCCGGAGAACAGGCTGCTTTTGCCTGTTTTTGTTCTACGGTGACGCTGCTGACGGATCTCCTGCACCTTGTCAAAGACTTCCTGCTCGATGATCGCCGGATGGGTGTTGTAGAAAATCGCCTGTTTGTCAAGGGGCGTTTCCCGCTGCTTCTTGTCCCAGATGGAATTGGTGTAGGTCTTGAAATTGACGGTGCATCCCGTGTATTCCCGGCGTTCCAGAATATGAACGACCGTGTTGGTGTTCCAATGGTACGGATCAGCGGTTTCCGGGCTGGGTGTCTTGATGCCCTCACGCTTCTTGTAGGCGGTGGGGTTAAGTACCTTTTCCTCCTGCAAGAGCTTTGCGATCTGCATCGGTCCCCGTCCTTCCATACACAGCTTGAAGATTCGCTTGACTACCACAGCCGCAGCTTCGTCCACGATCCACTTGGTCTTGTCCTCTGGGGCTTTGAGATACCCGAACGGAACATTGGTAGTCAGCGGTACGCCACGCTCACCCTTTGCCTTTTGCACAGCCCGGATTTTGCGGCTTGTATCTTTGGCGAAAAATTCGTTAAACCAGTTTTTGATACCGGCAATATCGCTGTCTGTGCTGTTGGGGTCGATGGTGTCAAAGTGGTCGTTGATGGCAATATACCGCACATTGTACTTCGGGAAAGTGAAGTTGATATAAAGCCCGGTCAGCGAGGAATTTCGTCCCAGTCTGGATAGGTCTTTGGTGATACAGACTGCCAC
>CAKTPM010000025.1 GCA_934591705.1 uncultured Oscillospiraceae bacterium
TCACCTACATCGTCTCCCGCTTCGTGGACGGCAAGGATTGGCTCCAGAACGCCATGGCCAAGAAGAACGCCCAGTAAAAAACTGCGCCACAAAAGGCGGCTGCCCGCGGGCAGCCGCCTTTTCCTTCACTTTTCCTCCGCCGGGAGCAGACCCCGGGTAAAGTGCCCGAAGGCCAGCTCCGCCTGGGCCTGCAGGAGGGCCATGCCCCCGATGACGGGGTGGCCCAGGGCCGCCGCCTGCCGCAGAAGGGCGGTGTCCGCCGGGGCGTACACCAGGTCATACACCGTGGCCTCGCGTGCAAGGCGCTCAAGAAACCGAAAGTCCGCAAACTCCCCCTTGCCCGCCATGCCCAAGGGCGTGGCATTCACCAGGAGCTCACAGCGCGCGGCAATGTCCGGCAGCTGTTCCCAGGCCCACATGCCCGCCTGGGGATGGCGGCAGCAGGTGTCCACCCGGACGCCGGCCCCCCGCAGGGCATGGCCCACCGCCCGGGCCGCGCCGCCATTGCCCAGCACCAGAGCCCGTTGGGGCAGAGCCGGGAGAGTCCGCAGAAAGCCGGGGCCATCGGTATTAAAGCCCTTGGCCCTGCCCTCCCGGATCACCACGGTGTTCACCGCCCCCATGGCGGCGGCGGTTTCCTCCAGCTCGTCCAGAAGGGGCAGGATGCACTCCTTCAGCGGCATGGTGACATTGAAGCCGTCCCAGGCCCCCCCACGGGCGGCGGCCACGAAGCGCGGCAGCTCCTCCGGCGTTACCCGCACCCTCTCATAGGCGCCCCTGAGGCCCGCGCGGTCCAGCAGCGCCGTGTGCAGGGCGGGACTTTGGCTGTGGGCCACCGGGTCGCCGATGACGCACAGCTTCATGGTGTTCCCTCCTTCAGCCGCTCCATGGCCGCGCAGTAGCCCTCAAAGCCCCGGCCGGCGATGAACACCCCGCAGGCGGGGGCGGTGACGGACACCTGCCGCCAGGGCTCCCGGGCGGCAATGTCGGAGATGTGCACCTCCGCCGCCGGCAGAGGGCTGTCCAGGAGGGCATCGTGGAGGGCGTAGCTGTAATGGGCGTAGGCCCCGGGGTTGATGACGATGGCGTCATAGCGGCCCGCGGCCTGCTGGATGGCATCGATGAGGGCCCCCTCATGGTTGCTTTGGAAAAAGGCGGCGGTGTCGCCCCGGGCGGCGGCGGTGTCGCCAATAAGTTTACATAATTCTTCATAGGTGCCGGTGCCGTACTGGGCGCTGTCCCGGCGGCCCAGCCGGTTCAGATTGGGCCCGTTGAGGATCAAAAATCGCATAGCTCCTCCCTCCACCACCGGGCGGCGGCCTGGGCCGCCTGCTCTACCGTTGGTTCTCTGATGATATGATCTGCCGCCGCCAAATAGAGCTGCCGCCGCTCCCGGCTCAGCTCCGCGAGGGTATGGGCGGCCATCAGGGGGCGGCCCGCCGCCTCAAAAGTTAACATAATATCTTCCACCGAGCGATCCAAAAAGATCACCTTCGCCTTTTGCAGAGCCCGGCGGTTTTCCTCCAGGAGCACCGCGCCGCCGCCGGTGGCGATGACGGCGCCGTCCTGAGAGAGCAGCTGCTCCAGGCAGGCGGCCTCCCGGTGGCGGAACCAGCACTCCCCCTCCAAGGCGAAGATGGTGGGGATGGGCATCCCCGCGCGGCGCTCCACCTGGTCGTCACAGTCGAAAAAGGGCATCCCCAGAAGCGCCGCCGCGGCCCGGCCCACGGTGGTCTTGCCGCTGCCGGGCAGGCCGATGAACGCTAGATTCATGCCTGCTCCTCCCGGCTCAGGGCCAGCAGCAGTTCATAGAGCCGCCGCACCTGCGCGCGGCGCTCCGGCAGGAGCTCACCCCGGCTTTGGAGGACTTCTTCTTCCCGGGCGGGATCCTGCACGGCAAGGCCGTGGGCCCGCTTGTAGGCGCCGATGCGCCCGGCCATGTCCATGCGCCGGGCAAAGATCCCCACAAGCTCCCGGTCGATGGCGTCCAGCTCCCGGCGCAGGTCGGTGAGGTCATCCTCCGGAGGCAGCAGCTCCGCCAGGGCCAGGGCCGCAGCGGCCTCCACCACCGGGGCCGCCCTCAGGGCGATGCAGGCATCGTGCCGGCCGGTGACGGTCAGAGTGGTGTCCTCTCCGGCGGAGAGATCCACCGTGGGCTGTTCCTTGGCGATGGACGGCGTGGGCCGGAAGGTGACGGTGCATACAAGGGGCATCCCGGTGGTGATGCCGCCGCTGACGCCGCCGCTGCGGTTGGTGGTATAGACAGGCCGGCCCCGCTCCATGTGGAGGGCATCGTTGGCGGCGCTGCCGCGCATGTCCGCAAACGCCTCCCCCGCACCGAAACCCACGGCCTTGACGCCGGGGATGGCGAAGAGGTGCCGGGCAAGCTCGCTGTCCGCCGCCTCGGCCCAGCCGAAGCCGCCCAGCCCCGCCGGGAGGCCCGTGACGGTGCAGCAAACGCAGCCGCCCACGCTGTCCCCCGCCGCCTTGGCGGCTTTCGCCTTTTCCCGCAGGGCGTCCTCCGCCGCCACATGGGCGCTGACGGTGATGCCCCTTTCCCGCAAAAGCGTTTGGGCGATGGCCCCCGCCGCCACCAGGGGGGCGGTGAGCCGGCCGGAATGGCGGCCGCCGCCGCGATAGTCGTTAAAGCCCCGGGACTTGACCCAGGCGGCATAGTCCGCATGGCCGGGGCGGGGGGTATTTCGCAGGGCCTCATAGTCACCGGGGCGGGTATCCCGGTTATAGAACACCGCCACCAGGGGATCCCCGGTGGTACGGCCCCGGAACACGCCGCTGAGGTATGTCGGGATGTCCGCCTCCCGGCGGGCCGTGGCGGTCTCGCCGCCGCTTTGCCGCCGCAGGAGCTGGGCGGCGATAAAATCATCATCCAGCCGCAGCCCCGCCGGGACGCCCTCCAGCAGGACGCCCACCACCGGGCCGTGGGATTCGCCGAACAAGGTATAGCGCAGCATTTTCTCACTCCTCTGCCCTGCCGCCCAGGGCGGCATAATCCGCCCAAAAGCGGGGATAGGATTTGCGGACGCACGCGGCATCCGTAAGGGTAAGGGGCGCATCGCAAAACAGCGCCCCGAAGGCCGCCAAAAAGGCCATGCGGTGATCCCCCCGGGGGTCTAAGACGGCGCCGCCCCGGAGCCGTGCACGGCCCTGGAGCTCCAGCTCCTCCCCTGCCGTGCGCACCTCCACACCCAGCTGCTCCAGCAGGGCGGCCACGGTGGAGAGCCGGTCTGTCTCCTTGAAGCGCAGAGGGCCGCAATGGGTAAAGCGGGTGGTCTGGCCGGGCCGCAGGGCCGCCAAAAGCGCCAGCACCGGAAACAGATCCGGGGTGGCGGAGATGTCGATGCACCGGGGCAGGCGGCGGCAATAGTCCGCGATGGCCCGGTCGGGCTGGGCACTGTCAGGGGAAAGGCCCTCCACGGTGACGGCGGCTCCCAAGGCGTTGGCGGCCAGGTACCAGGCCGCCGCCGACCAGTCCCCCTCCCTTTCCAGAGGGGCCGGGCGATAGCGCTGCCCCGCCGGGATGAGGTAGGTATCCCCCCGGCGCTCCACGGCGATGCCATAGCGCCGGAGCACGGCGCAGGTGAGGGCGATATACCCCGCCGACACCCCGGAGGACACCTCCACGGCGGCGGCCTCGCCGCACAGGGGCAGGGCCAGCAATAGGCCGCTGACGGTCTGGGAGGTCTGCGAGCCGTCCACCCGATGGAGGCCGCCGGCAAGGGGGGCCGTGATCTGCCAGCCCCGGGCGGTGCGCACCGCCGGCAGCCCCGGCGGCACCGGCCGCTCCAGCAGCCGGGGGGCCCCGGTAAGGGTGCAGCCCAGGCGGCCCATTGCCGCCGCCACCGGCAGCAAAAACCGCAGGGTGGAGCCGCTCTCGCCGCAGGGGATAAGGGCCTCGCCCCGCCTCAGGGCTCCCAGAGCCGCCTGGGTGGCGGCGATGTCCGCCGCCGGGTCTTCTATCACGGGATATTCCCCGCACAGGGCCTGGGCGATGAGCTCCCGGTGGAGGCGGCTTTTGCTGTCCGGCGCCGTGACCCGTCCCTCCAGGCGGGCGGGGTAGAGCTTCACAGCGCCACCTCGCAGAGCTTCTGAGGGGACACCGTAAGGAGCTCCGGGCTGCCCACGGCGGGTACCGTGACCACCTGCAGGAGCCGGCCCTGGGCCTTTTTATCCCGGCAGAGGTATTCCAAGCACTGCTCCCGGCTGCAGTCGATGCGGCTGGGGAGGCCGTATTTCTCCAGCAGGGGCAAAAGCCGGTCATAGACCTCCATGCCGCCGATGCCGCTGGCGCACTGCCAGCGGAGCATCTGGGCCATGCCCGCCGCCACGGCCTCGCCGTGGGTATAGGTCTCGTAGCCCCCCAGGGCCTCATAGGCGTGGCCGAAGGTGTGGCCGAAGTTCAGGGCCCGGCGGGGGCCCCGATCCTCCTCATCCTCCTCCACCAGGCGCTTTTTCACCGCAAGGCAGCTTTCGATGAGCCGGGGCCAATGGGGCGCCTCCGCCATGAGCTGCTGCAAAATGCTCTCGTCGGCGATGAGGCCGTACTTGATGACCTCCGCCACGCCGCTGCGGAGCTGCCGGGCATCGAGGGTGTCCAGCACTTCGGGATCCACCACCGTCAGCGCCGGCGGATAAAAGGCCCCCAAGAGGTTTTTTCCCTCCGGCAGGTCGATGCCCACCTTGCCGCCCACGGCGCTGTCCACCTGGGCCAAGAGGGTGGTGGGCACCTGCACGAGCGTTACCCCCCGCAGGAGGGTGGCCGCGGCAAAGCCCGCCAGATCCCCCACCATGCCGCCGCCTAAGGCCAGGATGCCGTCGGTACGGGTAAAGCCCCGGGCGATGAGGGTCCGGCAGAGCTTTTCATAGGCACCGAGGGTCTTGTGGGCCTCCCCGGCGGCCACGGTGATCAGCCCCGCCGTAAGGCCCTGCTGGCCCAAGATACCGCAGACCCGCTCCCCATAGAGGGCCGCCACGGCTTCATCCGCCACCACCGCCCAGCGCAGGGGCCGCAGGGCGCAGAGATACGCCCCCAGGCGGCTGAGGGCTCCCGGCTCTGCCAGCACCTGATAGTCATGCATTTTCGCCTTGATACACAGTTCCATGGCGTACCTCCCGGAGCAGTTTTTTCCATCCCCATTTTAATCAAAATTTTCCGTTCTGTAAAGGGGAAATCGCCCCGGGGCCCGTTGACAAAGGCCGCCGAATTTTATATGATTACGGGGAATGAAAAGAGGTATGCTTATGGATATGGAATTTCGTGACTTAGTGGCCCGATGCGGCATTATCTCCATCTGCCGGCGGCTGTATGGCCAGGCGCTCTATCTTTTGTCCGATGTGCTGGCGGAGGCGGATATCCTGCTGATGGAGGTGACCTTCGACCAGGAGGACCCCCGGGGCCGGGAGAAGACCGCTGAGGCCATCGCCGCCCTGCACCGGCGGCACCCGGAGATGCGCATCGGCGCGGGCACCGTGCTCACCTGCGAGGAGGCCCGGCTCGTCCGGGAGGCCGGGGGCTCCTTCATCGTCTCCCCCAACACGGACAGCGAGGTCATCGGCTGCGCCAAGACCCTGGGACTTGCCGCCGTGCCCGGGGCCATGACCCCCAGCGAGGTGGCGGCGGCGGCCAAGGCGGGGGCCGATGTGGTGAAGCTCTTCCCGGCGGATCACTTGGGCCCGGCCTATGTCCGGGAGCTGCGGGCCCCCCTGGGGCACATTCCCCTGCTGGCCACCGGCGGCATCACGGCGCAGAACCTGGCCGACTTCTTGGCCGCCGGATGCATCGGCGCGGGCATCGGCGGAGCCCTGTGCGACAAAGCCCTTCTGGCGGCAGGCGACCGCCGGGGGCTGCTGGAGCGGGCCCGGGCGCTGCGGAGCATCGTTGCGCAATATCGGTAAGCCACAGGAAAAACACCGGGAAAGGCGGCCCTTGGGGCCGCCTTTTTTCTTGCATCCCGGCGGCTTTCTTGGTATAATGGGGCCACTATGTATGAGGAGGGTCTGCCTATGAGCCGCGCCGACGAGATCTTCAAGGCCAATATCCGGGACATCCTGGAAAACGGCGTTTGGGACACGGATCTGGAGGTCCGCCCCCGGTGGGAGGATGGGGCCCCCGCCCACACCGTTAAAAAGTTCGGCATCGTCAACCGCTATGACCTGCGCCAGGAGTTCCCCATTCTCACCCTGCGGCGCACCTACTTTAAGACCTGCATCGACGAGCTTTTGTGGATCTGGCAGCAGAAGTCCAACAACATCCGGGACCTCCGGGGCCATATCTGGGACAGCTGGGCGGATGAGACCGGCTCCATCGGCAAGGCCTACGGCTATCAGCTGGCCGTGAAGCACCACTACCCCGAGGGGGACATGGACCAGGTGGACCGGGTGCTCTACGACCTGCGGCACAACCCCGCCTCCCGGCGCATCCTCACCAACATCTATAACTTCCAGGATCTCTCGGAGATGCACCTCTACCCCTGCGCCTATTCCATGACCTTCAATGTGTCGGGCCATACGCTCAACGCCATTTTGAACCAGCGCTCCCAGGACATGCTGGCAGCCAACAACTGGAATGTGGTGCAGTATGCCGTGCTGGTGCACATGATGGCCCAGGTCTCCGGCCTGGAGGCCGGGGAGCTGGTGCATGTCATCGCCGACGCCCACATCTACGACCGCCATGTGCCCATCGTGGAGAAGATGCTGGACAATGACCCCCGGCCTGCGCCGCAGTTCGTGATGGATAAGAGCATCGACGATTTTTACAAATTCACCCGGGACAGCTTTTCCCTGGCGGGCTATGACCCCCATCCCTTCGAGGACAAGATCCCCGTGGCCATTTAAGGAGGAAGCGCCATGCAAGCCATTGTTGCCGTTGATGAAAACTGGGGCATCGGAAATAAGGGGGAGCTGCTCTTTCGCCTCCCCGGGGATATGAAGCACTTCCGGGAGCTGACCATGGGCCGCACGGTGGTCATGGGCCGCCGGACCCTGGAGTCCCTGCCCGGAAAAAAGGGACTGCCCGGCCGCCGGAATCTGGTGCTCAGCAGCCGGGTGGATTTTACCGCCCCGGACTGCGAGACCGTCCACAGCGCCATGGAGGCGGTGTTTGCCGCCGGGCTGGAGGATTTCTGCATCGGCGGTGAGAGCGTCTATCGCCTGCTGCTGCCGGCCTGCGACCGGGTGTATGTCACCAAGGTGTTTGCCGCCCGGGAGGCCGATGCCCACTTCCCCGATCTGGACGCCACCGGCGAGTGGAGCATCGCCTCGCAAAGCGAGGTCATGGAGGAAAACGGCCTGCGCTACCAGTTCCTGGAGTATGTCAAGGACATGGATTTTGACCTGGTGCGCATCGACCTTGTGGACGAGGACGCCCCGGTCACCGACGAGGAATTTTGAATCTGCATCGGGCGGGCGCTCTGCCCGCCCGATTTTCACCCGCCGGGGCGGGCACCCCGCCCCCTGCAGAGGACGGCGTCCTCTGCATCCCGCCGGCACGGCAAAACGATTTACCTGTTTTCACGAAAGGAGGTGGCCCTGTGGCCGATCTGCAGACCGACATCCGCTATATCAAGGGCATCGGCGAGGAGCGGGCCCGGGCCTTGGGCCGCCTGGGCATCCGCACCCTGCGGGATCTCATCTCCTATTTTCCCCGCACCTGGGAGGACCGCTCCCGGGTCTACCCCATCGCCCAGCTGCCGGTGGGGGAAAGCGCCTGCTGCGTGGCCATGCTGGCCCAGGAGCCCCAAAGCCGCCGCATCCCCGGCGGGCGCACCCTGGTGAAGGTCCGGGCGGTGGACGAAACCGCCGCCCTGGACATCACCTTTTTCAATCAGGCCTATCGCGGCAGCGCCCTGCACCGGGGGGAGACCTATGTGATCTACGGCAAGGCGGAGGGGGACCTGCTGCGGCGGCAGATGGTGAACCCCCTATTGGAAAAGCCGGGCTGCCAGCAGCTCACCGGGCGCATCATGCCCATATATCCCCTGACCCACGGCATCAGCCAGGGGCAGCTGGCCCGGGCCGTGCGCCAGGGGCTGGATGCCTGCCGGGATCTGCTGCCGGAGACCCTGCCGGAGGCGGTGCGCCGGGCTCACAAGCTATGTTATGTAAACTACGCCTATGAGAATATCCACTTCCCCGCCGACTTTGAGGCCCTGGAGCTCGCCCGGCGGCGGGTGGTGTTCGAGGAGCTTTTCACCCTCACCTGCGCCCTGCAGCTTTTACGCACCCGGCGGCGGGAGGCCCAGGGCCCTGCCTGCCAAGAGGCGGACATGGAGGCCTTTTTCAGCGCCCTGCCCTTCCCGCTGACGGGGGCCCAGCGCCGGGCCATCCGGGAGGCCGTGGAGGATATGCGCTCGGGCCGCCCCATGAACCGCCTAGTGCAGGGGGATGTGGGCAGCGGCAAGACCATGGTGGCCGCCGCCTGCGCCTGGTTCGCCGCCCAAAGCGGCTGGCAAAGCGCCCTGATGGCCCCCACGGAGATCTTGGCACACCAACATTATGTTAACTTATCTCCCCTCATGGCCCGCTTTGGTCTCACCTGCGCCCTGCTGACCGGCTCCACCCCCGCCAAGGAGCGGCGGGGCATCCTGGAGGGGCTGCGCAGCGGCAGCATTGACCTGTGCATCGGCACCCACGCCCTTTTGACGGCGGATGTGGGCTATGCCAAGCTGGGGCTTGTCATCACCGATGAGCAGCACCGCTTCGGCGTGGATCAGCGGGCGGCCCTGGGGCAAAAGGCCCGGGACCCCCATATGCTGGTGCTCTCCGCCACTCCCATCCCCCGGACGCTGGCTCTCATCATCTACGGGGATCTGGATGTCTCCGTCATTGACGAGCTGCCCCCGGGCCGCACGCCGGTGGACACCTTCGCCGTAGGGGAGAGCTACCGCCCCCGGGTGAACGCCTTTATCCGCAAGCAGGTGGCAGAGGGCCACCAGGTGTTCATCGTGTGCCCCCTGGTGGGGGATGGCGATGCCCCGCCTGATGAGCGCAAGGCCGTTACCGCCTATGCCGAGAAGCTGCAGAAGGAGGTCTTCCCCGACCTGCGGGTGGCGCTGCTCCACGGGAAGATGAAGCCCATGGAGAAGGACGCGGTGATGGCGGACTTTGCCGCCCGGAGAAGCGACATCCTGGTTTCCACCACGGTGGTGGAGGTAGGGGTGGACATCCCCAACGCCACCCTGATGGTGGTGGAGAACGCAGAGCTCTTCGGGCTCTCCCAGCTCCACCAGCTCCGGGGCCGGGTGGGACGAGGAGGCGCCAGGTCCTACTGCGTGCTTTTGAACCAGGACCCCTCTCCGGAGGGAAAGGAGCGCCTGCGGGCCCTGACACGAACCAATGACGGCTTTCGCATCTCCGAGGAGGATCTGCGCCTCCGGGGCCCCGGCGACTTTTTCGGCCGCCGGCAGCACGGCCTGCCCACCCTGAAGGTGGCCGACCTCTCCTGCGATATGCGGCTTTTGGACGAGGCCCAGCGGGCCGCCCGGGAGCTGCTGGAAAAAGACCCCGATCTCTCCGCCCCGGAGAACGCCCCTCTGCGCCGCCGGACCCAGGCGCTTTTTACCGACAGCGCCGAGGCCCTGAACTGATAGGAAAGGAGCATCCCCATGACCAAGCCGGAGCTTTTAGACCGCGCCCTCTCCCTGCCCATGGAGCCGGGGGTATACCTGATGCTGGACGCCGCCGGGCGGGTGCTCTATGTGGGCAAGGCCAAGCACCTGCGCAACCGGGTGAGCTCCTACTTCCGCGAAGACGGGGGCCACAACGACAAGACCCGCACCATGATCGGCCTGGTGGACCGCTTTGACACCATCGTGGTGCGCACGGAGTTTGAGGCCCTGATCTTGGAAAACTCCCTCATCAAGCGCCACCAGCCCCGGTACAATACCCTCCTGAAGGACGATAAGGGCTATCCCTTCGTGCGCCTGAGCCGGGAGCCCTTCCCCCGCTTTACCCTGGTGAGCCGCGCCGCCGATGACGGCGCCCGGTACTTCGGCCCCTTCGGCGGCCGCCATGAGACCCGCGCCGCCATCGAGGCGGTGCTCAGCGCCCTGAAGCTGCCCACCTGCAGCCGCCACTTCCCCCGGGACCGGGGCCGGGAACGGCCGTGCCTGAACTACCACATCGGCAAATGCGCCGGGTGGTGCCTGCCGGATGGCCCCGGCGAGGCGGAATATCAAGCGCGCATCGCCCAGGCGGAGGGCCTTTTCTCCGGGCGGCTGCGGCAGCTCACCGGAGAGCTCCAGAAGGAGATGGAGAGCGCCGCCGAAAATCTGGAATTTGAAAGGGCCGCCGCCCTCCGGGATCGGCTCCGGGACTTTTCCGTGCTCACCAAGCAGCAGCAGGTCATCGCCGGCGTGTGCGCCGACACGGATGTGTGGAACCTCTACATGGGAGCCGCCCGGTGCGGCGCGGCGGTGCTGCACATTGAAGGCGGCGACCTCTTGGGCCGGGAGCTGGAGGTCTTTTCCCTCCCTGCCGAGGACACGCCTGCCGACATCCTGGCCGCCGCTTTGAGCCAATACTATTTGGACAAGGCCGCGGTGCCCCGGGAGATCCTCCTGCCCGCCCTTTGGGAGGGGGCCGACACCTTTGCCGCCCTTTTGACCGGCCGCTGCGGCCACCGGGTAGAGCTGAAGGTGCCCCAGCGGGGACCGCGATACGACCTCCTTCTCCTGGCCGGGCGCAACGCCCGGGAGGAGGTGGAGCGGGTGACCTCCGAGGCCGAGCGGGTGAGCCGGGTGCTCCGGGATCTGCAGCAGCTGGCAGACCTGCCCGCCCTGCCCCGGCGCATGGAGAGCTACGACATATCCCACACCGCCGGCAGCGACACCGTGGGCGCGATGGTGGTGTTCTGTGACGGAAAGCCCCTGAAGGGGGCCTACCGGCGCTTTTCCCTGGCGGACTTCGCCGCCCCTGACGACTATGCCGCCACGGAGCAGGTGCTGCGCCGCCGCTTCCAAAGATACCTGGACGGCGACGAAAAATTCGCCCCCCTGCCGGATGTGCTGCTGATGGACGGCGGCTTGGGGCAGGTGCACATCGCCTGCGGCGTTCTTCGGGATCTGGGGCTCTCGGTGCCGGTGCTGGGCATGGTGAAGGATGAGCGCCACCGCACCCGGGCCCTGATCACGCCCCAGGGCCAGGAGCTGGGCATCCAGACCAACCCCGCCCTCTATGCCCTCCTGGGCCGCCTCCAGGAGGAGGTACACCGCAGCGCCATCACCTACCACCGGGAAAAGCACCGCAAAAGCGCCGTAAAAAGCCGCCTGGACGGCGTCAGCGGCATCGGGCCTGCCCGTAAAAAGGCCCTTTTGAAGCACTTCGGCACCCTGCGGGCCATCGCCGAGGCGGATGTAGACACGCTCTGCCTGGTGCTGCCCCGCCCAACGGCAGAGACGCTGTGGCGGCACCTCCACGGCGGTGAATAAAAAAAGACGGAGCACCGTCACAGCAAAGGAAAAGACCACGCCCTGCGGCGTGGTCTTTCAATTTTTGGCAAACACATGGATGTCGAAGGCAAAGCGGCAGCGGAGCTCATTGAGTTTACATAACTTTTCCACGCCCGCCTTCGGCGTTTTCCAGTAGTAGGGCGTCATCTGAAACAGGGCGTGAAGCTGCTCCTGGGAGGTGAGCTCCATCACCCCCTCCACATGGCGGATACACACATAGGAAAAGCCCTCATAGGGCGTCTCCTTCACCTCATTGGGATAGGGGGTCTCATAGAGCACCTCCTTGAGCTCCCAGAGGTGGTATGCCGAGGGCACCACATAGAGAAAGTGCCCGTTTTTCTTCAAAACCCGGCGAAATTCCTCGATGGCCAGGGGAGAAAAGCAGTTGAGCAGCAGGTCGATGCTTTCCGCCGCCACCGGCAGATGATAGCTGGAGGCCACGGCGAACTCCACCGCCTTTTCGTCCTTTGCCGCCAGGCGCAGGATGAACTTGCTGATGTCGATGCCCGCCATCTGCGGGGCCTTCCCCGCCGCGCACAGGGCGCTGTAGATGCCGGAGGTATAGTACCCCTCGCCGCAGCCGGTGTCCAGCACCGTCGGAGCGGGGCCGGTCAGCTCCACGGCAAGTTTACATAATTCATCCCGCATGGGGGCGTAGTATCCCCGGCGCAGAAACGCCCGCCGGGCCCGGGCCATGCCCTTATCGTCGCCGGGCATGAGACTGTTTTTGCGGTTGGCGGGCAGGAGGTGGGTGTGGCCCTCCCGGGCGATATCGAAGCTGTGCCCCCGGGGGCAGCGGTAGCAGGCCGCCTCCCGCTCCAGGGGCTCACCGCACAGAGGGCATACGAAGATACTCATCGGCTCCCCTCCGGGAGGGTGACATCGTGGATCCAGCGGGTGCTGCGCAGATGCCAGATACAAAGGGGGATCTTGACCATGCTCTCGGCCTGGATGGCGATGGCGATGGGCCAGTAGCCCAGCTTGAAAACCAGGGCGAACAGCGCCGTCAGGGGCAGGGCCACCAGCCACTGGGGGGCCAGATCCAGCACGGCGGCCCAGGTCACATCGCCGCCGCCGCGCATCACACCCACCACGGCGGAGATGGTGTAGGCGTGGAGCGGCTCACTCAAAAAGGCGGTATAGGCCAGGGCGGAGGCGATATTCACGGCCTCCCCCCGGAGCTTGAAGACGGGGAAGATCAGCGGCTCAAAGACCGAGGGCACCAGCAGGCAGGCCGCCAGACCCAGGCCCAGGCCCACCGTCACGGAGAACAAAAGCAGGCAGTGGGCCAGGGACTGCACCTCCTCCGGGCGCTCCCCCTCGCCGATGGCCTTGCCCACCATCACAGAGGTGGCGGCGCCCAGGCCGAAGCACACCACTAAGAAAAGCCGCCCCAGGTTGCCGGTGACGGCGTAGGCCGCCAGGAACTCCACGGAGTTGTCCGTATAGCCCAGGATCACCGTGAGCAGGCTGTTGCCGGCGCCCCAGAGGATCTCGCTGAGGAGCACCGGGGAGGCATACTTCCAGAAGCGCCGGAGCATCTCCCAGCCCGGATGCAGGAAGCTGGGCACATGGAGCACGATGCGCCGGCTGCGCAGGGCGTAGACCACGCAGATGATAAACTCGCTGATCCGGGCGCAGAGGGTGGCGATGGCCGCGCCCTCCACCCCCAGCATGGGGAAGCCCCACTTGCCGAAGATGAGAAGATAGTTCAAAAAGGTGTTGAGGATGGTGGAAAAGCCGAAGAGCTTCATGCCGAAGCCGGGATTCTCCACGCTGCGCTGGGCGCTGACATAGACCGCGGACACCATGTTGAACACATAGGAAAAGCCGATGACCCGCAGATAGGGGGCGCCCAGCACGGACAGGTCGTGGCGGTTGGAGAGAAGATCCATCACCTCCACCGGCCAGAAGAAGAACACCAGCGCCAGCACCAGGGTGATGCCCATGCCCAAAAAGCACGCCACGCCCAGGGCCCGGGAGATGGAGCGCATATCCTTTTTGCCCCAATACTGGCTCACCAGGATGCCCAGACCCGACTGGGTGCCGAACACCACGGATAAAAGCAGGAACACCGGCACATTGGCGGTGGTCACGGCGGCCATCTCCTCCTGGCCCAGCTGGGACACCATGAAGGTGTCGATAAGGCCCAGGGAGAAGGTGATGAGATTCTGCAGGATCATGGGCAGGGAGAGGTTCCACACGCCCTTATAAAAGCCGGGTTGGCGGCGCAGCACTTGAAACATAGACACCTCAAAAATGCAAAAAATCGGTTATGGCACGGTCACAGCATGGGAAATCGGTTTTTCTGATGGGCGGCCAGGGCGGCATAGAGCCCGTCAATGTCCTCCCGGGTGGTCTCCGGGCCGAAGCTGATGCGCAGGACTCCCGCCGCCGTGCGCTTGTCAAGTCGAAGGGCCTGCACCACATGGCTGAGCTTGCCCCGGTGGCAGGCGGAGCCGGCGCTGATGCAGATGCCTTGGGCGCCCAAGTCTGTGACCACATTGGCGCTGGGGTATCCCGGCAGAGACACCATGAGGATGTGGGGGGCCGTGCCCTCCCCTACCGCCGCCATGCCGGGAATGGTCAGCAGCCGCCGGCGGCAGTAGTCCTTGAGCTCCGCCATCTGATGGAGCTTGTCCTCCAAATTCTCGCAGCGCAGCTCCACCGCCCGGGCGAAGCCCGCCATCTGGGCGGTGGCCTCCGTGCCGGAGCGCCGCCCGGCCTCCTGGCCGCCGCCGGGGAGAAGGGGCCGAGGGTCCCGGAGGGTGTCGGCGATGTAGAGGGCGCCGATGCCCTTGGGGCCGCCGATCTTATGGGCGGAGATGCTCATCAGGTCCACCCCTAAGTCCCCGGGGCGGCAGGGCACCTTCAAAAACGCCTGCACGGCGTCGGTATGCAAAAGGGCGCGGCTTCCCCGCTGCCGCAGCAGCCGGGCGATATCCGCCACCGGGAATATGCAGCCGGTCTCGTTGTTCACCAGCATGATGCTCACCAGGGCCGTGTCCTCCCGAAGGGCGTCGGCCACCTGCTCCGCCGTGATGCAGCCGCTTCTATCGGGCGCAAGGCGGGTGACGGCATAGCCCTGCTGCTCCAGACGCTTCAGGGGCTCCAGGACGGCGCTGTGCTCCACGGCGGTGGTGATGATGTGCCGGCCCACCCGGCGGTTTTGCCACAGGGCGGCCTCAATGGCCCAGTTATCGCTCTCCGTGCCGCAGGAGGTAAAGTACAGGTTTTTCCCTTCACAGCCCAACGCCCGGGCCACGGTCTGCCGCCAGGTCTCCACGGCCCTTTTCATCTCCACCCCCAGGGGGTACTGGGCGGAGGGGTTGCCGAAATGCTCTGTCAGCACGCCGTACATGGCATCGGCCACCGGGCGGGGGATGGGGGTGGTGGCGGCATGGTCTAAATAAATCATGGAATTACACCTCATTTACGGAAAACTCGCGCTTTGGGTCTTGCGGGGTGTGATAAAGTTCTGTATAATAAAGTGTCGCACCGTAGTGCGCTGTCCATCCATTATATATGCTTTGCGGAAAAAAGCAAGGAGAATTTCCTATGCAGGTAGCCATTTACACCTTGGGCTGCAAGGTGAATCAATACGAGACCCAGGCCATGGAGCAGGAGCTGCGCCGCCGGGGCCACACCCTGGTGCCCTTTGACGGCCCGGCGGAGGCCTACATCATCAACACCTGCTCGGTCACTGCCGTCAGCGATAAAAAATCCCGGCAGATGATCCGCCGCTGCCGCCGGCAGAATCCCGCGGCCATCGTCTGCGCCTGCGGCTGCTATACCCAGACCCACAGCACCGAGGCCCAGGCGCTGGACATTGACCTCATCGGGGGCAGTGCCGGGCGCATGGCGTTTTTGGACGCCTTAGAGCAGGTCTATGCCCGGCGCCGGCGGGTGGTGCAGCTGGATGACGCCCTGGGCCGCCGGGAATTTGAGCCCCTCAGCGCCGGGGGCATGGAGAGCCGCACCCGGGCCATGCTGAAGATCGAGGACGGCTGCCAGAACTTCTGCACCTACTGCATCATCCCCTTTGCCCGGGGGCCGGTGCGCTCGCTGCCCATCCCGGAGGCCCTCCGGGAGGTGGAGCGTCTGCGCCGGGAGGGATACCGGGAGGTGGTGCTCACCGGCATCGAGATCTCCTCCTGGGGCCATGACCTCCCCACCGGGGAAACCCTCATCGACCTTCTGGAGGCCATCAGCGCCGCGGCGGGGGACCTGCGACTGCGGCTGGGCTCCTTAGAGCCCCGGACGGTGACGGAGGACTTCTGCCAAAGGGCCGCCCGGCTTCCCAACCTCTGCCCCCACTTTCACCTGTCCCTTCAGTCGGGGTGCGATGCCACCCTAAAGCGCATGAACCGGCGCTACGACACCGCGCGGTACTTCACCTCCTGTGAACTGCTGCGGCAGTATTTTGACCGCCCCGCCATCACCACCGACCTTATCACCGGCTTTCCCGGCGAAACGGAGGCGGAGTTTGACCAGACCCTGGCCTTCATCCGCCAGTGCGCCTTTGCGGAAATGCACATTTTCCCCTATTCCATCCGCCCGGGCACCAAGGCCGCCGAGCTGCCCCAGATTCCCGGCCCGGTGAAGGATCACCGGGCGGCCCGGGCCGCCGCTCTGGCGGCGGAACTGCACCGGGACTATCTCCTGGGCTGCGTGGGGAACATCTATCCCGTGCTGCTGGAGCAGACCGACGGCGAGGGCCGCTTCACCGGCCACGCCCCCAACTACATGGCCGTGGCGGTACCCGGCGAAGGGCTACACAATGTAATAAAATCTGTCGAAATTACAGGAAGTAATGGAGAAATTCTCTTGGGGAGGGTCGCCGAATGAGCCACAACTTCTTTGCCTACATCGCCCGGATGCGCTTCATCGACCGCTGGGCGCTGATGCGCAACAGCTATACCGAGAACATCCAGGAGCACAGCCACCAGGTGGCGGTGCTGGCCCACGCCCTGGCGGAGATACGAAACACCTACTTCGGCGGCCAGGTGGACCCGGGCGCCGTGGCGGCGGCGGCCCTCTACCACGATGCCACCGAGATCCTCACCGGCGACATGCCCACCCCCATCAAGTACTATAACCCCGCCATTCGGGAGAGCTACCGGAAGATCGAGGCCGTGGCGGCGGAGAAGCTGGTGGGGATGCTGCCGCCGGAGCTCCAGCAGACCTATGCCGACATTCTCCGCCCCGCCGACCCGGAGGTGGAGGAGCTGGTAAAGGCCGCTGACAAGCTCTCGGCCCACATCAAGTGCCTGGAGGAGCGCAAGGCGGGAAACAGCGAGTTCGAAAAAGCCGCCCGGCAGACCCTGGCCGCCCTGGAGAGCTATGACCTGCCGGAGGTCCGCTGGTTCATGGAGCACTGCTTAGGCGGCTTCTCCCTGACCCTGGATGAGTTAGAGGACTGAGCATATACAAAACGGTAAAGAGGCAAGCTATGGACTGTATTTCCCTGCATCATGTAGATAAAGCGTATACCACCGCATCCACCGACATCCTCATCGACCACGCCCAGCGCCCCCGGCGCACCCGCCAGGTGCTCCGGGATCTCTCCGCGGACTTCCCCATCGGGCGCATCAGCGTCATCGTGGGCCGCAGCGGCTGCGGCAAAAGCACCCTCCTGCGGCTCCTCAGCGGCCAGGACGCCCCGGACGCCGGGGAGGTGGTGCTCCCGGAGGGCTGGCACAGCGCCATCTTGACCCCGGATCCCTATGTCATCACCTGGACCTCCGTGCTGCGGAATGTGGCCATGGCGGCGGGGGTGGGGCACAACCCGGAGGAGCGGCTGGAGCTTTCAAAGGAGTTTGTGCGCATAGTGGGCTTAGAGGACTTTTCCGACCTCACCCCCACGGAGCTTTCCACCGGCATGAAGCAGCGCCTGGGCCTGGCCCGGGTGCTGGCCTCCCAGGCCCAGCTTTTGCTGATGGACGAGCCCTTCGCGTCCCTGGACTTCATCACCCGGGGCGAGCTGCAGGCGGAGCTTCTGCGCATCCAGAAGAGAATGCCCCGGACCATCGTCCTTGTGACCCATCAGTTAGAGGAGGCGGTGCTCCTGGGAGAAAAGATCCTGGTCATGCACCCGGACAGCACCCTGAAGACCTATGACCTCACCGGCCTGCCCTATCCCCGGGATCCGGACAGCCCCGCCCTGCGGGCCCTGGAGGCGGACATCACGGCGGAATGCCGCAGGGGATAAAAAACAAGACCCCCAAAGGAGGAAGAAGATATGGCAACTACATTCATCGACAAGGCGCGCATCACCTGCCGGGCCGGCAACGGCGGCAACGGGGCCGTGGCCTTTCACCGGGAAAAATACATTGCCGCCGGCGGCCCCGACGGCGGTGACGGCGGCGATGGCGGCTCCATCATCCTGCAGGTGGATGACAATATGTCCACCCTCATGGACTTCCGCTACAAGCGCAAATATACCGCCGCCAACGGCGTGGACGGCGCCGGCGGCCGCAAGAGCGGCCGGGACGGCGAGTCCCTCACCATCCGGGTGCCCCGGGGCACCTTGGTCCGGGACGCCGACACCGGCGAGATCATCAAGGACATGTCCGACGATGCGCCCTATGTGCTCTGTAAGGGCGGCCGGGGCGGCTGGGGCAACCAGCACTTTGCCACCCCCACCCGGCAGGTGCCCCGCTTTGCCAAGGCGGGCCTGCCCGGGGAGAGCCACGATGTGCTCCTGGAGCTGAAGCTCCTGGCGGATGTGGGGCTGGTGGGCTTCCCCAATGTGGGCAAATCCACGCTCCTGTCCGTGGTGTCCAAGGCCCATCCCAAGATCGCCAACTACCACTTCACCACCCTCTACCCCAATCTGGGGGTGGTGTATGTGGACGAGGGTGTCTCCTTCGTCATGGCCGACATCCCCGGCATCATTGAGGGGGCCAGCGAGGGAGCCGGTCTTGGCCACGACTTCCTGCGGCACATTGACCGCTGCCGCCTTTTGGTCCACATGGTGGACGCCTCCGGCAGCGAGGGCCGGGATCCCATCGAGGACTTTGACACCATCAATGCCGAGCTGAAGGAGTACTCCCCGGAGCTGGCGGAGCGGCCCCAGCTCGTGGTGGCCAACAAGATCGATCTCTTAGAGGATGGGAGCCGGCTGGACGACTTCCGGGCACATGTGGAGGCCGCGGGCTACGAGTTCTTTGCCATGTCCGCCGCCACCCATCAGGGCACCCGGGAGCTGGTGGCGCGCATTGCCGCGCGTCTGGCGGAGCTGCCGCCGGTGACGGTCTATGAGCCGGAGTATGTGCCCCGTCCCCCGGTCATCGACACCTCCGAGCCCCTGAGCATCGAGCACGAGGACGAAACCTGGATCGTGGAGGGCCCCTGGCTGCAGCGGCTCATGGCCAACATCAACTTCTCGGACTACGAAAGCCGGATGTACTTCGATAAGCAGCTGCGCCAGAGCGGTCTTTTCGACCGGCTGGAGTCCATGGGCATCCGGGACGGCGAGATCGTGAGCATGTATAATTTGGAATTTGAATACCGCCGATAAAAAACCCGCCTCCGCGCACAATAAGCGCGGAGGTGTTTTTTATGAAGTACTATGCCGGCTTGACCGATCTTTTGAACAACGATGTCAACGCCTACGACTACTATTACACCCTGCCCCCGGCCACCCAGACGCTCCTGCAGGGCAAGCACATCCGCTGCATGGACGAGCTGCGCCAGGCCACCCTGGACGCCGCCATGGATCAGCGCCCCCGGGCGTTTTAGCGGCTCTGCGCAAAAAGCCGCCGGCTCAGCCGGCGGCTTTTTCTCAGCTGCGTATCTCCGCGGCGGCCAGGGCCCGGCGGAGGTTTTCGGCCTCCGCCGGATCGGCACAGCGGATGACCACCTCCGCCGGGGTCGGCTCGGGGGTAGGCGTTACCGGCTCGGCGGGCACATAGTCCGCGCCGAAGTACTCGCACACGGCCTTACAGGTCTCCTCGGCGATGAGGGGCATATTCGCCACCAGCCACTTTGCCGACTCCTCGTTGTCGTGGAACTCGAACTCCGGCAGCACGGCGGGGGCAGCGGGGCTGCGGAGCTCGATGAGGTTTCGGCTCTCCACCACCCGCTCCCCTCTTGTACCGGGGGAAAGAGGCGCGATGCGCTCCAGGATGAGCTTCGCGATCCTCCGGCTCTTGTCGCTGGGGTAGCAGTGGATCCGCGTTCCCTGCACGGTGCCGTCAAAGCCGTTGGTGTGCAGGGCGATGTAGAGATCAGTGCCCCAGTCGTTGGCCCGGCGGATGCGGCGGTAGACAGCGCCCTTGCCCGTCTCCTGGTCGTTTTTCACCGCAAAGCCGCAGCGCAGGAGCGCCGCCTCCAGGAGGTCAGCGCACCGGCACATCTGCTCGTGCTCGTTGGTGGTATGGCCGTTATAGAGGGCCGCCGGGTGGTAGGTGTTGGTGCTCCTATCCTCCGGGGAGAGGAAGATGTTAATCGGCTTTTCCATCGGCCTTTTCCTTCTGGGTCCCGAAGTAGAACGCCACGATGGTGGTGACGATCAGCATAAAGCTGTCGGTGTTGACCTTTCCGGTCACGGCCAGGTACACGAAGGCGGCGATCACCGCCAGGGTCACGATGCTCTTGACCTTTACCAGCTTCATCCATGCGTTTTTCATACCTTTGCTCCTTCCTTTTTTACCGCGCACTGCCCGTGGGCGGCCCGGTTGATGTGTTTTTCGATCTTCTCGATGGCCTCGCTCACCGGGCCGTCGCAGCCCTGCTCCCGGAGGCCCTTCAGGCAGGCCAAAAGCCCGTAGGTCAGCAGGCACTGCTCCTCCTTCAGCGAGGCGATGTCCTCGGACTGCTGCCGCTGGGTCATGAACCACTTCACCGCCCGCACCGCCGCCGCGGCCAGCGCCGTGGCCGCCGCCAGCAGCCCCGCGGCGCTCAAAAGCGTCTGGGCCCCCCAGCCCGCCATTCCCTGCTCCATGCTCCTCTCCGTCCTTTCCGGTTTTTCGCCGCAAAAAAGCAGCTCCAACCATAGGGCCAAAGAGGGCAAAGGTTGCTCTCCCACGGGCAACCCGGGGAAAAATGCGCAAAAAACGCCCCCGCCGGGTCCGAGACCCGGCGGGGGCTGTGCTTATTCAGTCTACGATGTCCACGGATGCTTTCACGCCGGTGCGCTGGGCATAGGAGCGTACCACGGTACGGATCTCCTTGGCGATGCGGCCCTGGCGGCCGATGACCTTACCCATATCCTCGGGTGCCACACGCAGCTCCAGCGTCAATTCATCATACGGGCAGTATATGTTGTTGATCTACTGCCATTACCATTAGATCCTGTACAGAGAATACCAGCTGTCGCCGGTGTTGTGCCCCGTCTCATCGGTTACATTGTTGTCCACCATGATGGTGTCGTTATCAAAC
>CAKTPM010000026.1 GCA_934591705.1 uncultured Oscillospiraceae bacterium
ACAGCGTCACAGATGTGAATGTTACGGACAGCGGCAGCAAGCTGGAGTTCAAGGCGGCCTTCCCCGAGACGGATAGCAAGGACACCCCCACCATTACTGCCGTTCCCATGGCATCTGCCATCACCTACGGCCAAAAGCTGTCGGACAGCACGCTGACCGGCGGCAAGGCCTCCTTTGGCAGCACAGAGGTTAAGGGTACTTTCGCCTGGAAGAGCGTCACCACCGCCCCCCAGGTCAAGGACAGCAACTCCACCGAGTACGAAGTTATCTTTACGCCGACCGATACGGCAAACTATGAAACCGCTACCTGCAAGGTAAAGCTGGAGGTGAAGCCCAAGAGCATTACTATCAATGCAACGGACATCAACGACATTTCCGAGCAGGTTTGGTCTGCTGACGGTGTAAAGCCCGCGATTAGCTTCAAGGCAGGCACAGAAGCCGCAGCTATGGTAAATACCGATTACAAGGTAACTTATTCCGACAATACCTCTGTCGGTACCGGCAAAGCCACTGTCTCTCTTGAAACCGGCAGCAACTATACCTTTACCGATGTTGTCAAGACCTTCAACATCAAGGCGGCCACGGCGGACAAAACCCTCCAGGAGACCCTGAAAGCCACCCACAAGCCCTACACCGGCATCTATGATGGTTCGGAGCATGATGCGTTTACCGTTACCGGGCTGCCCAGCGGCTGGAGCGTAAAGTACAAAGCGCCTGAAGCTCCTGCCTCTTACAACAGCACCATGCTGAAGGTCAAGAATGTGGCCGACACGAAGATGTATTATGTCAAGTTCAGCCACGCGAACTATGAGGATATTCTCGTTGCCTACAAGGTAGAGATCACCGCCAAGAACCTTTCGAATATTGTTGATGCTGGTTTCACCGTTGCTGCCGGTAGCGTCTATAACGGCGGCAGCGAGCTCAAGCCCGCCGTCACCGTCAAGGACGGCACTACCCCTCTGACCGAAAACACCGACTACACAGTGACCTATAAAAACAACACCGATGCCGGTGAGGCCACCGTTATCTTCGCCGGTAAGGGCAACTACACCGGCACAAAAAACCTTCCCTTTACCATCGCAAAGAAAGAAGTCACTATTTCCTCTGCCAGTGTGGCGAATAAGGTATTTGACGACACCGTCAACATTCCCGACGGCACCGTTACCGCGAGTGTGACCGATTTGACCGGCAACGACTACACCGTGTCCGCAGCGACCGAGCAGAAGTATGTGGGCACTGGCACTGCTACCGTCACCGTAAAACTGACGAAGGAAGCGTATAAGAACTACACCTTCGCAAGCGATGCGCAGTCTGCCACCAAGACCGCCAACATCACTGTTACCCCGGTAACCACCGTCATCGCTGCAACACAATCTGAGATTTCCGTTGCCAAGGGCGGTAATACCCTAGATCTCAAGGACTATATCACCATGTCCGCTGGGTATTCTGCGAAAGATAAACTGACCTTTATTCAGAGCGGCACAATGCCCACCGGCACCTCTTTTGATACCGCTACCGGTGTTGTAACTTCCGGCAGCGCCAGCAGCACCACCGCCTTCACCGTGAAGGTCAAGTGCTCTGCCGTGAATGTGGATAGTGCCGGTGCAGCCGAATATGGCGAATCCAATGAGTTGGTCTTCACTGTCAAGGTCGTTGACAAGAAGGATGCGAAGGTCACTATCACCGGTACAGCCCCTACCCAAGTAGCATACGGCGGCAACGACTTTGTCCTGACAGCCGAGGATGCTGATAAGGGCACCGGCGTCGGCAAGTGGACCTGGAAGAGCTCTGACGACACCGTGCTGAAAGTTAATAATGACGGCAAAGTGACCATTATGGGTGTTGGCAAGGCAAAGATCACCGCTCAGTATGAATCCAATACTACCATCGGCAGCGCCACCACTGCGGATATTGAAGTAACGCCGCGGGGTATTGCGGATGCCAAGGTCACCGTCACCGGCACTTATATCTATACCGGCAGTGAGATCAAGCCCGACGCATCTAAGGTCACCGTTAAGATTGGGGAGAAAACTCTCAGCGAGGGTACTGACTTCACCATCGAATATGTCTATAACACTGACGCAAGTGCCAAGGCACAGGTGAAGATCGTTGGCAAAGGCAACTACCAAGGCAATGCGTTCGCTACCTTCACCATCGCGCCCAAGGAGCTTACTGACGCCATGATTGGCGCCATCGCCGCTGTGACCTATGACGGCGCCCCCAAGACTCCCACTGTGACTGCGGCTGCCAGTGAAGCGCATCTGACAACCGCCGACTTCACCGTCGCCTACACCAACAACACCAACGCCGGCACCGCCACCGTGACCATCACCGGTAAGGGCAACTACAAGGGCACCGCCAGCAAGACCTTCATCATCAACGCCAAGGCCATCACCGATACCACGGTCACGGCGAATGTGGTGGGTGCGTCCTTCACCTACAACGGCAAGGATATCACTCCCGCGGTCACCGTCAGCGACGGCAGCAGGGCTCTGCGCAGCGGCACCGATTATACCGTGACCTACGGCGGTAATAAGAACGCCGGCACGGCCACCGTTACCATCGCCGGTAAGGGCAACTATGCTGACAGCAGGACTGTGAATTTCACCATCAGCCCCAAGCAGGTGAACTTCACCGCCACCGTGGACGGCAAGACCTATGACGGCACGGACACCATCCCCGCCGCCAATATCAAGAACATCACCGTTCCTGCCGGCGAGATCGTCAAGGGCGATACCGTGACCGTGACCGGCACTGCTAGCGCCGTTCTGACGGATGGCACGGACGCCGGCTCCCACAAGGCAAAGGTGACTCTGACTGGCGTGAGCATCAGCAACCCCAACTATGAACTGAAGAAGGATGCTGACGGCAACTATACCTGCATCGTTTCCAGTGTGGGCGTTTCCCCGCTGGCCAAGACCGACACCGCTGTGCAGCTGGAAGGCAGCACTATGACCAAGGGCACCGAGGCCGAGGCCGAGACCGAGGCCAAGGCCATCGTGACCGCTCCCGGCATGACCGAGGAGACCAAGAAAGCTCTGGGTATCACCGACGGCATGACCGAAGAAGAGAAGGTCGCAGCTGCCAAGAAGGCCCTGGCCGGCAAGGCGGGCCAGAGCGAGACCAACTCCCAGCTGCTCAAGCTGTCCGGCACTGCCGGCGGCGCACTGGTCATTCCTTATCCCGACACGGTCACCAGCCGCTTCACCATCAAGATCACCCTGCTGAAAGCTGATGGCACCATGGGCGAGCCCGTTGTGCTGGATAGTGCGGATAAGCTGGCGGCCGGCCTTAAGCTCACCGCAGCCGAGGGCCTCTATCTCCTGAGCTGGAAGGCACCCTCCTCCGGCGGCAGCGGCTCCGGCAGCAGCAGCTACGGCTCCGGCGCCCACACCTTCACCACCGACCTCACCGGCATCAACCTGGTGAAGGTGGACAACAAGGTGGTGCCCAGCAAGTACTACACCGTCTCCGGCAGCGATGTGACCCTCAGCGCCGAGTTCATGAGCACCCTCTCCAACGGCAAGCATACCATCGCCATTGAGAACGCCACCAAGGTGGCCCGGGCTACCTTCACCGTGAGCAGCAACGACAAGGCCACCTACCAGCCCACCTCCAAGGAGCCCACCCAGGCCCCCGGCGAGATCGTGAAGGTCACCGTGGACAGCGGCAAGGCCACCGTCACCGCCGTGTATGTGGACGGCGTGAAGCTCTCCGGCAAGGACTATGTGCTCTCCGGCAAGACCGTGAAGCTCCAGGGCACCTATACCCAGAAGCTCTCCGTGGGCTACCATACTCTGCAGGTGGACTACAGCAACGGCGCTACCGCCACCGCCCGCTTTGAGATCAAGGGCGCGGTGGTCTCCCCCAAGACCGGCGACGCCAGCGTGTACCTCTATGTGGCCATGGCCCTCATGAGCGGCACCGGCGCGGCCTATGTCACCCTCCGCCGCAAGAAGGAGAACTAAGGAAAAGCGGAACCTATGACCCGCAGAACGCAATAACAGGGCAGGGCGGGTGAGCAAGCTCTTGCTCACCCGCCCTTGCGAAACATTGACCGGACAGAATGGAGGAATACCGATGAAAAAACGATTGTGCACGCTTTTACTGGCCCTGCTCATGCTGCTGTCCATTGTGCCCGGCCAGTGCTTCGCCGAGGAGGAGGGGGCAGCCGTTGCGCTCGCCGCCCTTGCCCCGGAGATCTTGTTTGTGGAGTGTGACGGTAACACGCCACCGATGCTTTTGGCCGGCCCCAGTGATGCGGATGTAACGCAATTGGCGAACCAACTCAAAACCTATGGTATCCAGCAGACCGCCACCTATACACCTGCGGAGGGAACAACTCTGACGGAGGCGGAGATCGCTGCACTTGGTCAGGATGTGGGCAGATTTATCGTTCAGAGCGGTACTGCCGCCTATACCTGGCGCTATACGGGATATACCGGCCCCGATGAGGCGGGAGTCTACACACTCTCCTTTACCCTTGTGACCATCAGTGACTGGGGTACGCTGAAGGAACGGCTGGCCGCAAAGGTGGCGGCCGGGACTGTAACGATCACCGAAACCATCACTGCAGACAGCGAACTGCCGGAGAAGTTTTTGGCATCCTGGCCTGCTTCTGCGGGCCAGAACGCTACGGAAGGGAACGAGGGGCAGACCCTGACCTATCAGGGGAGCACCGCTGCAAAACAGCCGGATGGCAGCTATGTATATACCCTCAGTTATAACCTTGATACGCTTCATAAGAGCATCGCCAGCGCCGGAGCCGCCCTGCGGCAGTATATGAAGCAGCGGAATGAGGCGGTGACGATCCAGCTTAAGTGTGCCGCGTCTACCGATGATGCGCAAAAATTCATGGGTGATATTATGACGGAGGCCACAAAGCACACCGGAGAATCCACCGAGGGCGATTATCTGCGGTGGCAATACGGAGGATATCAAGGGACTATCTCTATGATGCAGAGCGGTGAAACCACGACCTTTACCTTCAGCTATAATATCTCCTATTACACTACCTCCGCGCAGGAGACCGAGATGGACACCTTCGCAAGTAATTTTGTCGGGAGCGATGCAATCAAAAAAGCCGCCAATGATTACGAAAAGGTCAAGGCCATCTATGACTGGCTCTGTACCAATGTGGTATACGATTATAAGAATCTGGATAAACCTGCGTATATGTTAAAGCACACCGCCTACGCGGCGGCGATAAATCATACGGCGGTCTGCCAGGGCTATGCGGTGCTCTTCTACCGCCTGGCCCTGGAGTGCGGCATCGATGCCCGGGTGATCGCGGGCAAGGGCAACGGCGGTAAGGGATGGGAAGACCATGCCTGGAATATCGTAAAGCTGGGCGGGAAGTACTATCTGTTGGACGCTACCTGGGACGCCGGCAAAACACCACCGCGATATCAGTATTTCCTGAAGGGTAGAGATGCCGGGCTTTTCCCCAATCACAATCCGTACTATAATGAGATGGTAGGCACCCAATATTTCGGAGAGGAATATGACTACACAGCTCTCGGCGTTTCTTCCACCAACTACGATCCCCAGACCGCTGTCTCCGAGCAGTACGACCTCAACGGCGGCGGCTTTGATATCAGTGACCTGCAATGCCTCTTTGAGCACCTCTCCGGCACGCTGACGGGCACGATCGATACGACCAAGGCCGATATCAACGGCGACGGCCAGGTCAACATCCTGGACTATCAGGCCCTCTATGAGGCATGGAAAAAATATGGTATGGCCGCCTGAAGCAGCCATACGGAAAGACGGCCCCGGCCGTCTTTCTCTTTTTCCCTGCGGGGGCGTCCGCTGCCCCGGCGGGACAAGGAAAGGAGGGGCATCCATGAAGCCAACAGAAAAAGCGGCCCGCCCCGGCACCGGCTCCGCATCGGCCGGGGCAGGGGAGAGCTGCGCCGAGGCCGCCCTGCGGGAGGAGGCGCGCCGCCGGCTGCGGAAAGAGAAGATTGCCGCCCGGGAGGCCCTCTCTCCGGAGCAGCGCCAGGCCGCCTCCCGGGCCATTGCCGCCCACCTGCGGGAGCTGCCTGCCTATCAGGAGGCGAAAACGGTGCTCCTCTATCAGGCGGTCCGGGGGGAGGTGTCCCTGGATGCTCTGGCCCCGGCAGGGAAGCAGGTGTGCTTCCCCCTGTGCCTCTCCGCCGGGGAGATGGCGGCCCTGGCGCCCCGGGACGCCTTGGCTCTGGCCCCGGGACGCTTCGGCATCCCCGCGCCGGTGCCGGAGCGCTCCCGGCTGATCCCGCCGGAGGAGATCGACCTGGTGGTGTGCCCCTGCACGGCCTTTGATCCGGCGGGACGCCGCCTGGGCATGGGCGGCGGCTACTACGACCGCTATTTGCAAAAATGCACCCGGGCAGCGGCGGTGGCCGTGGCCTTTTCGGTGCAGGAGGCCCCGGCCATTCCGGCGGCGGCCTGGGATGTGCCCATGGACGCGGTGATCACGGAGGCGGGCTGCCTCTATCCCGCCCCGCCGCCGGAGAAATGACCGCCGCCTGGGGGCTTCGTGATCCAACCAAAAGCACCCTGGGGGCGTAGGCCTGTCCCCAGGGTGCTTTTTTCTATATCGGGATGTTACTTCTTCAGCAGCGCGGCCAGGGCGGTGAGATCGGCGGCGGTAATCGCGCCGTCGCTGTTGACATCGGCAAGCTGCCGCACGCCCTCGGGCAAGAGCTCGATCTCGGCCACATGGCGGCCCAGCAGGTGCAGGTCCTGCTCCGTCAGGCGGCCGTCCTGGTCCACATCTCCCGGCAGGTCAGAGGGGAGCGGGTCTGTAAAGTCGTCCAGCTTCACAAGGCCGCAGTCCGGGCAGGTATAGGTGGTGTAGCCGGGCTTGCCCACCTCCGGCGGCGTCACGGCCCCCTTTTCCCAGTGGGCGTGGGGGCATGTGCTCCACCGGCCGGTGAAGGTCACGGCGGTCTGCAGTACCTGATAGGCGCTGCCCGGGGCATAGAGGGCGCTGCCGTCGTGCCAGCCGTCAAAGAGGTAGCCGGGGCGCTTGTCCGGCGTGGGCAGGGTGACGGTGCCGCCGAAATCCACCGTGCCGCCGGGGAAGGCGGTCTCATAGCCGCTTTGGTAGGCGTAGGTGCACCGGGTAGGGGAGACCACATAGAAAATATGGCGGAAGCTGGCGGCTTTGCCGGAGACATCCCGGGCATCGATGCAGTAGGTGTAGCTGCCCGGAGAGCTCAGGCGGCGGAAGGCCAGGTTGTTGTCGGGGCCGTCCCAGCGGATGTCAAAGGTGCGGCTGTCCCAGGAATTGGGCCCGTAGCCGATCACGGTATTCCCTGCGGCATCGGTCACATAGACCGAAGCGGCGGAGATGGGGTAGTTGGAGCGCACCGTGCCCCTTATGATAAAGGAGCCGTAGTAGGAGGAATTGTTATAGGGCAAGGTCGTCGGGGCGATCTGCAGGGTGGAGGCGGCGGGGTCGCCGGAGGTGACGGGGGCGGCGGTCTTATCCACATATTTTTTCCAGAAGGCCTGGGCGTTGCTGCCCCGCCCGATGCCGCCCACCCAGTAATTTTGGGGCCGCTCGTACATGCAGCAGAAAATGTAGCCCACATACCAGGCGCCGTGGAGGTCATTTTCCACCGCCAGGATGCGGGGGCGGGTGTCGTTGAAGCTCCCGGATTCGTACAGGTCGTAGAGGATGTAGCGCGCCTGGCCCCGGAGCATGTTGAACTTGAGCTCCTCCGTGACATTGCCGGCGGCCTCGCTGCCCAGGTACACGGTCCGGGTGAGCAGATCAAACCAGGGATAGCCGTTCCTTTTGCACCAGCCGGTCATTTTATCAAAATTCTCGTTGTGCCAGCCGCAGATGCCCCCGGAGGTGGGCGCGCCGGCCACATAGTCGCCTACAGTGGTGGGGTCGTAGTTATAGGGGGCGCCGCCGACCTCCTGGAGGATGTTGCCCAAAATGCCGCAGGCGATGGCCGGGGCGTTGCCGGCGGCTCCGCGCTCCTGCAGGGCCAGCACCAGCTCCGTGTAGATGGTATTCTCCCGCTGGGCGCGGATATCCTCCTGGGAGAAGACGATGCAGGGCAGGAGGATGGCCGTTATCAGCAGCAGACACAGCGCGGCGCGTATTTGCTTTTTCATTTGCCTCAGCGGCATCGGCGGGCCCTCCTTTTTTCGGATAGGGCCATTATAACCCAAAACGCCAAATTCTGCAACTTGTATCTCCGGGAGATCAATGCTATAATCTACCGTGAAAGAAAGGGGGTGCCGCCGTGGGACACCGCATCAAAAAGTGGATCATGGGCCTGTGCCTGCTGGCGGCGCTGGTCCCGGCGGCGGTTTGGGCCGCTGTGCGCCTGCCCCATGTCCGTGCAGAGGCCCCCGCCTGTGTCGGACAGGGGGAGAGCTTCACCGTGGAGCTCCGCTGCCGGACGCTGCAGGTGGGCTCCTTCACCGGCGGCATTGCCTTTGACAGCACCCGCCTGGAGCTGACGGCTGTCACACCGGGGGATGCTCCGATTTTCACAGACGCCGTCCGCGGCTTTTCTACGGTGGAGGAGGCCAACACTGCGGGAAAAATAGGGCTCTACGCCATCCATGACGCCCAGGGCGACTATGGCGAGGGCCTGCTGCTGCAGCTCACCTTCCGGGCCAAGGCGCCGGGCCGCGCCGTGCTGACCCCCTATGAGAGCTGCGACGGCACCGAGACCTGGGCGGGCTCCTTCGGCAGGACCGAGGTGCTGGTGTCCGACACCGGCGAGGCGGCGGTGCTGCGCTTCCGCCTGACCCATGGGGACTGCGGACTGACCCTGAAGCAGGGGGAGGATGTAATCTGGCAGCAGGAGGGCGCCCTCATCGGCGACCACGCCATTCCGGTGCCCGCCGGCAGCTATACCCTGGAGGTGGCCCGGGAGGGCTTCTATACCCGGGCCTATGTGCTGGATACCGCCGACGCCGAGCCCCCGGAGGTCCGGGCCGCCCCCTGGGGGGATGTAAACGGCGATGGGGAGACGGACGCCCGGGATCTGCAAAAGCTCTACGAATACCTCTCCTGCGGCGACTCCGGCAGCGATCTGGACAGCCGGGCCTTTGCCCTGGTGGCGGACTGCAACGGGGACGGCGAGATCAATATTCTGGATTACCAGGCCCTCTATGAGCAGCTGCTGCGGGCAGCTCCCATGAGGGTGGCCGCTCCCCGTCTGCTGCTGACCCTCCCGGCCCAGGATACCCCGGAGGAAGCTCCGGACACCTCGGCCGCGGAGCCCCCGGAGGCGGTCCCGGAAGCGCCGGCCCCGACAGAGTCGGAAACCACGGCAGAATCGGAAATCCCACCCCCGGAGACGGCAGAGCAGCAGGCAGCCCCAAAGGCCCCGGAGACGGCGGCACAGGCCCCGGAGACGCTCCTGGCAGAGGAATAGAGAAAAAGCACAGACCCCACCGGGGCCTGTGCTTTTGTCATGGATCGTTGAAAAAGAAGGAGACAGCGCAGGAAATACCCCTTCAAGCATCCTCATCCGGCGGACAAATGCTTCTATCGGGAGCGCAAATTGTCCTTGCTTTTTATGCCGATACCCGATATCATGGTATCATAGCAAATGATAGAGCGGCTTCCCGACACCGGGGCGCCCCAGATGGGTTGCCCCGCCGGGCTCAGGCCCGGCCTTCCACAAGTGAATAGCACCCCCAGAAGGAAACGGCATCCCCTGGCCCCGAACGGCACCGAGGCGGCGCAAGGGGACGCAAGGAGCGGAGAGGACATCGGCAACGGAAGAAAGGAGAGGCGTATGAAGAACCTGAAGAAGCTGACGATCCTGCACTCGAACGATATGCACGGCGATTTTCTGGCCGAGCAGATCGACCAGCGGCTGGTGGGCGGCGTGTCGCTGCTCTCGGGCTATGTCAACCAGGTGCGGCGGGAGGAGAAAAATGTGCTCTACGCCGTGGCCGGGGATATGTTCCGGGGCAGCGTCATCGACTCGGAGTACAAGGGCACCTCCACCATCGGCATCATGAACCTGGTAGGGCCGGATGTGGCCACCATCGGCAACCATGAGATCGACTACGGCCTGGCCCACCTGCTCTTTTTGGAAAAATGCGCGGATTTCCCCATCATCAACGCCAATCTGCACATCAAGTCCAACGGCCGGCGGATGTTCCAGCCCTTCTGGATCTCCCACATTGACGGCATGAAGGTCCTTTTTATCGGCATCATCACCGAGGAGGTCCTGGCGGCCACCAAGAGCGATGAGCTCATCGGCTCCTTTGTGGACATCGGCGAGGCGGCCCGGGAGGTAGGCAATATCTGCAACGCCTACAACGCCATTGACATCGACTTCACGGTGCTGCTCACCCACATCGGCTTTGAGGAGGACAAGAAGCTGGCGGCCATTTTAGACCCTGCCTGGGGCGTGGATCTGATCATCGGCGGCCACAGCCACACCAAGCTGGAGGAGCCCTTCCGGGTCAACGACATCTACATCGTTCAGGCGGGCACCGGCACCGACGAGATCGGCCGCTTCGACATCATGGTGGACACCGACCTCAACGCCATCGATACCTTCACCTGGCAGATGGTGCCCATTGACGATGCCCACTGCCCCCGGGACGAGGAGGTGGAGCGGTTCATCCAGCGCTACAAAAGCGCCACCGCGGAAAAATATGACCGCATCGTCACCCGCTTTACCTGCGAGCTGACCCACCCCAAGCGCAACCAGGAGACCTCTCTGGGCAACCTCATCGCCGATATCCTGCGGGACAGCTTCGGCATCGACCTGATGCTCATGGGCTCCGGCGCCATCCGCAGCTACGCCCTGGGCCCCGTGGTGCACTATGCGGATCTGGCGGAGTGCCTGCCCTACGATGACGCGGTGTATATGCTCAAGGTCACCGGCACCCAGCTGGAGCGGATGCTCCGCCACATCCTGCGGGAGGAGGCCTTTCAGGGGGAGCATACGGAGTTCTACCAGTTTTCCCACGGGATGCGCATGGTCTGGTCCCGGGGAGAGCAGACCTTCCGGGAGCTGACCTTAGACGGCGCGCCCCTGCACCCTGATCGGCTCTACACCGTGGCCATGCAGAAGTACCATTACAACAACCTCCAGCCGTTTTTGAACATCACCCTGGAGGAGGCGGAGAAAAACGGCAAGATCCGGGTGCTGTCCACCTCGGCCCGGGATGTGGTGGAGGAGTATCTGACGGTCAACCAGCACCTCAGCCGTCAGGTAGAGGGCCGCCTGGTGGTGGAGGACTGAGGGGCCGCTGCCCCACACAAGAAAAAAGAAAGGCAGGGAGCCATCCCTGTCTTTCTTTTTTACAATGTCGCTCTGTGCCTGCCGTTACGGCAGCTGGAGGTTGGTCTTCTGCAGTGCCTTGCGCAGGGCCAGGCACAGGGGCGGGGCAATGATAATGGCCACAGCGCCGTTGAAGAGGGAGGCGGGGATCTTCAAGACCAGGGCGCCGGCGGCCACCGGGGCGGCCAGGCCGCCCAGCAGCAGCCCGTCATAGGCAAAGGACTTGAAGAAGTAGAGAATGTAGTAGGCAAGGCAGCCCAGGGCGGCGGCTGCCGTGCAGCGGCCGTACTTGGGCGTGACCCGGTCCTTCATGGCGAGACCCGCCACCAGGCCCATGATGCCCTTGGTGATAAAGGTGATCCAGCACTCCGCCGCAAAGAGCGGGTTGGTCAGGTCATACAAAGCGGAGCCGAGGCCGGAGGCCACGCCGCCAATGGGCCCCAGCAGCAGGCCGGCGAGGCAGCACATGATGTTGGCCAGCGTGAAAGAGGTGCGCCCGCCGATGGCGATGGGCATGGTGATGCGCAGATAGTTGCTGACGAATACCAGGGCGGTCATCATGCCCAGGGCAGTCAGCTTGTTGATGCTTTTCTGGTTAATGGGAAACACTTCCTTCTCCTAAGATGCCCCCATCATAGCAGTGAGCTGGTATTATTGCAAATACCAGTTTGAGATAATTTGATATAACCACTGTGCCGGGCGAAGCCGCCCTGCGCCGGGGGCGGCACTTGACAGCCGTGGTATAATCAGGGTGAGCTTTTTCCGTTTCTATATCAAACGGTAAGGGCTCATTTTTTTCTTTGGGAGGATGGCTATGAAACGGAAATTCAGCACGGAGCTTGCCTATGTGTGGGGCATCGTATTTGTCGCCTGGGGCGTTGTTTTGATGGAGAAGGCCGACTTCGGCGTCTCCATGGTGGTGGCCCCGGCGTATCTGCTCTACCGCTGGCTGTCCCCGGTCTATGGCTTTGTCACCTTCGGCATGGCGGAATACTGCCTCCAGACGGTGCTGCTGGCGGCCATGTGCCTGGTGCTCCGGCGCTTCCGGGTGTCGTATCTCTTCTCCTTTGTCACGGCGGTGGTCTACGGCTTTGTGCTGGACGGCTTCATGTGGCTGGGGGCCCTGCTGCCGGCGGATGCCCTGTGGCTGCGGGGGCTCTACTATGTGCTGGGGATGCTTTTTTGTGCGGCGGGGGTCTCCGCCATGTTCCACACCTACATCTCTCCGGAGGTCTACGAGCTGTTCGTGAAGGAGGTCTCCGCCCGCTTCGGTGCGGACATCCACCGCTTCAAGACCGCCTACGACTGCGTGAGCTGCCTGGTGGGCGTGGCCATGAGCTTTCTCGCCTTTGGGCTTTGGCACTTTGAGGGCGTGAAGTGGGGGACCATCCTCTGCGCGCTGATCAACGGCTGGATCATCGGGCGCTTTTCCGCCTTCTATGAAAGGCCCTGGACCTTCTATGACCGCTTCCCCTGGCGAAAATACTTCGCCCCGTCTGCCGCCCGGGAGCCGGCGTGAGGAAAATATACTTTCATAACAAGGAGCATACCACCATGACTTTTATCTGCTACCCCAAATGCACCACCTGCCAGAAGGCGCAGAAGTGGCTGGACGAGAACGGCATTTCCTATACATTCCGAGACATCAAAATGGAAAATCCTACTTATGAAGAGCTGTCTGCGTGGCATCGGCGCAGCGGGCTGCCGCTGAAGAAATTCTTCAACACCAGCGGCCTCCTCTATAAATCCATGGCGCTGAAGAAGAAGCTCCCCGCCATGAGTGAGGGCGAGATGCTGAAGCTCCTCGCAGCAGACGGGATGCTGGTCAAGCGCCCGCTGCTGGTGGGCGACGATTTTGTCCTCGTGGGGTTCAGGGAAACCCAGTGGGCGGAGCGCCTGAAAACCGAATAAATGTCGCCCCGCGGGCGACCAAACCCTCCTTCGGATGCGCTACAATGTGAGCACAGACAAACGAAGGAGGACTTTTTTATGACGGAATTGGTTTTTATTTTGGATCGCAAAGGACGGCATCATTCCGATGCCGTCCTTTGCGATAATCTGCGCTGCGAAAAAAGCGGTTAGGCAGTCGCTGATCGCCTATCTGCGAGAGTTAAAACTCAATATGGTATTCCAGCTCCGTGCGGCCTTCACGCTGCACCTCGCTGCTGAGTGTTGCCGTGCCGGCACACTTCATCTGCCGCAGGACGAGATCAATTTTTGCCGCGGTCTTCTCTGTCATGCCGGAGGTGCGGCTGCATTGGAAGCAGAAATCCTTTGACTTGATGGGGTTGCTTTGATCCAGGCGCATACGGATCAGCTTTTCAATGTCACTTTCGTTTCTGAAGTAAACCAGTGCGGGTATCTTTGGCTCGCAGTGACCGCTGAACTGTGTTTCCGCCGCAATCTCGATCTTATCATAGTTATGGCTGGCCTGATTCTGGACAAGATCGGCTTTATTCGCTTTGCCTTTCAAGCCCCCGTCCGCAGACTGTCTCACGATCACCTTCTGATGCTCCTTAAAGGTGACACGAAAGCTCTTAGCGCCAAGACTTTGCGCAATCAGCTCCAACTCATTGACACGGTTTTTCTTGAGATAGGCGAAATAGCTGTCCAAGCTGACATAGACCAAGGGCTTATAGGGATCCATGTAGTAAAAGGTCTGCGTGATGTTCGGTAGAAACTGCAGTCCCAGTTGGGCGGCACTCTCTTCATAAAGGTTGAGGATCTCGGCACCCTTAACGCTTGTCCAATAGCCGATTTCTCCGGCACAGACGGCCTTGTCTGCTCGCTTTTTGTCTCGCTCAACAATGCAGATCAGGCTGGGTATGTGCGTAGCCGCCAGCAGTGCGGGTGTGTTTTCAGGGCAGCAGAGCTCCTCCATGAAAACCGGGCGAAGGGCCTTGCGGTCAAGCTCCGCCTTTGCGTCACTGACCTTTTCTCCAATCTGAACTGCACCGTCCTTGAGCTTCTGCGCTTTTTCCAGTATTCCCTCCTTGGTAACGCCAAAATCCTCAGCAGTAATTTTTCCGTCACCGTTTCTGTCGGCGGCCTTGAGAACAGAATGCTGCACCTTATCGGCGGTCTGCTTTGCCTTGACCACAAGCTCCTTTGCAGCGGCCTGCGTCCATTTTTTCTGAACGGTATCGTTTGTCTTGTTGCTCATAAAATATCCTCCTCATAACATGGGCTGTAAAAGACCTTGCAGATTGCGCGAGGACTTATCGGCTGCAGTAGACCAAGACCTTACAAAGCCATTATAACAAAGGCGCTTGCGCTTCACAAGACGAATGGAGAATGTTTCTTCCCAAAACGCAGAAAACTGCCCGATGATCCAGATATTGATCCGTGCGCAGGGAACTGTCCGCCATTTCACCTTCTCAAATCACCAAAGCTTAAAGGTGATAAAGCAGGCACACCGGAGCTGGCGGAGATCCTGCGCCGGTGGGAAAGTGCGCTTTACAACAAAAAAATATGTGGTAGAATTTGAAATAGCAGGAAGCATGCCGGTGGTTGTTAGAAGGTGTACACTGTGTTGTGAAGAGGAGGTTGCTATGTCTGGATTTCCTGATTTCAATGGTGATGGCCGCGTGGATGGCAGGGACTATTTCATTTGGAACGAGCTAAGCAACGGCGGCTCCAACGGGGCACCCCCCCGGCGGAAACAGTGGCTGCGGATGCGGAACGGCGCTTATGCTCTTGCTTGCGGGCGGTGTGGTTTTCGTTGCGGGAAAGCTCTTTGGCCTGTAACTGCACCGGCGACAAGGACAGACGAGCGGCAAAAGCTTTACCCTTCCGTCTTGGGCGAAGTTCATTAAAAAGGCAGTTGCTTCAGCAACTGCCTTTTTATGGTCCGAGTGGGGCGACTCGAACGCCCGGTCTCTTGAACCCAAACCTATGTCTGAACCTTCAGCGAGGACTCTTGCACCCTCTTTGGCGCTTTCCGTCGCTCCTGCGGTTCCTCTTTGAAACTCATTTGCCCTGTTCGTTTCAGGTACCGCTTCCGTCTTTTGGGATTTGTATGGGATGAAATTCTGTATATTAAAAGTGCTTCCGACCAGATTTGCCCCTGCATCCGCCGGGCCTATCGCAGAGAACGACTCAGAAATTGCGCCGCATAAACAAAGAAATAAGCCCGGCAAGGGGATTCTTATAAGGCTGTAAAACCGGATTTTTGTCATGTGATTAGCAATTGACAAGAATGACAAGAAAGATTGCCATCGGCAGCGTCTGGAACAGTGGTTTTCCTGCAAATGTTCCGTTCTTTTCAGTAGCTATTTCCTGCTTTCTGTGATATTGTTCGTTTGCCAAAAGGAGGCGATGATATGCAGAAAGAAAATAATCTCACGGTCGGGCAATGGTGCGGCCGGTGGTTCACCGCCAACCGCCATAAATGGAACGGCAACACCGAGGGCGGGTACCGCAATCTGATTTACAGCTACATCCTCCCCGGCATCGGAAGTGTGGCTCTCTCTGACCTGACAAAGCAGACAATCACCGATTTCTACGACAGCCTGCAGAGCCGGGGACTCAGTGCCAGAAGTGTGTGGTGCGTCCACCTGCTCCTGCGGCGGTGCATGGACGAAGCGGCACGGGACCAACTCATTCCCTACAACCCGGTGCGGCTCTGCCGGGAACCCAGGGCAGCGGAATACCAAGCAGCCCCGCTGCGCCTGGGACAGCTTCAGCGTTACCTGAACGCAGCGGAAAAGCTCGGCGTGCTCCCCCTCATCTACACAGGACTATCAAGCGGCCTGCGGCAATGTGAACTGATCACCTTGTCGTGGGCCGATTTTCATGTCCGCTACAGGTACATCCCCAAGGGTCAACGGTTGCTGATGCTCAACGCCAAAGCAGAACATCTCCTGAAGCAGATACCGGAAACTGACTTGCCGTATGTGTTCCTCAATCCCAAAACCGGAGCGCCGTATAAGCTATACGAGTTCTACTATCTACACAAGAAAATCCTGAAACAGGCCAGGCTCCCGTGGGTAGCCTTTCGGGATCTGCAGTGCCAATGCATGGAGGTGGGAATATGACACTTCGGGAATACATCAGCTTCTGGCAGGAAACCTATGATAAGTTCCAGAGCAGACCGACCACCTATGCGGCACACAACTATGTATTCAAGAACCATATTCTCCCCGGCTTGGGAGATATACCGCTCTCTGAATTGACATCGGAGATGGTCGGAGAATTTCTGGAGGAACGGCGGCGCTTCGGCAATCATCGACCCGGCAGCTCTGGCTTGGGGGAAGAAACCATGCGGCACATCCACCGCCTGCTGCAGCAATGCTTGGATCAAGCCATACGGGATGGCCTGATTGGCGATAATCCTGCCAGAGCGTTCCACTACTCCAAGCCAAAGAAAGTCAATGCCAATGTGCTGACGCCGCTGGAGATGGAGGATTATCTGGATGCGGCAGAACGGCTGGGCTACCTCCCGATGTTCATGCTGGCCTTAACGGCTGGCCTGCGGCAGGGTGAGCTCATCGCCCTGAAATGGGATGACCTCAATGTAAAAAACAGGACGCTGACCATATCAGAGCAGCGCTCTGTAGAACGGCGGGAACTGATCGAATATGGCTCGGAAACGAGAACAATAACCTTGGCATTGGAGGTGGTCGACCTCCTGATCATGGAACACGCCAAGCATCCAAACAGTCCGCTGATGTTCATGCATCCGGCTACGCAGAGGCCCTATTCGCCGCAGATGGTGCGCCGGATGCATAATGAGATCATCAAGGAGGCGGGGCTTGACCACATCCGATTCACAGATCTCCGGCACACCTGCGCCGTTCTATCTCTGCGGAACGGCATGGAAACCAAGGCACTGGCACGGATGCTGGGACATTACCGACCATCGATAACCCGGCAGAACTATGAACCTTACCTGCCGCACAAGGTGCAAAAGGATGAAGATGTACCAAACGAAGCCACTCAGGGCGAGCTTCAGCAGGCGGCAAATGTTCTGGATACTCTTCTGAAATTCTGATAGCTATTCCGCAAAATGTGTGGTATATGTTTGTGTCACAAGGAGGCGAAGCCCATGAAATACAAGCTGATCAAAGGACTATATGACTGCTTCTACACTCCGCCGGAACTTTCAGAACCCCGGCAAGAAATAGAGGATTGCCACAAGGCTTTGATTGAGGTGCTGGAGAAACCCGAACGTAGGCTGGTGCTCCAGATTATCGATGCCAAGGACCGCATTGCCGAAGACACTTCCATCGACAGTTTCATCTCCGGATTTACACTGGCGTGGAAGCTGTCCGCAGAACTGAATAATTGTGAAAACGAGTGCTTAGCCTCCTGTCAAACCGGGAGACTGGGCACTCGTTTCATATCTCAAAAGGAACATCATAAGGAGGAAACTACATGAGAGATAAACTATGGCGAGCGGTGTATGATCGATTTCACAAACCGCAGACCAATCCTGAAAAAAAGAAAGAAAATGTGGAGCGGTATCATGCGATGGTGAAAATGATGGCGGCTATCGAACGACAAAACCTGCTTCAAATTGCGGAAGACAAGAATCTTCTCAATAATGATGCAGACCTTGATAGCTTTATCGACGGGCTTGAGACAGCTCTGATAATTTCTATGTTAGTCGAAGATGACACAAACGAATTCATGCGCTCTGGTAAAACGCCGCAGGGCATAAGAAAATTTACATTGGGAGGAGAATGAATGAAATGAAAAGGAGATTCATCGTTACTACTGCAATCACCGCCTGCCTCGCCCTGTGTGCCGCCGTGTGGCCACAGACCGAAAAGGTCGAGAAAACACCCACACCGAGCGAAACGACCGCCGTGATCGCTCCACAGCCGACGCTTCCGGAAGCAGAGAAACCGGTGCTGCCAGTGGTAACAGAAAAGAAAGAAACGGAAATGCCGGAAACTAAATCAGCCCCGGAAACAACCACTGAGGAGCTACCCGTCCCTGCACCGGAAATAGAAGATGAACCCGTGGCAGAACAGAAATCTGCACCTCCTACGCAGACAGATCCCACCCCGGTACAGCCCGCGCAACTTGAACCAAAAACGGCACCGGAGTCAATAGCTAATGATAACGAACTGGCGGATATGGTCTATGTCCCCGGCTTTGGCTGGATAGAAAGCCAGGGACCCAACCAAGTCGAGTACGCCGAGGATATGTACGAAAACGGCAACAAAATCGGCATCATGGGCTGACCTCAAAAATTGCGCCGCATAAACAAAGAAATAACCGCAGGAGAGCAAAAAAGCATTCCTGCGGTTATCCTTTGCCAGTTTATAATTCAAAATCTCTCGTCTGGAAAGGACATCACGAATCTGAAAATTGGATTTTCAATAGACAAACTGAAGCTGCTGTGTTAGAATTAACCCGTATTAGTGTATACTCTGACACGAGGTGTTACGATGACGATTTGTTATAATAAGCTGTGGAAACTCCTGATTGATAAAAACATGAAAAAGAAGGATCTCCGCTTAGCCACTGGTATGTCCACCACCGCCCTTGCCAAACTGGGCAAGAATCAGCATGTCAGTACAGAAATCCTGACGAAAATCTGTACCGTGCTGGATTGCGACTTCTGCGATATCATAGAGCTCGTAAAGGAGGAAAACCATGATTGACTTTTCCAAAATCGAGCAGTATCGGGAGAACAACCGCATTGAGGCAAAGAAAGCCCTTGGCGGTCTGCCCAAAAGCATTTGGGAAACCTACTCTGCCTTCGCCAATACCCACGGCGGCATTAT
>CAKTPM010000027.1 GCA_934591705.1 uncultured Oscillospiraceae bacterium
GAACCAGCTCGTCGTCAAACGCCATGCAGAGGTTCCGCAGGCGAATCAACTCTTTGGACATTTATCCTCCCCCGTTCGTTCATAAAATAACCTCCCCCCGGCGAAAATCACCGGCGTCTGTTCCCACGCCTCTTTTTTCGTCGAAAGAAAGCAGCTACACTATATATAAAAGCGCCAGGAAAGTCAATGGATTTTCCCGTTTTTTAGAAAAAAATCGTGCAAAGCCGCGTCAACAGCCCCGCACGATGTTTTCAGCCGAAATATTTTGCCCGGAACGGCACATTTTCCACCGTGAATGTCCGCCCCCGGAGGTAGTTGAGAATGCCCGCATCGGTGGGCAGATCAAAGGTCAGCTTGTAGGAATAAAGGGCCTGACGGGTCTCGCCGTAGCGGCGGTTTACCTCCCCCCGGCCGTACTTGCCGTCCCCCAAAAGGGGCGTGCCCCTGTCGGCGAAGGAGGCGCGTATCTGGTGGGTGCGGCCGGTCTCCAGGGCCACCTCCACCAAAGACAGCTCCCCCCGGGTCTCCAGGACCTCATAGTCCGTGACGGCGGTCTTGCCTCCGGCCACGGGCCGGTGATAGACCTTTACCTCTTTTTTCTGCTCGTCCTTCAGCAAAAAGCATTCGATGCGCCCCTTCTCAGGACGGGGGCAGCCCACGGTGATGCAGAGGTAGCGCTTGTCGATCTCCCGATCGCGTATTTTTTCATTGACGATGCGCAGGGTCTCGGCATTCTTGGCAGCGATGACGATGCCGCCGGTATTGCGGTCGATGCGGTTGCACAGCGCCGGGGTGAAGGCGTTTTCCCACCGGGGGCTCCACTCCTTCTTCTGGTAGAGATAGGCCTGGATGTGGTTGATGAGGGTGTTCACCTTCTCCTGCTCGTCGGCATGGACCACAAGCCCGGGCCGCTTATCCAGCAAAAGGAGGTTTTCATCCTCATAGACGACCGTCAGCTGCGGGCGAAAGAGAGTGAGAAAGAGGTTATCCTCCCGCGGCTTATCGAAGAACTCATCGTTGATGTAGAGCTGCAGGACATCCCCCTCCCTGAGCCGGGCATCCCCCTTCACATGGACGCCGTTGACCCGGAAGCGCTTGAGGCGGATATATTTTTGCAGCAGGGCGCTGGGCAAAAGGGGCAGGCTCTTGGCGATAAAGCGGTCCAGCCGCTGCCCGGCATCGTTTTTTCCTACGGTCAGTTCCTTCATCCCTGGGCTCCTCTCGGTGTTTCTGGTGCTATTCTACCGCAAATTTGCAAAATGTCAAAATATTTGTGAAAAAGTATTTGACAACCGCTTTCCAATACCCTATAATATTACGCGTGTCATTACGAGGTGGATTATGCATTTGAATGTCAACAAGCTGCTGCACACGCCCGGGGCCCGGCAGGAGTTCCGCTTTACGCTGGATCTTTCCGACCTGACCTTCGGCGCGGGCAATCCTGTTTCCGAACCGGTCCAAGTGGAAGGGCTGCTTCAGAATAAGGCCGGCATGCTTTTGTGCGACATGCAGATGCAGACGACGCTCCACTGCGTCTGCGACCGCTGCGCCGAAGCGTTCTCTGAGGAAAAGACCGCCCAGTACTCTTGTGTTCTCGCAGAGGAACGGCAATTTGACGATGATGAGGACATCGTGCTGCTGGACAAGGATGAGGTGGATCTGGGTGACCTCGCCCGCACGGCGTTTATCCTTTCGATGGACACAAAATTCCTCTGCTCCGAGGATTGTAAGGGTCTGTGCCCCGGCTGCGGCGTGAATCTCAACCGCGAGACCTGCCGCTGCAAAAAGGAAGTGGATCCCCGGCTGGCCAAGCTGGCCCAGCTTCTGGAGCAAAAATAACCTTATAATTTCACTGCAACCGCAGTTTATGACCAAGGAGGTGTCAACATGGCAGTCCCTAAGGGAAAAGTATCCAAGCAAAGACGCAATAAGAGACGCTCCAGCGTATGGAAGCTGTCCGCTCCCAATCTGGTAGCTTGCCCCAAGTGCGGCGCTCTGCGCGCGCCCCACAGAATGTGCCCCGAGTGCGGTACCTACAACGGCCGTCAGGTCAAGGAGATCAAGTCCAAGGTGGCCAACTGATCTCACCTTCAAACGCTCCATAAAAGACCGGGAAGAGAATTTCTTCCCGGTCTTTTTATCGCGCCCGGCCGGGGCTGGCGTCCCGGGCCCGGCCCTCCCCCGCCCCGGCAGCGGAAAGGGCCGGGGGAGGCGGTTTTTCTACTTGCTTTCCCGGCACTCTTCCTATATAATGTATAGTTGCAGGTTTATCGGAAAGGAGCTATGCCATGTCAACAGTCATTATCTCTATCGACCGCCGCAGTCCAGCGGAGAGAGCGGGGGTGGAGGTGGGAGAAAAGCTCCTTTCCATCAACGCCCATCCCATTGTGGATGTGCTGGACTACCGCTTTTACGGCTACGACCCCGTATGCGACTTGGAGCTGCAGCGGCCGGACAAGACCGCCCGCCGCCTGCACATCCGCAAGCAGGAGGGCCAGGACCTGGGGCTGAACTTTGAGACCTATCTCATGGACGAGATGCACCAGTGCGCCAACCACTGCATCTTCTGCTTCGTGGACCAGATGCCGCCGAATATGCGCAAGAGTCTCTATATCAAGGACGATGACGAGCGCCTGAGCTTTCTTCTGGGGAACTATACCACCCTTACGAACCTCTCGGAGCGGGAGGCACAGCGGATCATCGATCTGCACATCTCCCCCATCAATGTCTCTGTCCACACCACCGACCCCCAGCTCCACTGCACCATGCTGGGCAATAAGAATGCCCAGCGGTCGCTGGACTATATTCAGGCGTTCTGCAAGGCGGGCATCGTCATGAACGGGCAGATCGTCATCTGCCCCGGCTGGAACGACGGCGAGCAACTGCGCCGCACCCTCCGCGACCTGACGGAGTGGCAGTTCTCCAGCTGCTCGCTGGTGCCGGTGGGCATCACCAAGTACCGCCAGGGTCTTGCCAAGCTGCGCCCCGTCAGCTCTGAGGATGCACGGGACATCATCGCCATCGCCGAGGAGTTCGGACAAGAGAACCTGCGGCGCTTTGGCACACGGCGCTTCTTCTGCGCCGACGAGCTGTACCTCCGGGCGGGGCTTCCCCTGCCGCAGGAGGATTACTACGAGGGCTATCGCCAGCTTGAAAACGGCGTGGGTCTCCTGCGCTCCTTAGAGCAGGAGTTCATGGCCGCCCTGGGCTGCGAGGAGCCCGGCGAGAAGCGGGTCACCCCCTTCACCATCGCCACCGGCGTGTCCGCCGCCCCCTTCCTGCGGGAGCTGGTGGAGCGGCTGCGCCGGCGCTTCCCCACCGTGGAGGGGGAGGTCATCGCCGTGCAGAACGACTTTTTCGGCCACACCATCGATGTGGCGGGTCTCTTGACCGGTCAGGACATCTCCGCCCAGCTCCGGGGCCGGGTGTCGGGCCGCCGGGTGCTGATCCCCCTGCACATGCTGCGCCACGGCGAGAGCGTATTTTTGGATGATTATACCGTCGCGCGCCTGTCCGAAGAGCTATCCTGCCCCGTGCAGGTGGTGGGCCTGGACGGCGGCGACTTACTGGATACCATACTCGAGGAGGTACACCATGTCTAAACCCATGATCGCCATTGTGGGACGGCCCAATGTGGGCAAGTCCATGCTCTTTAACAAGCTCATCGGCAAGCGCCTCTCCATCGTGGAGGACACCCCCGGCGTCACCCGGGACCGCATCTACGGTGAAAGCGAGTGGTGCGGCCGGAAGTTCACCCTGGTGGACACCGGCGGCATCGAGCCCAACACCGACAGCCAGATCCTGACCTTCATGCGGGAGCAGGCCCAGATCGCCATCGACAACGCCACGGTGATCGTATTTGTCACCGACATCAAAACCGGCCTCACCGCCTCGGATCACGAGGTGGCGAGCATGCTGCAAAAAAGCCGCAAGCCCATTGTGCTGGCGGTGAACAAGGTGGACGCCACCGGCACCGTGGACCCGGATTTTTATGAGTTCTACAACCTGGGTCTGGGCGACCCCATCGCCATCTCCGCCGTCCACGGCCACGGCACCGGTGACCTGCTGGATGCCTGCATCGCCCACTTCCCCCCTGCCGATGAGCAGGAGGAGGACTCCGATGTCATCCAGGTGGCCATCATCGGCAAGCCAAATGTGGGCAAGTCCATGCTTACCAACCGCATCCTGGGCGAAGAGCGCGTGATCGTCAGCAATGTGGCGGGCACCACCCGGGACGCCATCGACAGCTATTTTGAAAACGACAAGGGCAAGTATAACTTCATCGACACCGCCGGCATGCGCAAGAAGTCCAAGGTGGAGGATGTCATTGAGAAATACTCCGTGCTCCGGGCCACCATGGCCATTGAGCGCAGCGATGTGTGCCTCATCATGATCGATGCCCAGGAGGGCGTCACCGAGCAGGACACCAAGGTGGCCGGGCTCGCCCATGACGCCGGCAAGGCCTGCATCATCGTGGTGAACAAGTGGGACCTGGTGGAAAAGGACGGCAAGACCATGGACCGCATGCGGGAGGACATCCGCCGGGATCTCTCCTACATGACCTATGCCCCCATCGTGTTCATCTCCGCCGCCACCGGCCAGCGGGTGCCCCGGCTCTTTGAGCTCATCAACTATGTCAACGAGCAGGCCCACACCCGCATCACCACCGGCATGCTCAACAGCGTGCTGGCCGATGCTCAGACCCGTGTGCAGCCGCCCACGGACAAGGGCCGCCGCCTGAAGATCTACTATATGACCCAGGTGGGCATCCAGCCCCCCCACTTCGTGGTGTTCTGCAACGATAAGAAGCTCTTTCACTTCTCCTATCGGCGCTACCTGGAGAATCAGATACGCAGCGTCTTCGGCCTGGAGGGCACGCCCATCATCATGACCGTGCGGGAGAAGGGCGAGGATAACGACTGATGAATGACAGCTTTACCTTTATCTGTGCCGGCATGGCCCTCATTGCCATGGTGCTGGGCTATTTCTGGGGCTGCCTCAACGGCGCCGTGCTGGTGAGCCACTTCATCATCAAGGATGATGTCCGCAAGCACGGCAGCGGCAACGCCGGTCTCACCAACTTTTATCGCACCTACGGCGCCAAGTTCGCCCTGGGCGTCATCCTCATCGACATGGGCAAGGCCGTTTTGGCCTGCCTGATGGGGGGCTTTCTCCTGTTCCACTTCGCCGGTGACTGGCACCTGGGCATCCTCTTAGGGGGCCTGGGCTGCGAGCTGGGGCATATGTTCCCGGTGTTCTTCGGCTTCAAGGGCGGTAAGGGCATCCTCTCCGGCGGCGCCATGCTGTGGCTTCTCAATTGGCGCGTCGCCCTGGTGGCCTGGGGGCTTTTCGCGGCCCTGTGGCTGCTGACGAAGTATGTGTCCCTGGGCTCCATCACCGCCGCCGCCAGCATTCCCTTTACTACCTGGTTCTTCTGCGGCCAGAGCGTGCTCTACACCGCCCTGAGCGTTATCCTGGCCGGGCTTGTGATCTACTGCCACCGGGAGAACATCCAGCGGCTGGTCCGCGGTGAGGAGCGGAGGTTCCGCTGGCATACCGGTCCGCCCCAGGATAAGTAAAAGAATCCACTTTTGAAATTTTGCAGATAGAGAAAGGATCCGCAGATCTATGAAACACAATCAAGTCCGTCAGGTGCTGTTCCCCATTCTGGCTGCCTTCATCTGGGGTACCGCCTTCGTGGCGCAGGACAAGTGCGCCGATGTCATCGACCCCTTCACCTTCAACGCCATTCGCTGCTATGTGGCGGTGGTGGCCCTGCTGGTGATCATCGTCATCTTCGATAAGGTGCAGAAAAATAAGCCCGTGCTGTCCCCCGCCGAGAAGAAGGCGGCCAACCGCCAGCTCTGGATCGGCGGCCTGTGCTGCGGCACGGCCCTGGCCATCGCCTCCAACTTCCAGCAGGCGGGCCTCTCCGCCGGCACCACCGCCGGTAAGGCGGGCTTCATCACGGCGCTGTATGTGGTGCTGGTGCCTGTGGCGGGCCTGCTGTTCAAGCGCAAGGTCAAGCTGCCGGTGTGGATCGCCGTGGTGCTGTCCGTGGTGGCGCTGTACCTCCTTTGCATTGAGGGTGAGTTCCGGCTGGCCCCCGGCGACCTGCTGGTGCTGGTGTGCGCCGTGTGCTTCACCGCCCACATCCTCGTCATCGACCACTTCACCGCCACGGTGGACGGCGTGCGCCTTTCCTGCGTGCAGTTCTTGGTGGCAGCCCTGTGGGCCACCCTCATCAAAATCGTCTGCACCCTTCTGGGCGCCAACGGCATCGGGGACATCTCCGTTTCCACCTCCATCTTCGCCATGCCGGACTGGGATGCCATCCTGGCCTGCACCCTGCCCATCCTCTATGTGGGCGTTTTCTCCAGCGGCGTGGGCTACACCCTGCAGATCCTGGCCCAGAAGGGCTCCAACCCCACGGTGGTCACCATCCTCCTGAGCTTGGAGAGCGTATTCGCCGTGGTCTCCGGTGCGCTCATCGCCCACGAGTCCATGACCGGCCGGGAGTATCTGGGCTGCGTGCTGATGTTCGCCGCCGTGATCCTGGCCCAGCTGGATCTGGGGAAGAAAAAGGAACATCCAACGACAACATAAAAAAATTCCGCCCCTCGGGGCGGAATTTTTTTACGGTCTTTGGCGGCCCTTCCTTAAAAGAAGCTCACCTGGCTGGTGTCTGCCATGCCGGCGAAGCTGCCCAGGGCCTTGAGCTGCTCGATGTGGGTCTTGGAGAGCTTGCTGCAGCATTCAGAAAACTCCTCCACGGAGATGAAGGTCTTGCCCTTTCGCTTTTCCACGGTGTCCAGTGCCGCCGTTTCCCCCAGGCCCCGAACGGTGATAAAGGGCGGCAGGAGCGTATCGTCCCCCTTGATCTTGAACATGGTGGCGTCGGACTCGTAGATGTCGATGGTGTCGAAGTGGAAGCCCCGGAGGTAGAACTCGTAGCACACCTCCAGGGTGGTCAGCAGGTCCTGCTCCACATTGGTGGCGTCCTTGTTGTTCTCGATCTCGCGGATCTTCTTCTTCACGGCGTCCATGCCCGCGCAGCAGTACTCGGCATCGAAGGCCTTGGCCCGGATGGAGAAGTACACGGCGTAAAACGCCAGGGGCCGGTGGACCTTGAACCAGGCGATGCGGAAGGCCATGGTCACATAGGCAACGGCGTGGGCCTTGGGGAAAAGATAGCCGATCTTGGCCAGGGAGTCAATGTACCACTGGGGAACCTGGTGGGCGTGCATCTGCTCCACCCACATGGGCCAATCTCCTGCATCACCCTTCTTGACCTTGCCCTTTCGCACGGCCTCCATGATCTTGAAGCTCATCTTGGGGTCCAGGCCCATCTTGATGAGGTAGAGCATGATGTCGTCGCGGCAGCCCACGGTCTCCAGAACCGAGGCGGTGCCGCTCAAAATGAGATCCCGGGCGTTGCCCATCCACACATCCGTGCCGTGGGAAAAGCCCGACAGCCGCACCAGGGTGTTGAAATCCCGGGGCTGGGTGTCCATGAGCATCCCCCGGGTAAAGCGGGTGTTGAACTCCGGGATGGCCACGGCGCCGGTCTCCCCCACGATGGGATCGTGCTCATAGCCCAGCACCTTGGAGGAGGTGAAGATGGACATGGTGTCCGGGTCGTCCAGGGGTATCTCCCGGGCGTTGACGCCGGTGAGGTCCTCCATGTACTTGATCATGGTGGGGTCATCGTGGCCCAGCATATCCAGCTTCAGGAGGTTATCCTCCATGCAGTGGTATTCAAAGTGGGTGGTGACGGTGTCGCTGCCGGCATCGTCCGCCGGGTGCTGCACGGCGGTGAAGTCCTCCACATCCATGTCGTCGGGCACCACCACCAGGCCGCCGGGGTGCTGGCCGGTGGTGCGCCTTACGCCCACGCAGCCGGCGGTCAGGCGGTTGAGCTCCGCATTGCCGGCGGTCTCTCCCCGCTCCTCCAGGTACTTTTTCACCATACCGAAGGCGGTCTTCTCCGCCAGGGTACCGATGGTACCCGCCCGGAACACCTGGGTCTCGCCGAACATCTCCACGGCGTGGCGGTGGGCCCGGGCCTGGTATTCACCGGAGAAGTTCAGATCGATATCCGGCACCTTGCCGCCGCCATAGCCCAGGAAGGTCTCAAAGGGGATGTCAAAGCCGTCCTTGACATATTTTGTGCCGCACACGGGGCAGGTCTTGTCCGGCATATCCGCGCCGCAGCCATAGGGGCTATCCAGCACGAACTCCACATTCCGGCACTTGGGGCAGCGGTAGTGCGGCGGCAGGGAGTTGACCTCCGTGATGCCGGACATATACGCTACCAGCGACGAGCCCACGGAGCCCCGGGAGCCCACCAGATAGCCGCTCTCCAGAGAGCGCTGCACCAGCTTCTGGGCGGACATGTACACCACATCGTATTTGCCGAGAATGCTGTTCAGCTCCACATTCAGCCGGTCGATAACCAGCTGCGGCGGGTTTTCGCCATAGAGCTCGTGGCACTTGTCCCACACCATCTGGTTCAGCTCCTGCTCGGAGTTCTCGAGCCGGGGCGGGAAAAGCTGCCCGCCGGGCAAAAGCTCCACATTCTCCACCAGGGAGGCGATGTAGTTGGGGTCGTCCACCACCACCTTGTGGGCCGTCTCCTCCCCTAAGTAGCTGAATTCCTCCAGCATCTCATCGGTGGTCTTGAAGTAGATGGGCAGGGGCTGGTCTGCATCGGTGAACTTCTGGCTGGCCAGGAGGATGTGGCGGTAGACCTCGTCCTCCGGCTCCTGAAAGTGGACATCCCCGGTGGCGCACACGGGCTTGCCCAGCTCCGCCCCCAGCTTCACGATGGTGCGGTTGAGGTCCCGGAGGTCCTCCAGGGAGCGGACCTTTCCCTCCCGCAGCAGGAACATGTTGTTGCACACCGGCTGGATCTCCAGGTAGTCGTAGAAGGAGGCGATGCGCTTGAGCTCCGCCCAATCCTTGTGATCCGCCACCGCCTGAAACAGCTCCCCTGCCTCGCAGGCCGAGCCGATGATGAGCCCCTCCCGGTGGGCGATGAGCTCCGTTTTGGGAATGATGGGCTTGCGGTGGAAATACCGGAGGTTGCTGGCGGAAACGAGTTGATAAAGGTGCTTGAGGCCCAGCTTGTTCTTGGCCAGGAGGATGATGTGCTTGGGGCGGCGCTTGGCCTTGTTGCCGCCCGGACGCAGCTTGAGCATCAGGTCGTTGATCTGCTGGAGGCGCTCAATGCCATGCTCACGGCGCATTTTTTCAAAAAACGGAATGAGCATGTAGCCCACCATGGCGGCATCGTCGCTGGCCCGGTGGTGGTTGAAGGCGGGCAGATCCAGGTGCTCCGCCACGATATCCAGCTTGTGCTTGTTGAGCTCCGGCAGGAGGTTCTGCGCCAGGATCAGCGTGTCGATATAGGCGGGGTCGAAGGGCAGGCCCGTCTTCTTGCAGCCCGCCCGGATAAAGCTGATGTCAAACTCCGCGTTGTGGGCGGCCAGGGGCCTGCCGTTGACGAAGGCCAGGAACTTCTCCAGGGCTTCCTTGAGAGGCGGGGCATCCTTGAGCATCTCATCGGTGATGCCCGTGAGGCCGATGATCTCCGGCGTCAGGCGCCGGTTGGGGTTCACGAAGGTCTGAAAGGTCTCGGTGATCTCGCCATTCTTCAGCACCGCGGCGCCGATCTCCGTGATGGCCTCGGTATTCACATGGAGGCCCGTGGTCTCTATATCGAAGCACACCACCTCATCGGAAAACGCCTGGTCCAAAGGGCCGTGGACGGCGATGCGGTCATCTAAGTTGTTGATGTAATAGCCCTCCACGCCGAAGATGACCTTGATCTTGCCCTTGGCGGCCTTCACCGCCCCGGGGAAGGCCTGGAGCACGCCGTGGTCGGTGATGGCGATGGCCTTGTGGCCCCAGGAGGCGGCCAGCTTCACCGCGCTGCCCACATCCGTGAGGGCGTCCATATTGGACATCTGGGTATGGAGGTGCAGCTCCACCCGCTTGTCGGGCGCCGTGTCCTTCCGGGGCTGGTGCTCGGCGGTCTCGATGTTCACGGGGCGTATCTGCACATCCTTGCCGTCCCGGGTCAGCTCCACCATGCCCTGGACCTTCAGGTACATTCCCGGACGGATGGCGCTCTGCAGAGCCAGGGCCTCCTTTTCCTCGGTGAACCTGCAGACGCTGACGCTGCCCCGGAGATCGGTCATATCAAAGCTCACGATCCACATGCCGGGGCGGCGGGTCTCATGGGCATCCATGGAAAATACCTTGCCCTCCACCGCCACCATGCCCATCTTGGGAGAGAGGCCCTCCATGGGGACGGCCTTGCCCCGTATTGGCTTGCCCAAAAGCACCGCGGCCTCCTGGGCCTTGCCGGGAGCGGCGTCCTTCCTCACGGGCTTCGCCGGGGTACGGACGCTGAGGGTGAGATCCGCGAAGCCGTACTTCTCCATCAAGAGCTGCCGCAGAGTCTCCCGGGCCGCCGGAGGCAGGGCCTCGCCGGCCTCCAGCTCCAGCTCCATGGTGCGGCTCTCCTTATGCATGGTACCGCCGATGACCCGGGCGTCATGCAGCAGCAGCCGCAGCTCCCGAGGGGGTACGAAATCTTCAAAAAAATCAAAAAACGGGACTTTTTCGCACATAAGCGCTTCCTTTTCCTCTGTGTTCTTTTGCGCCGGGCGGAGCTCAGAACTTCTCGATCTCCTCGAAAAGGGCGTCCACCAGCCGGTCCTGGGGCACCTTATAGAGTGGCTTACCGTGGGCGAATACCAGGCCCTCGCCATCTCCGCCGGCAATGCCGACATCCGCCGCCGCGGCCTCGCCGGGACCGTTGACCACGCAGCCCATCACCGCCACGGTGATGTCCTTGCTGCACTGCTCCAGGCGGCGCTCTACCTCGTTGGCCAGGGGGATCATGTCATACCTTGTCCGGCCGCAGGTGGGGCAGGCGATGAGATCCGGACCGCCTCTTTGCAGGCCGCAGGCCCGGAGGATGCGCCGGGCGGCATAGACCTCCTCCACCGGGTCGGCGGTAAGGGACACGCGGATGGTGTCGCCGATGCCCCGGCACAAAAGCCCGCCGATGCCGATGGCAGATTTAAGCTCTCCCATTCGGGGGGTGCCCGCCTCAGTGACCCCCAGGTGCAGGGGGTAATCCACCGCCTCATGCAAAAGCGCATAGGCCGCCATGTTCACCGGCACCCGGGAGCACTTGACGCTGATGCAGATGTCGGAGAAGTTCACCGCCTCCAGCAGGCGCACATGGCCCATGGCGCTTTCAAAAAGTGCCTGCGGCGTGACGCCGCCGTATTTTTGCAGCAGGTCTTTTTCCAGCGACCCGCCGTTGACACCGATGCGGATGGGGATGCCCCGCTCCCGGCAGGCATCCGCCACGGCCCGGGTACGCTCCTTGGAGCCGATGTTGCCGGGGTTGATGCGGATCTTGTCCGCCCCCTGCTCCACGCAGGCCAGGGCCAGCTTGTAGTCGAAGTGGATGTCCGCCACCAGGGGGATGCGGATATTCCGGCGTATCTCGCCAATGGCCCGGGCGGCCTCCATGGTGGGCACCGCCACGCGGACAATATCGCAGCCGGCGGCCTCTAAGGCCCGGATCTGCGCCACGGTGGCGGGGACATCCTCGGTTTTCGTGTTGCACATGGACTGAACGGAGACCGCGGCGCCGCCGCCTATCTCCACCGCACCCACGCGGATCTTTCGTGTCATATCCTCCCCCCTCTTTCACTGAAAGAGCTTCCACACATCGCTGAAGGTGATCAGCAGCATGAAGCCCAGCAGCAGCACCAGTCCGGCGATGTGTATATAGTTTTCGTACTTGTCGGGGATCTTCTTGCCGAAGAGGGCCAGGGTGATGGCGTCCACCACCAAAAAGAAGAGCTTGCCGCCATCCAGGGCCGGCAGGGGCAGCAGGTTCATCACCGCCAGGTTCACGGCGATGAGGGCCGCCAGGTAGGCGATGTTCTGGGCCGCCGCCCGGAAACTGCCGGACTGCTGCCCCACCTGGGTCATGGTGGTGACGATGCCCACCGGGCCGCTGACATCCCGGAGACCCGCCTGGCCGGTAAAGAGCATCTTCAGAGACAGGCGCACCATGCGCACAAAATCCGCCGCGTTGCGGAAGCTATAGCCGATGCGGTCGCCGAAATCGGCCTCCTCGGCGCCGAAATAGATGCCCAGTCCGGTATAGGGCTGGCCTCTTTGATCCTTGTATTCCCGGCGCTCCATGGTCAGATCCTTGAGCACCGCCTTTTCTCCGCCGGCCCGGCGGACCGTCAGGTCATAGACGCCGTCCTTGTCCAGGGAGAGCAGCAGGTTGATATCGCTGTACATATAGACCCGCTCCCCGTTGATGGAGAGGATGGTGTCCCCCGTCTGCAGGGCGTCGGCGCGCTCCAGGGGGCAGTTCTCGGCAAAGCCCACGATGGTGGGGGTAAAGAATGCCTTGGCCCCGCTGTAGAGCACCAGGATGATGATCAGCCCCGCCAGGAAATTCATAAAAGCGCCGGCCACGAAGATCAGCGCCTTGGCCCAGAAGCCCTTGTTGTTCAGGGCCCGGGGATCGTCGGAGCTCTCCTCCTCCCCCTCCATGGCGCAGTAGCCCCCGCAGGGCACCGCCCGGAAGGAATAGAGGGTCTCCCCCTTTTGCTTTTTCCAGATGGCGGGGCCCATGCCGATGGCGTATTCATTCACCCGCACACCGCAGGCCTTGGCCGCCAGAAAGTGGCCCAGCTCATGGACGGCGATGAGAATGCCGAACATGAGGATGGCCACCACGATATAGACAACGGTCGTCATGAGCGACCTCCTTTACGCTTCAAGTACCGCCCGGCGGGCCAGACGGTCTGCTTCCAGTATATCCGCCAGGGCGGGATGATATTTCACCTCCACCCGACAAAGGGCGTCCTCCACCCGGCGGTGGATGTCGTTAAAGCCGATGGCCCCCCGCAGGAAGAGCCCCACCGCCTCCTCGTTGGCGGCGTTCATCACGGCGCAGGCGGTGCCACCCTGCCGGGCGCAGGCCTTGGCGATGGCAAGGCAGCGGAAGGCCCTCTCATCGGGCGCGGCAAAGTCCAGGGGCCCGCAGGTCAGAAGATCCAGGGGCTCCGCCGCCGTGGCCGCCCGGTGGGGGTAGCTCAGGGCATAGCGGATGGGCAGGGCCATGTCCGGCGTGCCCAGCTGGGCCAGCACCGCGCCATCCCGGAATTCCACCAGGGAGTGGACGATGCTCCGGCGGTGGATCACCGCCTCCACCTGCTCCAAGGGCAGCTCATAGAGCCGCATGGCCTCGATGAGCTCCAGGCCCTTATTCATCAGGGTGGCGCTGTCGATGGTGATCTTGGCCCCCATGTGCCAGTTGGGGTGCTTGAGAGCGTCCTCCGGGCGCATTTTTTCCAGCTCCTCATAGCTTTTGCCATAGAAGGGGCCGCCGCTGCAGGTGAGCCACAGGCGGCGGATCTCGCCGCGGTCCCGGCAGCCCTGGAGGCACTGGAAAATGGCGCTGTGCTCGGAGTCTACGGGCACGATCTGCGCCCCGCAGCGGCGGGCGGCCTCCATCACCAGCTCCCCGGCGCAGACCAGGGTCTCCTTGTTGGCCAGGGCGATGCGCCGGCCCAAGGCGATGGCGGCCAGGGTGGGCTCCAAGCCCACGGCCCCCACCAGACCGGTGACCACGGTGTCGGCCTCCGGCGCGGCGGCGGCCCGGCGCAGGCCCTCTCCACCGGAGAGCACCTCTGTGTCCAGGTCGCTTATCCGCCGGCGCAGCGTATCCGCTGCGTCTTTATCATAAAGCACAGCAAGGCGCGGGCGAAACTCCCGCACCTGCTGTTCCATGACATCCACATTTCTTCCGGCGGCCAGAGCCGCCGCGGTGAGGCCCAGCTCCCGGGCCGCCTGGAGGGTCTTTGTGCCGATGGTGCCGGTGGAGCCCAGCACGGAGATGACCTTGCTCATAGCTCGATCCCTCAATAGAGCGCCGCACTGCCGGCCAGGAGCCAGATCAGCGGCGCAGCGAAGATCACGCTGTCAAAGCGGTCCAGCACACCGCCGTGGCCGGGCAGCAGGCGGCCATAGTCCTTGATGCCGCTCTCCCGCTTGATGCAGGAGAATACCAGGTCCCCCATCTGCCCCAGCAGCGCGCCCACCAGGCCCATCAGCAGGCACCAGCCGATGTGCAGCTGCACCTCGGTGACCAGAAAGAACACGATGCGGAAGAGCACCATACCCACCATGCCGCCCACCAGGCCGCCCACGGCGCCCTCCCGGGTCTTGTTGGGGCTCACGCTGGGGATGAGCTTGTGCCGGCCGCAGGCCATGCCGGTGAAAAGGGCCATGGAGTCGGAGCAGAAGGCCGCCACCAGAGGGATTATCACCAGCCCCGCACCGTGATCCAAAAGCCGCAGGCGCAGCAGGCACCCCAGAGCCATGGGGATGGCCACGCCGGCCACGGCCATGATGCAAAGGTCATAAAACCGAAGGCCGCCTTCCTTGCCGTGCTCCATGATGAGGGCAAAAAACAGCACCGCCGTGAAGGCCGCCGTGAGCCAGGTGAGCACGGCGCCAACCGGCCCCTCCGTCTGCCGCAGCCAGGGGGCCAGGGTCACCAGGGCCGCCAGGATGGCGGCGCAGCCCCACCAGCGGTTGGCAATGGGCTTTGTGCAAAGGGCCGCCATCAGCTCGTGGGCGGCAATGGCGCACAGCAGCACCAAAAGCACCGCCGTGGCCCAGGGGGGACACCAGCACATAATGAAAAGCAGCGCCGGGATGCCCACCGCGGCTACCAAAATTCTCTTTACCATAGTCTATCCTCACTTGATACCGCCGAATCTTCGCTCCCGGGACTGATAGGCGCAAAGAGCCCGGTCTAAGTCCTTTTCCGTGAAGTCCGGCCAAAGGGTGTCGCAGAAATAAAACTCGCTGTAGGCGCTCTGCCACAGCAGGAAGTTCGACACCCGCACCTCCCCGCCGGGGCGGATCACCAGCTCCGGGTCGGGGATGCCGGCGGAATACATGTGCCGGCTCAGGGCGTCCTCCGTGATGCTCTCCCCTGCCTCGACGCAGGCCCGGGCAGCATGCACGAGCTCATCCCGGCCGCCATAGTTCAGGCAGATGTTGGCGCTGAAGGCGTCCTCCCCTAAGCGTTGGGAGATGGCGTCTGTTTTTTCCGCCAGCTCCCGCAGTCGGGGAGAGAGCGCCGAGAGGTCCCCCAAAAGCCGCAGGCGGATATTGTCCCGCTCCATGGAGTCGATCGCCTCCCGGAGATAGCGCTCCAGCAGGGACATGATGGTGTCCACCTCCTCCTGGGGGCGCTTCCAGTTCTCGGTGGAAAAGGCGTACACCGTCAGGTATTCGATGCCGATATTCTTGCAGTAGGTGGCGATGCGCCGAAAGACCTCCGCCCCGGCCTTGTGGCCGGCGGTGCGGGGAAGGCCCCGTCTTTTGGCCCAGCGGCCGTTGCCGTCCATGATGATAGCGACATGGCGGGGAAGGCGGCCTCTGTCCGCCTGCCCCGCCTTTTCGTTTTTCTTGCCGAAGAGTGCCATCAGACGCTCAGCAGCTCCTTTTCCTTATTTTCCAGAAGCTTATCCAGCTCCTTGCAGCTATCGTCGGTGAGCTTCTGGAGATCCTTCTCCGCGATCTTCAGCTCGTCCTCGGTGATCTCGGAGGCCTTCTGCTGCTTCTTGAAGTTATCCATGGCGTCCCGGCGGATGTTCCGCACGGCCACCTTGCCGTTTTCGGCGTACTTGTGGATCTGCTTGACCAGCTCCTTACGGCGCTCCTCGGTGAGCTGGGGGAAGGCCAGGCGGATGGCCTTGCCGTCATTCTGGGGGTTGATGCCCAGGTCGGACTCCAGGATGGCCCGCTCGATATTCTTCAGGCAGGTGGCATCCCAGGGGGTGATCACCAGGGAACGAGGATCCGGGGAGCCGATGGCGGCTACCTGCTGGATGGGGGTGGGGGTGCCGTAGTAGTCCACCATGATGCGGTTGAGAACAGAGGCGTTGGCCCGGCCGGCGCGAACGGCGGCAAAGTCGTTGGTAACGCTCTCGATGCTCTTTTTCATCTTTTCTTCATAGATCTTGTATTCGTCTTTCAGCATGGTTCAGTCCTCCTTCACGATGGTACCGATTTTTTCGCCGCGCAGCACGCGGATGATGTTATAGGGGTCCTTGAGGGCAAAGACCAAAACGGGGATATGGTTGTCCATAGACATGCTGGTGGCCGTGGAATCCATCACCTGCAGGTGGTTGGCCAGCACATCGTCATAGGTGATGGCGTCGAACTTCACGGCGTTGGGGTTCTTGGCGGGATCGGAGTCGTAAACGCCGTCGATATTCTTGGCGAGCAAAATCACATCCGCGCCCACCTCCGCCGCCCGGAGCACCGCGGCGGTGTCCGTGGAGAAGTAGGGGTTGCCGGTGCCGCAGCCGAAGATCACCACCCGGCCCTTTTCCAAATGGCGGATGGCCCGGGCCCGGATATAGGGCTCGGCCACGGCACGGATCTCCAGGGAGGTCATCACCCGTACATCCACGCCCTTTTGCTCCAGCACATCGGCCATGGCCATGCAGTTCATGGCGGTGGCAAGCATGCCCATGTGGTCGGCCCGGGAGCGCTCAATATAGCCCTCGCCGTTCTTCACGCCGCGCCAGAAGTTGCCGCCGCCGATGACGATGCCCATCTGCACACCCATGGCGGTGCACTCCCGGATCACATCGGCCACCCGGCCCATCACGCCGAAGTCCAGGCCGAAATGCTTATCCCCGGCCAGGGCCTCGCCGCTGATCTTCAAAAGCACGCGCTTATATTTTGGTTGGTCCATAGGTCCGTATCCTCCCTTTTTCGTTCCCGTCTATTCTACATGATTTCTCGGCTTTTGCATAGAGGAAATTAAAAATTTTTCAGGAATATTTCCGCCGGGGTCTGCGGCTTGTATTTTCCGCTTTCGGGTGTATAATGGGAAAAAACGCCAAGGAGGTTTTGCCATGGAATTGCGTCATGTGCTGGGCCGTACCTATGCGGCGGTGGCCGCCACGGCCCTGCTGCCCCTTTATCAGCTCAACGACCGGGAGGTGGTGCTGCTGGACACGGGCTATGCCCGGCTGGACCGCAGCGGCCTGGATAATCTCCTGGAGAGCCGGGGGTTTATCCTGCGGGGCATCATCTGCTCCCACGCCCACTTTGACCACACCGGCAATGTGCGCCATCTCCAGGAGACCCGGGGTGCCCTGGCCGCCTGCCCCCTCATCGAGGCGGGCATCTCCGTGAACCCGGACAGCTACCGGGCCAACTATGTGGCCCTGACCTACGGCAAGAGCCGGGAGTACTTTTTGGAGGAGTGCTTCACCGCCGATGTCATCATTCCCCAGGAGGCCGACCATCTGGACTTCTGCGGCATGCGCTTCGGCATCCTGCAGCTGCCGGGCCACAGCGCCGGGCACATCGGCATCGTCACGCCGGACAATGTCGCCTATTTGGGCGACTGCCTTATCAGCCGGGAGGAGATCGCCGCCGCCAAGCTGCCCACCAGCATGTTCATCGCCCGGGATTTAGAGAGCAAGGCCGCCCTGCGGGACCTGCGCTGCCCGGCCTACATTCTGGCCCACAAGGAGGTCTGCACGGATATCTCCGGGCTCATTGAGGAGAACATCGGCTTTATTTTAGACAAAAAGCAGGAAATTCTGGACTGCCTCTCGGACGGCATGAATTTCCCCGAATGGATATACGCCTTCTGCAAGCGGGAGAATATCCGCACCCACAACGAGCTGAAGTACAGCATCACCGAGCGGAATTTCAGCAATTTTCTGGCCTGGCTCACCGACACCGGCGAGATCGAAGTCCGCCGGGAATTCTGCGCCAAAAAATATTACCGCGGCCAGAGGGAAAAATAGCTTATACACCGCAGCGATAACCCCGGAGATGTCCGTGACATCTCCGGGGTTTATCAAGAGAAAAGGGGCGGACGATTTGTCCGCCCCTGCGGGTCATTTCAGTTTTCCGCCGTAAAGGTATCCACCATGGCGCCCAGGGCGTAACCCAAATGCTCCGTCTGGGACATGGGATACTCCCGCACCACGGCGAAGCGGGAGGCATCCGTGCCGGGGAAATCACACGCCCGGATCATATCCCAGCCGCCGTTGTCCCCGATGCCCATCATGCCGCCCCGGGCATCCTCCTGCATGGAGAAGGTGTCGCCCCCCGCCTCCTGCGCCCAGGTCTGCGCCTCGGCGAGGGTCATGGCGCCCAAGTGCACCACATAGAGCCGCGCGGAAATGTCCTCCGTGCTCTGCCAGACCTCCGCGGGCTTGCCGTTGAGGGCGGGGGAGCCGTCCACGGCAAGGTCGTTCCAGCCGTCCATAGGGGTGAGCCGCTGCCAGCCATCGCTGAGGATACAGATGCGGTACCCGCTGCCCCGGAACACATAGGCGGGATAGCTGACCATACCCGCGCCGTTGTCGTTGAAGGTGAGGGTGCCGTCCGCTTGCGCGGCTTGGGCGGCGTCATAGTAGCGGAACTGCACGGCGTACTGTCCATCCATGCCGAGGCCGGGATAGGCCTGCAGAAGGTCGATGACCTCGCCGTCCCGCACCGCCTTATCCTCCTCCCGATAGCGGCCGTAGAGAGTGAAGCCCTCGCCCTTGATGACCGTCAACTGCGCGCGGGGCCCCACCTCATACACCGGGATGTCCTCGCTGTAATTCTCGTCGTATGTCACCGTGCGGTACGTCACGGAATAGACCTC
>CAKTPM010000028.1 GCA_934591705.1 uncultured Oscillospiraceae bacterium
TCGTTGACGGTTTCCTTGCTGTCCTCCCAGTCGGAGAGGATATTGTAGGCGATCTTTGAAAGATACCGCCCGTATTTCCGCTCCGTTTCGCTGATGGCGCTCTCGTCTCTTTGCCAGTATAAGGCAACGATCATTTCATCCTGCATGGGTGAACCTCCTTTCTCATCTGCTGTCAGGTACCTTCTCTATATATCCCGACAAAAATCGGTTTTGGTTTCACGATTTTCAAAATTTCTTCAAAAAAATTATAGCAGATCTTTGTGCGAACTTCTATCTGCTGCTTTTCATGCCGGTAAAAAGATAGCGGGTGTCCGGTCTTCACCGGATACCCGCTATTTCACTGCCGGCCCTGCCGCTGACGGGGCTTATCCCTTGCCTGCTTTTTTCCGTAGCCGGATAAGAAGAAGGAGCGTGACGGCAAGGACGATGCAAAGTAAGCCGTGCAGGGCGGCCATCATGTGATAGCCCATGAAGTGGAACCGCTCTATCCCGGCCAGCAGGTAGGGCTGATGGCCGGCCTTATACAGCGTGGCCAGGCAGGCGGCTCCGTTATAGAGGCAAAGTGCGCCCGGCACCGTGCAGGCAAGCAGGGAAAGGAATTTGTTTTTCATGATCTTTACGAGCATAGCGTTAACTCCGTCCTGACGCCGTCACAATAGCAGAAGATGGGTCCCGCCCGGGAAAAGTCTTTGTCCACCGCAACGCAGTCAAACTCAAAAAAGGATCTTTCCAGCCGCTTCGGCGTGTAGAAAAGGGTCTGGGTCTTCAGGGCAAAGGCATCGTCCACCACCCGGTTCCACAGCTGAACGGACCAGTAGCTGCAATTTTTGCCGGGGGTCCAGCGGTCGTTTCGCTCGAGGTACGCCTCAATTACCCGGAGCTGGGTCTCCTGGATGTTCACGCTCAGGGAGCTCCTGCCCCGGTATCGGTCATAAGCCGAAATGTAGTCCGCCTCCAGGTTGAAGAGCAGCCCCGGAAGCCGAGAAACGGCCCAGATCGAGAAGGTGAGAGTTTCGCCGTCCTTGATCTCGTGATCCCGGATATACACAGAATGGCCGGAGCGATTGTCAACGGACAGCCAGGTATGGCCCAGGCACTTGACAAGGGGGCGGGACTCACTGTCGCCGTTGAAGGTGGTGATGGAAAAAATGAGCCCATCGTCCCGGCAGGGGATCGTCTTGCTGCGGCTTTCGTATGTGTTGAAGTCAAGCCACAGGCAAAAGACCGCCGCCAGGGCAAATATGAGCATGAGCAAAAGGAGGGGCTTTTTTCGCGTTTTCATCCGGTCACCCTCCTTCTCTGCACCCTGTATGTTCTGTCCGGCAGCCCTGCGCCGTCAATTGATTATAGGCGAAAGTCCGCGGCAGCACAAGGGCTTCCCGGAAAAAGGCGCGTAAAAAGTGCCGCAGAAGCTGAAAAATCGGGAGCAGCCCGCGCAGGACATCTGTACGGCGGCAAAAAGCTGTGCTATACTTGTGCTGCGTTTATTGTAGTTATTTTTGTATGCTACTTATTTTTATGCTTATTTGTGCTGTGCCGCCCGGGAGCGCTGCAAAAAAATTTTCATTCCGAATGCAATAAATCGCCCTTTCCGTGCATTACACGGATGACAGGAGAAAAAGCCCATGCTCAGTATGCTGATGACAACCGAATACGCGCCGGCGGAGCGGCACGAGCTGCAGCAGCTGCTCCTGCGGGTCGCCGAGGGGGAGCGTGAAGCGCTGGCGGCGCTGTATCAGCGCACGCGGACGGCGGTGTACGGCCTTGCGCTTTCCTACCTCAAAAACGCGCAGGACGCGCAGGATCTCACCCAGGATGTCTATGTGCAGGTGTGGGACTGCGCGGCGCAGTACCGCCCCACCGGCTCGGCGCTGGGCTGGCTTCTGACCGTGTGCCGGAACCTGTGCCTGATGCGCCTGCGGCGCCCTGAGCGCCATGCCGCCCTCAGCCAGGAGGAATGGGACGCCATTCCCGCGGAGGCGTGCGGACTGGACGCAGACGAGCGCGCGCTGCTGCAGGGCGCGTTGGCTGCGCTCGGCCAGGAGGAGCGGCGCATCGTGCTGCTCCACGCGGTCACGGGCATGAAGCACCGGGAGATGGCGGCGCTGCTGGAGCTGCCGCTTCCCACCGTCCTGTCGAAATATCACAGAGCATTGAAAAAGATGCGGATTTTTCTGGAAGGAGATGACGCCCGATGACCAACGAGAAAATGGAGCGGCAGCTGGCCGCGGCCCTTGAAAAGACCGCGCCGGACGATGTGCGCGGCGTTCTCTCCCGCTGTGAAGTGCGGAAAGGAACGGTAATTCCCATGACAACAAAGAAAACAACAAAGAGAAGATGGACGACTCTGGCTGCTGCCTGCCTTGCGGTGCTGCTGCTGGGCGGCGGAGGCATGTTCTATCAGCAGGCCAACGCGGTGGCCTCCGTGGTGTCGCTGGATGTGAACCCCAGCATTGAGCTGAAGGTGAATCGGAGCGAAAAGGTTCTCGTCTGCACCCCGCTCAACGAGGATGCCAAGGCCATCCTTGCGGATATGAGCAATGGCGCCGACCTCAAGGGCGCAAAGCTGGATGTGGCGGTAAATGCCATCGTGGGCGGCCTCGTGCGCAACGGCTATCTCGAGAGCATTTCCTCCGCCATCATGATCTCGGTGGAGGACAAGGATACCGCCCGTGCGGAAAAGCTCCAGCGGGAGCTGACCAGCGCCGTGGACGGCGTTTTGCAGACCAGCGAGGCGAAGGCCGCCGTCCTGACGCAGACGCTGACGCAGGATGCGGCGCGGGAGCAGCAGGCCCGGGAAAACAGTATTTCCACCGGCAAGGCGGCGCTGGTGAACCGCGTCCTCGCCATCAACCCGTCACTGAAGTTTGACGCGCTGGCGAAGCTCTCGGTGGAGGAGCTGAAGGACCTTGCGGAGGCAGGGGCCCCCGCCATGCCCATCGGCACGGACAAGGCGATGGACATTGCTGCGGCAGCGTTCGGCAAGGCATCCACCGGGAAGATGGCGTACAGCGAGGTCGATCCCGAGCTGGACGAATCTCCCGCGCACTACGAGGTGGAGATCAGGAGTCAGTCCGGTGAGGAGTTTGAGTACAAGATCGACGCCTACACCGGTGTGATCCTGGAGAGCAAGCGTGAAGCGGCTGACGGAGCGGAGGTGCCTGTGGTGCAGCCCTCCAAGCCCGCGGCCTCCGGCGACATCGGCCACGCCAAGGCAAAGTCCATCGCCCTGCACCACGCGGGCGTGAGCGAGAGCAAGGCCTATGACCTGGAGATCGAACTGGACGAAGAGGACGGCACGCTCGTCTATGAGGTCGGGTTCAAAGCCGGCAATATGGAGTACGATTACGAGATCAATGCCGCCACCGGCGCGATCCTCAAGCATGAGGCGGAGATAGACCGCTGACGCGAAAACAAAAATCCTGCGATACAGGCGTATTTGTAGGATCACGCTGATATGAAAAGAGGCGGCGGAGAGGTGCTTTTCTTCTCCACCGCCTCTTTTTGCTGCCGGGAGGGGGCAAAAAGGGCCCGGCCCGGGACATCGTCTCCTTTGCAGGACCGCTTATAAAGCGCATAGTGACTTGCAGGCGGCACCGTACCGCGCTATAATAGAAAAAACGCAGGAGGCGCCGCCCTGTATCAGAGAAAACCGGAAAAGGGGAGCGTCCACCGTGCCGATTTTGCCGATTTTATAGAGTATCTGCCAATGGGCAGGAGCTTTCCGCAAGGACACGGGCAAAATGCCCTTGCGCCGGTGCCGGAAATGCAGCCATTACTGAAAGGAGAAGCATATGACCTACAATTTTGACGAGATCATCGACCGCCGCCACACCAACGCCCTGAATACCGACGGATTCCGGGGCTACATCTTCCACGCCGGCCCGGAGAAGGTCTTTCCCTACAAGGACGAGGAATTCGTCCGCATGTGGGTGGCCGACATGGAGTTCGGCGTGGCCCCGGAGATTCTGGATGCCCTGCGAGGCCGCATCGACCGGCGCATTTTCGGCTATACCGGCCTGTACGACGACGAGTACTACAATGCCTTCTCCAAATGGTGCAGAGATCACTACGACTGGAGCTTCCCGAAAGAGCAGTTGTGCGTGACGCCGGGCATCATCCCCGCTTTGTACCAGCTGACGGAGACGCTCTGCACCAAGGACGAGAAGGTGCTGGTGAACACCCCGGCCTATGGCTACTTTATCCACGCCGCGGAGTATGCCGGCGTGGGCGCCCTGACCTCGCCGCTGCATAAAAGGACCGACGGCACCTTCGAGCTGGACTTCGAGGACTTTGAGAGAAAGTGCGCCGACCCCGCCTGCAAGCTGGTATTCTGGTGCAATCCCCAGAACCCCACCGGCCGCATGTGGACGGAGGCCGAGCTGCACCGCGCCGGGGAAATCATAGAGCGGTATAACCTGTGGGTGGTGTCCGATGAGATACACTGCGACCTCATCCGCTGCGGCCGCCGCCACATCCCCCTGGGCAAGGTCATGGCCGATTATCCCAAGCTCATCACCTGCATGGCCCCCAGCAAGACCTTCAATCTGGCGGGGCTGGCCTTTTCCAACATCATCATCCGGGATAAGGACATCCGTGAGCGCTTCAAGGAGCGGGACAAGATCTCCGGCATGGTGAATCCCCTGTCCCTGACGGCGGCCCAGGCCGCCTATGAGCAGGGCGGTGCATGGCACGAGGCACTGAAGGAATATCTGGATGGGAACTTCGCCTTTGTGAAGGACTTCCTGGCCCGCGAGCTGCCCGCGGCGGTGATGTATATCCCGGAGGCCACCTATCTCGCCTGGGTGGATATGGGCAGGTGCCTGCCGGCGGGCACCGACCTGCCGGATTTCTTTGCCAACAAGGCGGGGGTGCTGCTGGAGGGCGGCAACGCCCTGTTCGTGGGCAATGCCGAGGGGTATATCCGCCTGAATCTGGCCATGCCCCGCAGCATCATCGAAAGGGGCCTCTCCCGCATGGCAAAGGCCGTCCGGGCAGAGGAGAGGCGGTAAATGCTCCGGTGAAAAGGCCCTGTTAAAATCGGGGAAAAGGCGATTTTTCTGCAAAAAAGCCGTGTAATGGGCGGCGGAATGTGTTATAATAGAGCCGTAAAGCAGAAAGGAGCATCGGCTATGAAGCAAACGAAATACGCAGGCACACAGACCGAAAAGAACCTGATGGCGGCCTTCTCCGGGGAATCCGAGGCCCGCAATAAGTACACCTACTTTGCCTCCAAGGCGAAAAAGGAGGGCTATGAGCAGATCGCGGCGCTGTTCCTGAAGACCGCCGAGAACGAAAAGGAGCACGCCAAGCTCTGGTTCAAGGAGCTCAACGGCATCGGCGACACCGCTGAAAACCTCCTCTCCGCCGCTGAGGGTGAGAACTATGAGTGGACGGATATGTACGACGGCTTTGCCAAAACCGCCGATGAGGAGGGCTTCCACGAGCTGGCGGAGCGCTTTCGCCTGGTAGCCGCCGTGGAAAAGCACCACGAGGAGCGTTACCGCGCCCTGCTGCGCAATGTGGAGACGGCCCGGGTCTTCGCCAGGAGCGAGGTCAAGGTGTGGGAGTGCCGCAACTGCGGTCACATCGTGGTGGGCGAGGCGGCCCCGGAGGTCTGCCCCACCTGCAATCACCCCCAGAGCTACTTTGAGATCCGCGCGGAGAACTATTAGATCCGCGGGAAATTTATAGAGAGAAAAGGAGAATTACCATGGAGCAGAGATTTTTCATTTGCAGGCACTGCGGCAATATCATTGCCAAGGTCAAGGACAGCGGCGTGCCGGTGGTCTGCTGCGGCGAGAAGATGACGGAGATCATCCCCGGCACCACCGACGCCGCTGTGGAGAAGCATGTCCCCGCCTGGACGGTGGACGGCGGCATCGTCCGCGTAAAGGTCGGCTCCGTGGAGCATCCCATGCTGCCGGAGCACTACATTGAGTGGGTGTCCGTCCACACCCGTCAGGGCAACCAGCGCAAGGAGCTGCACCCCGGCGAGAAGCCGGAGGTCTCCTTTGCCCTCTGCGAGGGCGACGAGGTGGAGGAGGTTTATGCCTACTGCAACCTCCACGGCCTGTGGATGGGATAAGGGGCGATCACTGCAAAGGCTCCGACGCTTCTGCGTCGGAGCTTTTGCCGAGGGAACGGCCCGGAGGGGCAAAACCCTTCTCGACGGCAGGGCTGAGAGAGGGTATAATGCGGAGCTAATAAACCATTGGAGAGGACACCGTATGATAAAAGTGCTTTTTATCTGCCATGGCAACATCTGCCGCAGTCCCATGGCCGAATTTGTGATGAAGGATCTGGTGAAGAAGGCGGGGCTTACCTCACAGTTTGGCATCGCCTCCGCCGCCACCAGCCGGGAGGAGATCGGCAATCCGGTTTATCCGCCGGCCAGGCGAAAGCTGGCGGAGCACGGCATTTCCTCCGGCGGCCACGCGGCCCGGCAGCTCACCGCCGACGACTATAAGGCGTATGACCTGCTCATCGGCATGGACGGCGCAAACCTGCGAAATATGCTGCGCATCTGCGGCGGCGACCCGGACGGCAAAATGCACCTGCTGCTGGATTATGCCGGGCGCCCCGGCGATGTGGCCGACCCGTGGTATACCGGAGACTTTGAGGCCACCTGGCGGGATGTGCTGGCGGGCTGCCGGGGTCTGCTGGAGGATCTCACCGCCGGGATCGTCTGAGAAGCTCGGAGCCCCTGCGCAAGCGCATAAAGCAAGACCTCCGGCTGGGCCGGAGGTCTTGCTTTATGCGGTTATTTGCTGCCGGGGATCTACAGCTTGGTCAGGTTGCGGATGAGGTTCAGCTGGAGGATGTCGGTGTTCGCATAGATCCTGCCGAGCATGACGGGCGTGCTGTTCTCCGTGTAGTTGATGATCTCCAGCAGGACGGCGGAATTGTTTTCCGGGCTCAGCCGGAGCGCTTCGGATATCTCCGGGTAGCGGTCGCAGTTGACCGAGCGAAAGCGGATGATATCCCAGCAGATCTGAATATGAGCCGCCTGCTCTATGGCGTGGTAGATGGTCTGCGTGTGGAAGGGGGAGCTTTTCCAGTTCTCCTCGGTGATCAGGCCGGCCTTCAGCCGGTCGACGCAGTACATGCAGGGCATCTCGTCGGCGTAATACAAGCTGTGTACCTCCTGCAGAAGGTCATCCGGGCTGCAATTCAGGATGGAGGCATCCGCGCCGGCCGGGACATGGCAGACAGAAATGGCCTCGCTGCGGGGGCTATAGCCGTTTTTCCGGATGATCTCGCGCATCTCGATGCGCGGGTAGAGCGTTGTGCCCAGGAGAAACGCCTTTGTGTTGATATAGGTGCCGCTGCCTTGGCGCCGCAGGATCTTGCCCTCTGTCTCCAGATCCGCCAAAACAGCGCGGACGGTGCTGCGGCTGACCTCGAATTTCGTGGCCAGCCAGTGTTCCGAGGGGAGCTTTGTGCTGACGGAGAAGTCCATCTGCTGGACCAGCGTCAGGATCTTGTTGCGTAGACTTTCCCGCAGAGAATCCGGCTCCGAGACCGTGCGCATCATAAAAACCTCCTCACATCCGGGTATTTTAACCTTTATTGTATCTGTTTTCCGCGCCGTTGTAAAGTGCGCCCGGAAAGGTCGTACAACTTCTCCGCCTGCCAAAACGGCCGGGCATACAAAAGTTGTATGACCATTTCCGGGAGAATTGCTTTTTATACCCGCCCCGCTATAATGGGGATGATCCTTGGTGCGCACAGGGAAAAATGTACGAGTATAAAGAGGAGGACACTAACAAAATGACTCATCTGGATCGGTTCTTTCACCTCACGGAGAGGAAAACAAATGTTAAAACAGAGATCATAGCCGGCCTGACGACCTTCCTGTCCTGCGTCAGCATCGTTGTGCTCAACCCCAGCATCCTGAGCGCGGCGGGTATGGACACCCGCGCCCTGTTCTGGGCAACGGCCATCTCCTGCGCCATTGCCTGCCTTTGGATCGGGCTGTGGGGCAATTTCCCCTTCGCATTGGGGCCGGCCATGGGGCTCAACAGCTTCTTTGCCTTCAGCGTCGTTTTAGGCATGGGCGTCTCGTGGCAGAACGCCCTGGCCTGCGTGTTCACCTCCGGCTGCATTTTCATGCTGCTGAGCATTTTCCGTGTGCAGCAGAAAATCGTTGACGCCGTGCCGGATTGCGTCAAAAAGAGCGTTGGCGCGGGCGTCGGCATGTTCATCGCCTTCAGCGGCTTCCAGTCCGCCGGCATCGTCGCCAAAAGCGACAGCACCCTGGTCACCATCGGTGAGCTTGGCAACCCCGGCACCATTTTGGCCCTCATCGGCCTTGTGGTGACGCTGGTGCTGGTCATCAAGGGCGTCAAGGGCGGCATCCTCATCGGCATCGCGTTTGTGACGCTTGCCGGTATTTTTGTCAAAAATCCCGCCACGGGCGAGGCGTATACCCTCCTCCCGTCGGCGCTTATCTCTCTGGATAATCCCGTGGAGGCCCTTGCCCCCACCTTCGGCAAGCTTACCTACCGCGGCATGTTCAGCGGTGATTTCTCCCATGTGGCAGGCATGATCTTCTGCGTCATCAGCTTCCTGTTCGTGGACCTGTTTGACAGCATCGGCGTTTTCCTGGGCGTTGCGCCGAAGGCCGGCCTGGTGGATGAGCAGGGCAAGACCCCCGGCGCCGGCAGGGCCCTGTTCGTATCGGCGGGCGCCGCCGCTGTCGGCGCTGTCCTCGGCACCAGCACGGTCACCATCTACGGCGCGGAGAGCGGGACCGGCATCGCGGCCGGCGGCCGCACCGGCCTGACGGCCTGCACAACGGGCATCCTGTTCCTGCTGACGCTGATCTTTGCACCGCTGTTCCTGATGATCCCCGGCATTGCAACGGCGCCGGCGCTGATCATTGTGGGTATCTTCATGATCGGCCAGCTGGCCGCCCTGGATCTTTCCGATCTGACGGTGGCGGTCCCCGCCTTCATGGCAGTGGCGACCATGCCCTTTACCTTCAACATCGCTTACGGCGTGCTGTTCTCCATGCTGAGCTATGCCCTTTGCATGGCCGCCTCCGGCAGACGCAAGGAGCTTTCTCCCACGATGCTGATCTTGACCTGCGTATTCCTGGCCTACTTCGTTTTGGACTGCATTTTCTGAGGAGGGAAACTATGCTGACTGAAAGACAAAGACGCCTTCTGCGGCAGGTGCCGAAGGCGGAAAACCATATTCACATCGAGGGCTCCATCCCCTGGGATCTGGCGCTGCGGCTGGCGGAGCGCAACGGGGTAAAGCTGCCCTATACAACGGTGGAGCAGATGGGGAAATGGGCGGCGGAAATGATCGCGGCGGACGGGCTCAACGGCTTTATGCTCTGCGACCGCACCTTCAACTCCGTTTGCCTCCACGAGCAGGATTATGAGGATGTGGTGCTCGCGCTGGCGAAAAATGACGCCGAGCAGAACATCGTTTATCAGGAGCTGCACCTGGATTACCCCCTGAACGAGGAGCGGGGCATTCCCATCGAGGTCGTCATGGAGGGCTATCGCAGCGCCCAGAAAAAGGCAAAGCAGCTCTACGGCGTGGAGATCGTCTACATCGGCGGTTTGGACCGCACGCTTTCCTCCGAGCAGTGCCTGCACTTCGTCCGCCAGCTGGAGAACTACCGCGACATGGTGGTGGGCATCGGCATGGACTGCGAGGAGCGCGGCCACCCCTGCATCAAGCATCTGGAGAGCTATCGGGAGGCGAAGCGGCAGGGCTTTTTCCTGACGGCGCACGCCGGAGAGGACGGCAGCGACCGGAATATCTGGGACGCGCTTTTGGAGCTGCAGGTGGATCGCATCGACCACGGCTGCCGCGCCGCGGAGAACCAGGAGCTGATGCAGTATCTTGCCGAGCACGATATCCTGCTTGCCATGTGCCCCTACGGCAATTTGCTGAGCGGTGCGGCTAAGAGCTTTGTGGAGCACCCCTTCCGGACCCTGCTGCAGGCGGGCGTGCCGGTCTCCGTCAGCACGGACGACCCCCCCTACTGCCTGCAGATGATCCAGGAGCTGGAGCTGGACATGGAGAAGATGCACCTGACGGAGAAGGACATGATCCGCGTCCTCCGCAACGGCTTTGCCTACGGCATCGACGGGAAAAAATACCTGCCGATGTTTGACGCCTGGGTCAAGGCCTTCTATGAAAAGCCGGAGAACAGGGAGGAGGAGCGATGAGGACTGCCGTAAGCCCCGCTCTGCAGGCCATGCCGAAGCTGGAGCTGCACATCCATCTGGAGGGGACCTTCGATTTGGATATGATCTGTGCGCTGGCGGAAAAGGCCGGCGAGCCCCTTCCGCGGCCCAGAGAGGAGCTGCTGCGCTTTGAGGGCCTGACGGAGTTCCTGGAGATGCTGGACTGGATCTGCTCCTTGGTGCATCGCCAGGAGGACGCACGCGCCCTGGCCTACCGCTATGCGCAGTACGCCAGGACCCAGGGCGTGTGCTATTCCGAGGTCATCCTCAATCCCAGCCACTGGCAGCATATTGACCTGCAGCCGCTGCTGTGCGGTGTGCTGGAGGGCTTTGACGCCGCCTTTGCCGACGGCCTGCCGGACTGCCGGCTGCTGGTTTCCCTGCGGCGTGAACAGAGCACCTCCAGCGCGGAGGAAACGGTGCAGTGGGTGATCGACCACCCGCACCCCCGCCTGATCGGTATGTCCGTTGATGGCAACGAGGCGCTGTCCGCGGATTCCAACCGGCGCTTTGCGCCCCTTCTGCGCCGTGCCCGGGAGGCCGGCCTGCACCTGACGGTCCACGCGGGGGAATCCTCTGGGCCGGAGGGCGTGCGCGAGGCGCTGGAGCTCCTGCACGCAGAGCGGATCGACCACGGCGTTCGGGCCATCGAGGACCCGGCGCTGCTGCAGCGCCTGAGGGACACGAAGACCGCGCTGAATGTCTGCTTCAGCTCCAATGTGATCGGCGGCCTTTACAGCGCGCATACACACCCGCTGGAGCGCCTGCTGGCGGACGGCCAGCTGGTAACGGTCAGCACGGACGATCCGATGCTGCTGGATCTGCCGCTTCTCAAGGAGCTGCAGATCCTGATGGAGCGCTACCACTGGGGCCTGCGGGAGATCTGGCAGCTGCAGCAAAACGCCGTCGATGCGGCGTTCTGCAGCCAGGAGGAAAAGCAGTCCCTGCGCCGGAAGCTGGATGCCTTCCGGGAAGAAGAACAGATATAAAAAAGAAGGCGCCCCCTCCGGCTGCATAGAGCAGTCCGAGGGGGCGCCTGTTTCTTATACGGTCATCTGCCGATGGGCGGCATTCTCCGGCCGGGGCGCTTTAATCCGCGTAGTCGCCGCAGTCCTCCACAAAAAGGCGCTGCTTTCTCCGGCGTTCAATGGCTTCGCCGACATCGCTCCAGCTTCCTACAATCACACAGACCAATGCGCAGAAGCCGAGACCCGCGGCCACGAGCTTCAATACCATGCGGGCGGTCTTTCCCATAGCTGTTACCTCCTTGTAATGATGTGCTCTTATTATACACGGCTTTTCCGCCGTTTTCAACTGCAAATTCCCGCCCCGCCCGGTGGGGGAGGGGAGGAACAATTGCGGGACCGGCCGGTCCCGGGGGCTGTCAGATACCCGCCACGGAGTCAATGGGCATGGACATCACGATGCCCTGGGCCTTGCTGTGCATGCCGCAGCTTTCGCCGATGCACTGCATCAGGGTCACCTTGTTGGCGGAGTCCGTAAGGATGAGGACGATCTCCTTTTCCTCCTGGACGCTCAGGCCCCAAAAGCCGCTGACATCCTCGCTGCCCACCCGGCGGCTGTGGATGACGGTGCCGCCTCGGGCGCCCTCGGCGCGGACGGCCTCCATGACATCGCCGCTGAACCCTCTGTTTACAATGGCCGCCACCAGGGCGTATTTCGTTTCAGACATACTGCTTTCTTCCTTTCCTCTGATATTCAGCGCTTCTTTTCCGGTGGTCTGGGAGAGGATGCGCAAGATCAGGTTATTTGCCCCATTCAGGGGGATGGTGAACGCGATGCCGCTGTTTGCCGTGTGCATCTGCAGCTCCGAGCGCAGCTTGTCCATCAGGATCTGGGAAAGCTCCTTGGGGATCATGCTGATAAGAACGCTCTTGTCGATGCTGCCCAGCCCCAGCAAATCCCGGATCTCGCTGGAGGCGGTGCCCTCGGCGCTGAAGCGATACTGCAGCGGCAGGGCCCCCTTCTTGAACATCTCCTCCGCCCGCTGGGCCAGCTTCGGGGTGGTGATCAGCACCAATAGCTGAAAGGATAATCTTTTTTCATGTTCCATTTACTCGCCCTCCTCAAGGTCAACAATGGCATCGCAATCGTCGGCAAAGACGGCGGGTGCCGCCGGCTGCTGCTTCTTTGCGGTTTTTCTCTTATATACGAGGCCCATGAGCTGAATGGCGATCAGCGGCGTCAGGGCCACCAGCGCCACCACGCCGAAGGCGTCGGTCATCAGATTTCCGCCCAGGGCCTGGCACACGCCGATGCTCAGGGGCAGCAGGAAGGTGGAGGTCATAGGTCCGCTGGCCACGCCGCCGGAGTCGAAGGCGATACCGATGAAGATATCCGGCACAAAGCGGGAGAGCACCAGGGCGATGAGGTAGCCGGGGATCACGAACCACTGGATGGCCACCCCGGTGAGCACCCGCAGCATGGCCAGCCCCACACTGACGGCCACGCCGACGGACATGCACAGGTTCATCATCTTCACGGAGATGGCGCCGTTGGTCACCGTCTCCACCTGGTGATTCAGCACCTGGATGGCGGGCTCCGCCTTCACGATGTAATAGCCGATGAGCATGCCGATGGGGATCAGGATCCAGCGGAAGCTCACCCCCGCCAGCTCCTTGCCTAAGTAGGAGCCCACCGGCGCAAAGCCCACATTGGCGCCGCAGAGAAACAGCACCAGGCCGATGTAGGTGTACACAAAGCCGACGGCGATGCGCTTGCGCTGCCGCTTCTGGTAGCGGCGGGTCATAAGCTGGAAGATGAGGAACACCGCCAGGATGGGCAGCAGGGACACCAGCACCTCCTTGGCATACAGCGGCAGGCCCTCTGCGAACACCCGGGCCACATCCTGGGTGGTGACCACCGTGGCCACATCCGTCAGGGAGTAAGACGCCCCTGTGGGCTTATAAAAGCACCCTAAGAGCAAAACCGCCAAAATGGGGCCGATGCTGGACAGGGCCACGAGACCGAAGCTGTCGCTGGCGGCGCTCTGGTCGCTGCGCACAAAGGCCAGGCCCACGCCCATGGCCATGATAAAGGGCACGGTCATGGGGCCGGTGGTGACGCCGCCGGAGTCGAAGGCCACGGCCAAAAACTCCTTGGGCACAAAGAGCGACACCGCGATCAGCAGGGCATAGCAGCCGATGAGCAGCAGCGAGAGGTTGATCTTATAGCGGATGCGGACGATGGCCAGGGCCAGAAACAGGCCCACGCCCAGCGCCACGGTCAAAATCAGCACCATGTTGGGTACCGAGGGCACCTGCCCGGCCAGCACCTGCAGATCCGGCTCGGACACGGTGATGATCACGCCCATGACAAAGCCGGTGAGCAGCACCGCCGCGGAGCGCTTCATCTTGGAGATCTGTACGCCCACGCCCTCGCCGATGGGGGTCATGGCCATCTCGGCGCCCAGCTGGAAAAAGCCCATGCCCAGGATCAGCATGAACGCCCCGGTAAGGAACATGACCACGCTGCCAAGCTCCATGGGTACCAGAAACACGCTGATCATCAGGACGATGCCGGTGATGGGAAGAACAGCGGATAGGGACTCTCTTATTTTTTCTTTCAGTTTGGGGTCCAATGATACATCCTCCAGTCAACAGGGTATGATGGATATCCGCCCGGGCAGGGGCTTGTGCCCGAGGACAGAGTATACTATTATTTTCAGTATACATGAGAAAGTGAAATATTGCAACGGGTAAAAAGGACATTTTATCATGTTTTGGGCAAAATGCCGAAAATGTGCTGTTTTATAACACCGTCGGCCCTTTGTCCGTTTCCAATGGAGAAAAAGCATGCTATACTATAGCATGTGGGGAACCCAAGGCCGTGATGCCGCGGCGCACCGGAGGGCTCCCGTGAGAATTGCCGGCCATCGGTGAACTCTGCATTTCGCCGATGGCCGGAATACCGCAGAAAGGCCGCGATATACCATGAGCGAACAGCCCAATAAGAATTTGGAGCAATTTCTCCTGACCCAGATATCCAGCAACCGCTTTCAAAACCTGGCCCAGAAGTACGCCAGGCCCTATAAGGAGCTGATGGCCTATTACCGCTGCGCCATGATGGAGGTGGCCACCAAGTTCCAGGTCCTCAATGAGGAGCTGTCCCTGCAATACGACCACAACCCCATCGAGTCCATCAAGACCCGGCTGAAGACCCCGGAGAGCATCCTGGAAAAGTGCAGAAGAAAGAATGTGGGCCTCACCCCGGAGAGCATCGAGCAGAACATCTACGACATCGCCGGGGTGCGGGTCATCTGCGCCTTCCCCTCGGACATCTATATGCTCTCGGCGGCCTTTTTACAGCAGGATGACATCCTCTTGGTGGAGAAAAAGGACTACATCGAAAAGCCCAAGGCCAACGGCTACCGCAGCCTGCACCTCATTGTGGAGATCCCCATCTTCCTGCATAACGAGAAAAAGACCATGAAGGTGGAGGTACAGTTCCGCACCATCGCCATGGACTGGTGGGCCAGTTTGGAGCACAAGATCTACTATAAAAAGGACTATGCCCTGCCGGAGCGGGCCAAGAGGGAGCTGAAGGAGTGCGCCGACATCAGCGCCATGCTGGACTGCCGCATGGAGAACATCTATAAGAGCGTCGGCGAGCACATCGACTGGACCGCCAAGCCGCCCCGGGACGACTCCCCGGAGCCCGACCGGGAGGCCCCTGACGGCCCGGAATAAGTCCTGTTCCGAAAGCCCTGCCCGGGCGGCGTGAGTGCATGGCCTATACCCTATACATTATAAGTAAACATGCATAAATAAATATACGCCCCGGTATACGCCCCGGTCCCCTGCTCAGGGCAGGGTACCGGGGCTTTTCCTGCCGCCGCGGAGGAGCTGATTTTGAGCGAAAGGGACGGTTTTACCCCGGTCCTGCGGCGGCAGAGGGGGATATCGGACAAAAAAGTGCAGATAGCCCGGGGAAGAAAATGGAGGAAAAGGGGAATTTTCTCTTTTCAAGCGGCGGAATGTATGCTATACTTTCTCTGTTATTTTTGAGAAAGCAGGGAGGGATCGCGTTTGAGTGAGCTGCTGCGGATGGAGCACATCAGCAAGCGGTTCGGCAGCTTTTATGCCAACCGTGACATCTGTCTCACCGTGAACCGGGGCGAGGTATTGACGCTGCTGGGGGAAAACGGCGCCGGCAAGTCCACGCTGATGAATATTCTCATCGGCCTTTACCAGCCCACCGAGGGGAAGATTTTCCTGGAGGGGAAGGAGGTCCGCATCGACTCCCCCAGCCAGGCGGTGAAGCTGGGCATCGGCATGGTGCACCAGCACTTTATGCTGGTGGAGGCCATGACGGTCTTTGACAACATCATCTTAGGCGATAAGCACGCCAAGGGCCTCTTCATCGATCGCTCGGCCCGCCGCCGGGAGATCGAGGAGCTCAGCGCCAAGTACGGCCTGGATGTGCAGCTGGATAAGCTCATCACGGAGATCTCCGTGGGCGAGCAGCAGCGCACCGAGATCTTAAAGGCCCTTTATCACGGCGCGGAGCTGCTGATCCTGGACGAGCCCTCCGCCGCCCTGACGGATATCGAGGTGGAAGGCCTCTTCGCCATCATGCGCAAGCTGGTGAGCGAGGGCAAGAGCATCATCTTCATCAGCCATAAGATGCGGGAGGTCCTCCACATCTCCGACCGCATCACCGTGCTGCGCCTGGGCGAGGTGGTGGGCACCGTGGACCGGACCGACACCGACGGGCAGAAGCTGGCCGCTATGATGATCGGCCGGGAGCTGTCCGACTCCCGGTATGAGAAGCGCGACGCCGCCGCGGCCCCCGTTGTGGCGGAGCTGAAGCATGTGGACTACAACAAGGCCGCCAAGCACAGCGGCCTCAGCGACATGTCCCTGCAGATCCACAGCGGCGAGATCGTGGGCATCGCCGGGGTGGACGGAAACGGCCAGACCCAGCTTGCCCAGCTCATCACCGGCGTGCTGACGCCGGATGCGGGCAGCGTGTACCTCAAAAGCAATGCCGTGAGCGTCTTTGACCCCAATGGCTTTATTGAAAGCGGCGTCTCCCATGTGCCCGAGGACAGGAACCTCCAGGGCCTCATCGGCGACATGACCATCGCCGAGAACCTGACTCTGAAAAACAGCAGCACTCCCCGGTTCAGCAAGGGCAAGGGCCTTTTCCTCAACAAGGCGGCCATCAGCGGCTATGCCAACGAGATGGCCCAAAAGTACGACATCCGCTGCACCTCCGTGGGGCAGGATGTGCGCAGTCTCTCCGGCGGCAACCAGCAGAAGGTCATCCTGGCCCGGGAGCTGGAGTCCGAGCCCGCCCTCCTGGTGGCGGCGCACCCCACCCGGGGCCTGGACATCGGCGCCACCCGCTTTGTCCATGAGCAGATGATCGCCGCCCGGCAGCGGGGGGTGGGCATCCTGCTCATCAGCGCGGACTTTGATGAAATTCTGGAAATGTCCGACCGCATCCTGGTCTGCTTCGAGGGGCAGATCATGGGCGAATATTCCGGCAAGAACCCTCCTGTGGAGGAAATTTCTCTTGCCATGACGGGCAAGTGAGAGGAGGGACGGCGATATGGAAAAATTGAAAAGAGCGCTGGGCAGCTTCCTGGTGCCCCTGCTGTCTATTCTCCTGGCCTTTGTCATCGGCGGCATCATCATGGCCGCCCTGGGGGCAAATCCCCTGACGGCCTTGAAGTTCCTTTTCCGGGGGGCCTTCGGCTCGGCGGCCAACATCGGCACCACCCTCACCAAGGCCACCCCCCTGATGTTCACCTCCCTGTGCGCCTGCTTTGCCTATAAGTGCGGCGTGTTCAACTTGGGCGGCGAGGGCCAGTTCCTCATGGGCTCCATGGCCGCCTTCCTGACGGCCTATTTCAGCGGTCTCACCGGCTTTGCCGGCATCCTGCTGGCCCTGCTGGCCGGCGCCCTGGCCGGCGGCCTTTGGGGCCTTATCCCCGGTATCCTGAAGATCACCCGGGGGCAAAACGAGATGATCATCTCCATCATGCTCAACTATGTGGCCACGCTCTTCATGGGCGTGCTCTACACCAGCTGGATCCGGGATGCCAACATCCCCCAGACCCCGGCCATCTCCAAGCTGGTGCAGCTGCCCCGTGTGATCCCCTCCCTGCGCTTTACCTGGGGCTTTGTTCTGGCCCTGGCGGTGGGCCTGATCATGTACTATGTGCTCTTTTGGACCTCCGGGGGCTTCAAGCTCCGGGCGGTGGGGTATAACATGACGGCCGCCCGCTTCAACGGCATCCCCGTGAAGCGCTACATCCTCACCAGCTTTGTCATCTCCGGCGCCATCGCCGGCCTGGGCGGCGGCGCGGAGCTCCTGGGCACCCAGTTCCGCCTCATCAACGGCTTTGGCGCGGGCTATGGCTTTGACGGCGTGGCAATGGCCCTCATCGGCCAGCTCCACCCCATCGCCACCGTCATCGTGGCCCTGTTCTTCGCGGCGCTGCGGGTGGGCTCCACCACCATGCAGGCGGCCACCGGCGTTCCCACCAGCGTGTCTGACATCATCCAGGCCCTGGTGATCGTGTTCTCCGTGGCGGGCATGGCCCTGACCAAGCTGCCGGAGTTCACCGCCTGGCGGGAACGGGTGTTCCGTAAGAGAAAGGAGGCGGACAAGTAATGGATTGGATTTCCAGCTTGCTTCTGGCCACGGTGCGCCTGGCCATCCCTCTGCTGCTCATCGCCCTGGCGGAGCTTTACGGCCAGCGGGCCGGTATGGTGAATATCGGTCTGGAGGGCCTTGCCTCCATCGGCGCTCTGGTGGGCTTTTTGGTGTGCTATCTAAGCGGCTCCAACTGGCTGGGCCTTCTGTGCGGCGCCCTGGCGGGCCTGGTGGTGAACATGATCTACGCCTTCTCCACCGTCACCCTCTGCGCCGACCACACGGTGTACGGCATGGCCATGAACATCTTTGCCCCGGCCCTGGCCTCATTTATCTACCGGGTGGTCTTCGGCACCGGCTCTGACCTCAAGCAGGTCACCACCATGGAGAGCATCGCCATTCCCGGCCTCAAGGACATCCCGGTGATCGGCCCGCTGCTCTTCGACCAGAGCCCCATGGTGTATCTCACCATCCTGCTGGTGGTGATCACCGCCGTGTTCTTCAGCAAGACCCGCGCGGGCCTCAGCTACAAGGCCGTGGGCGAGCATCCCCAGGCCGCCGCCACCCTGGGCATCAATGTCCTGGGTGTGAAGTACATGGGCTGCGTCATCTGCGGCTTCCTCTCCGGCTTAGGCGGCGCTTACCTCACCACCTGCTACTCCAGCACCTACACCGACGGCATCGTGGCAGGCCGCGGCTTCATCGCCCTGGCCGCCGTGATCTT
>CAKTPM010000029.1 GCA_934591705.1 uncultured Oscillospiraceae bacterium
CGGAAGATCCCGGAGGCCGACATTATCATGGAAACGAGAAAAGGCGTAGCACTCAGCTACGCCCCGGAACAGGTTGCGGTATAGGAGGTACGACACGATGAAAGCCTATTTCTATTGCCGCGTCGCTCACGATGATAGCTTTTCTTTGGAACGGCAGGCCGAGGAGCTTCGCCGCTATGCGGAACAAGCCGGGTACACCATCGTTGGTGTTGCCGCCGAGCATGGCTCTGGAATGACCCTTGACCGTCCGGCTCTGCAAGAAATGATGGAGGCCGTTCTTGCCGGAAAGGTGGATGTGGTGCTGATAAGCAGTCTTGACCGTATAGGGCGGGACTGGGGCATGACAAAGCAGTACATCGACCTGCTGACCGAGCATAAGGTCAAGCTGCTGTGCCTGCGGGAACGGGTGAGCATCGACAGCTCCGGCTTTTCACCATTTTCTACATAAAAAAGCAGAGTGTCCATTACAGGATACTCAGATCCTATAAGGACACTCTGCATGGTCCGAGTGTCGAGATTCGAACTCGAGGCCTCTTGAACCCCATTCAAGCGCGATACCAAACTTCGCCACACCCGGATATGTAATTTGCTGTCTCAAATCAGCTTGCATAGGATAACATACTTTGCTGAGAAATGCAAGCCCTTTTTTCAACTTTTTTTCATTGACAAAGAAAAGTTCTCATGATAATATATTACCTGCGTTTGAGAGTGTGACCCCTGCGCTTTTGCATACGGAGAGATGGCTGAGTGGTCGATAGCACCGGTCTTGAAAACCGGCGATGTGAAAGCATCCGTGGGTTCGAATCCCACTCTCTCCGCCAAACGAATACGCAATTCGGCTGATACGCAGAAGTACCCAAGTGGCCGAAGGGGCTCCCCTGCTAAGGGAGTAGGGTGTGTAAAAAGCGCCGCGAGGGTTCAAATCCCTCCTTCTGCGCCAAAAAAGACAGGTCATCCCATCGGGATGGCCTGTTTTTTTCTAATCCATGCATACGCTCTGCGGTGCAGCACACTATAAAATATACCGGCAGTCCCGTCCGGGGCCTGCCGGTATATGCATGTGTGTCAGAGACTCCCGGCCTCAGCGGTGATCCCCCAGGAAGAACAGGGCCAGGGTACCGGGGCCGGAATGGCTGCCGATGACGGGGCCCACATCGAAGATGCGCGCCTGGCTGCGGGCGCCGTGATCCTCACAGAGCATGGCGGCCAGGGCCTCGGCATCCTCCCGGCAGTCGCCGTGGCTGATGAAGATGGGGGCGCTCTTGTCCAGCACCGTTTTGCCGTACTGCTCGGCCATGGCGGCCAGGGAGGCCCGGCGGCCCCGGACCTTGCTCACGGGGATGAGGTGGCCGGCATTGTCCACATGGAGAACGGGCTTGATCTGCAGGAACTGGCCCACGGCGGCGGCGGTGGGGCTCACGCGGCCCCCGCGCTTGAGATAGGTGAGGTTGTCCACGGTGAACCAGTGGCACAGGCGGAGCTTGTTCTCCTCGGCGAAGGCGGCGGCCTCCTCCAGGGTAGCGCCGGCGCGCATCTTCTCCACGGTGTGATACAAAAGAAGGCCGAAGCCCGCGGAGGCGCAGAGGGTATCCACCACCTTGACGGTGCGCTGGGGATAGGCCTCCATCAGCTCCTTGGCGGCAATGGCCGCGGTGTCGCAGGTAGAGCTGAGGCCCGAGGAGAAGCCCAGGTAGCAGATGTCCAGCCCCTGGCGCAGATAGCCCTCGAAGAAGCTGTGGAAGGTGTCCAGGTTCACGGCGCTGGTACGGGCCACCTCCCCCCGGCGCATGCGGTCATAAAACACCGGGGCAGCCATGTCGTTGTTGAGATACACATGGTCATCGCCGTCGAAGGTGAAGTTCAGCTGTGTAAAATCCACGCCCCACTCCCGCAGGAGCTCGGGGTAGATGTCGCAGGCAGAGTCGGTCAGGATCACATATTTATTCACGGTTTTTCCTCCCAGCGGTTGACAAATTCGGTTATCACTGATAACATCAGTATAGCATATTTTCCCGTTTCGTCAAGGGTCAAAACACGGCGCGGCCGGCGCAGACCCATGGGGACAGAAGAAAAGGAGCGGAGCCGTGGAGAACAACAAGACCCTGCCCACCCGGGAGCAGCTGATCCTGGCGGGGGCGGAGGAGCTGAACCGATATGGCGTGGGGGGCTTTTCCACCCGGCGGGTGGCCAAGGCCTGCGGGCTTTCCTGCGCCGCCCCCTATAAGCACTTCAAGGACACCCACGCCTTCATAGGGGAGATCTTCGGCTATGTGGAGCGGGAGTTCCTCCGGGAGCAGGAGGAGGTGCTCCGGGCCTGCGCCGGCCAGAGCACCCGGCAGCAGCTGGTGGCGGTGAGCATGGCCTACATCCGGTTTTTGACGGAGCACCCCACCTTCCGCAGCGTGGTGATGTCCCTCTTTCGGGACTGCCGTGAGGAGTATCACTGCCTCCAGGGGCAGCTGAGCGTGAACGCGGCAAAGCTGGTGGCGCAATACTGCATCGAGGCGGGGATACCGCCGGAGACGCAAAAGCGCAAGACCTTCCTCATCCGCTCCCTCATCTACAGCGCGGCTATGTTCTTTGACAGCGGCGAGCTGCCCTATACGGCGGAAAACCTCACCATGGTGGAAAAGCTGCTGGACCGGGAATTTGACCTGCCCTGAACAAAAAGCGACCAAGGAGACCGAAAAAATGGAAAGCTATACCATCTTATATAATCCCCTGGCGGGCAACGGCACCGGCTACAAGCGGGCAAAGCACCTCAAGCGCCTTCTGAAGGGCAGCCGCCTGCGCTTCCAGGACATCACCAAGATCGTGGACTACCGGGACTTCTTCGCCACCCTGCCGGCCTCGGAGCGCATCGTGATCTGCGGCGGCGACGGCACTCTCAACCGCTTTGTGAACTACTCCCAAGGCGCCCAGCTGCCCAACGATATCTACTGCTGCCCCGGCGGCAGCGGCAACGACTTCATGCACGACTTGGGGCTGCCGGAAACGGATACCCTGGTGTGCATCAATCCCTATCTGCACCACATCCCCACCGTGACCATCAAGGGCCGGAGCTACTGGTTCCTCAACGGCGTGGGCATAGGGCTGGATGGCTACTGCTGTGAGGAGGGGGAAAGGGCCCGGGGCCGCTCCCGGCGTCCCATCAACTATACCAGGATCGCCCTGGAGGGCCTCTTTTTCCGCTATAAGCCCAAGAACGCCGTGATCACGGTGGACGGCCGGGAGCACAGCTTCTGCGATGTATGGCTCACCCCCACCATGAACGGCCGCTACTTCGGCGGCGGCATGATGCCCACCCCGGAGCAGGACCGGCTGAACCCGGAGCACACCGTGTCGGTGATGGTGGTCCACAATGCCGGAAAGCTGAAGGTGGCCTCGGTGTTCCCCAAGATCTTCACCGGCGCCCACACCGCCTTCACCCGCTACATCACCATCCTCACCGGCCACGACATCACCGTGCGCTATGACGCCCCCGCCCCGGTGCAGATCGACGGCGAGGTCATCCCCGGCGTCACGGAGTACCGGGTGGAGAGCCGCTGAAGAATAAGCCCGCAGGAGCAGCAGGGATGCTGCTCCTGTTGCATTTCCCGGCGGCGTGTGGTATAGTGGCGGCAGAAAAAAGGAGGCGCGCCATGGAGGGAATTTTTACCGCCCTGCGGCAGCAGCAGGAAAAGGGAAACGACACGGTTTTGTGCACCATCACCGCCAGCGCCGGCTCCACGCCCCGGGGTGCCGGCTCCCAGATGCTGGTGGGCCGGGAGGGGCTTTTGTGGGGCACCATCGGCGGCGGCTCGGCGGAGCTTCGGTCTCTGGAGCTGTGCCAGGCCCTTCTAAGGGAGCGGCACGGCGCCCGGCGTAGCTTTGCCATGCACCCCAACGGCGGCGGCGACATCGGCATGGTCTGCGGCGGCGATGTGGAGGTGGATTTCCGCTTTATCCCGGCGGCAGACCCCCTCTGGCGGGAGATAGCCGCCGGGGCCCTGGAGCGGATGGCCGCCGGCCGGGGGGGCGCCCTGACCTTAGGCGCCGGCGCCGCCCTTTTGGATGAAAACGGCGCCGCCCTGGCGGGCACGCCGGAGCCGGGGGCCTACCGCCTGCCCCTCTGCATAAGAGAGCGGGCGGTGATCTTCGGCGGCGGGCACATCGCCCTGGCCCTGGTGCCGCTGCTGGCCGGGGTGGGCTTCCGGGTCACGGTGCTGGATGACCGCCCGGACTTCGCCGTAAGGGAGCGCTTCCCGGCGGCGGAGGCGGTTTTGCGCTGCGACTACGGGCGCATCGCCGAGACCGTGGACATCACGCCGGAGGACTATGTGGCGGTGATGACCAACGGCCACCTGGGGGATTTCGAGGTCCAGCGCCAGGCGCTGCCCCGGCACCCGGCCTACATCGGCGTCATCGGCTCCCGGAGGAAGACCGCCTTTGTCAATGAAAAGCTCCGCCAGGCGGGCATTTCCCAGGCGGATATTGACCGGGTACACACCCCCATCGGCATGGCCATTCGGGCGGTGACCCCGGCGGAGATCGCCGTCTCCATCGCCGGGGAGATGATCCTGGCCCGGGCCCTTCAGCGGGATGAAGGCGGAGGCGCCGCCTGCCCCATGCATACACAGGAAAGCTAAAGGAGGAACACCATGAGATTCGACAAAAAGCCCGAGGAGTGCAATTACTCCTTCACCCAGCACAAGAGCTGCGAGTTTTTCCCCTGCCACAAGACCGAGCATCCCGAGGACTTCAACTGCCTGTTCTGCTACTGCCCCCTCTACACCCTGGGCAGCCGCTGCGGCGGCAGCTTCGTGTACCTGGAAAACGGCGTCAAGGACTGCTCCAATTGCCTGGTGCCCCACCGCCGGGAGAGCTACAGCTACATCATGAGCAAGTACCCCGAGCTGATGGAGCTGGCCAAGAAGAACCGATAAAAAGAAGGGGCTTTTCCGCTCCGCAGCACCCCGGCCCTTTGCCCGTGGTGCTGCTTTTTTCGTTTTTTCGGCGTTTTTTCATACTTTTTATTGACTTATTCACCGACGGCACCTATAATATTTTTCACTTCACTCCTGCCGGCCGCAGGGCGACAGGAGCGCCGTCCTTTTGGTGGGACACATAGGGAGGCAAGCATGAAAGGGATCCGCATCAGGCGCTTTGGCGCCGTCAGCACCGTCATCGCGGGAGGACTGTCCGTTCTGGTCCTCCTGCTCTTTCTGTGCGGCACGCACTGCATGCACCGGATGAGCGGCACCACCGAGCGGTATTTCATCGCCCAGCAGTCCGCCAAAAAGCTGCAGAACGGCTCGGACATCCTCACCGAGCAGGTGCGCCTCTATGTGATGACCGGGCAGGCGGCATATCTGGAGGGCTACTTTCAGGAGGCAAATGTGATCCGGAGCCGGGAGACCGCCCTGGCAGAGCTGCGGGAGGTCTCCGCAGACACCCGGATCATTGAGCAGCTGGAGGCGGCCTTAACGGAATCCGAGGCGCTGATGGCCCAGGAGTTCTACGCCATGCGCCTGGCCGCCGAGGGCTTCGGCACGGCGGCGGAGGACCTGCCCCGGGAGGTGGCCGCCCTCTCCCTCTCAGCGGAGGACGCCGCCCTTGACAGCGATGCACAGCTGGCAGCAGCCCGCCTTTTGGTCTTTGACGGCAACTATCAGCGCACCAAGGCCGAGATCGTCCAGAATGTGCGCGCCTGTACCGACGACCTGCTGGAGACGGCCAAGGCAGATCTGCATGCTTCCGCGAGCATCTTTTCGGCGCTGTACATCGCCCAGGAGGCATCCTTTCTGCTGCTGGTGGTCTTTCTCATTGCCTACGGGCTGCTGGTCCGCAATCTGGTCGTGGACCCGCTGGGCCGCTTCCGCCGCAGCATCGCCCACGATACCCCCTTTCCGGTGAGCGGCGCCGCCGAGCTGCGCTCCCTGGCCGAGGCCTATAACCGGGTCTTTGCGGAGAATAAGAAGACCCATGAGCTCATCCTCTACGAGGCCGAGCACGACGAGCTCTCCGGCCTTCTCAACCACGGCTCCTTCAAAAAACGCCTGGCCCTCTGCCAGCAGCAGGATGCCCCCTTCGCCCTGCTGCTGTGCGATATCGACGACTTCAAGCGCATCAACGACACCTGCGGCCACGCCGCCGGAGATGCCGTTATCCGCAGGACTGCCCGGCACCTCCTGGAGACCTTCCGCGGCAGCGACTATGTGTTCCGCATCGGCGGCGACGAGTTTGCCGTGCTCCTGCCCGGAGCGGCCTTCGCCCAGCGGGAGAGCATCCGGCAAAAGCTCCTGGCCCTCCGAGAGGCCCTGGCAGCTCCCGAGGACGGCCTGCCCAGTATCACCGTGAGCATCGGCGCCGCCTTTTCCGACCGCCCCCGCCCCCAGAAGGACATTTTCTCCGACGCCGACCGCATGCTCTATGATGTCAAGGAGCAGGGTAAAAACGGCAGCCGCATCTACGGCGAATAAGGATATCTCCCTCCTTCCCCGGCACGGCTCTGCTGCGCCGGGGAATTTTTCCGGGAAAAGTTAAGCTTCCTTTTCTATTTCTTAAGTTTTCTTAAGAAATAGAAAAGGTCTTTCCAAGGGTTTGCTTAAGATGTATAATGAGCGTGTTAAGAAAAACGGAGGGCACGCTATGCGGATGCAAAAAATCATTTTCGCTGACGATGATCCCGAAATTCGTACCGTTCTGCGGCTTTTGCTCACCGCAGAGGGCTATGAGACCGTGGAGGCGGCCAACGGCGCCGAGGCGGTAGACGCCCTGGACGAGGCGGCAGATCTGGTGATCTTAGATATAAATATGCCGGAGATGGACGGGTTTACCGCCTGCAGCGAGATCCGCAAGGTCTCCTGCGTCCCCATTCTCTTTCTCACCGGCCGCTCCCAGGATTCCGACAAGACCCTGGCCTTCTCCCTGGGGGGCGACGATTACCTGGTGAAGCCCTTTTCCTACAGCGAGCTCATCTCCCGGGTAAAGGCCCTCACCCGCCGCTACCGGGTCTACGATGCCCGCCCCCACGAGCAGGGCGGCCTCATCCGCTGCTGCGGCACCGTGGAGATCGACCCCGAGCAGGCCATCGTCCGGCAAAACGGCCGGGAGGTGCTCCTCACCGACACGGAGTACCGCATTCTTCTGCTGCTGGCCACCCACCGCAAGAAGGTCTTTTCCATCCAGAACATCTATGAGAGCATCTGGACGGAGCCCTATTTCTACTCCTCCAACAACACGGTGATGGTGCACATCCGCAACATCCGCCGCAAGCTGGGGGACGATACCCAGAACAGCCGCACCATCCAGACCGTGTGGGGAAAGGGCTACCGGGTGGAGTAAAAAAGGCCGCCGCCGCTTAAGATTTCTTCATGATTTTCCCTCTTGCTTTTTAAGAACTTTCTGCTATATTTATCGGCAGATAGATGTGGTTTTTCCCATCTCTATCCTCAAAATTATGGTAGCAAAGAGCGCTGTGTTTACGCACGGCGCTTTTTGCTGCCCTCCGCCATTCAGAAATCTTAAGAATTATATACGGTCGATTTTAAGATGTTTCTGTGATACTGTGCAGTGTACTGCTAAAAAAATAACAATCAGTGGTACAAAGTTACTCATTTTTATTGAGGAGGAAAAATCACATCATGGAAAAGAAAAGCACCAAAATCGCCTATGGTGTAGCACTGGGCATCTTTATCGTGCTGCTGGTCGTTCTCGGCATCATGTATAAGGGCCTTCCTGCTCCCGAAGTCATGGACGATGGCGAGCTGGTCCAGACTGCCACGCCCTTCGCCGGCACCTTCTGGTCCCTGCTGCCCCCCATCGTCGCCATCGTGCTGGCCCTGATCTCCAAGGAAGTTTACTCTTCCCTGTTCCTGGGCTGCCTGGTGGGCGCTCTGCTCTATACCCAGTTTGCTCCCTGGGATACCATCGTGACCCTGGTGGGCGCTGATTACGGTATCGTCTCCGTTCTGGCCGACAGCGACAACATGGGTATCATCGTATTCCTCGTCACCCTGGGCATCATGGTCGACCTGATGAACAAGGGCGGCGGCTCCGAGGCCTTCGGCCGCTGGGCCCAGACCTCCGTGAAGACCCGCTGCGGCGCACAGCTCATGACCATGCTGCTGGGCATCCTCATCTTCGTGGACGACTACTTCAACTGCCTGACCGTGGGCGCCGTGATGCGTCCCGTCACCGAGTCCCACCACATCTCCCGGGCAAAGCTTGCCTATGTCATCGACTCCACCGCCGCTCCCGTGTGCATGATCGCCCCCGTGAGCTCCTGGGCGGCTGCCGTGTCCGGCTATGTCAACTCCAGCACCGTCAACGGCTTTGATATGTTCATCCGTCAGATCCCCTGGAACTACTACTGCCTGCTGACCCTGGTGATGATCGTTGTCATCTCCGTGTTCAACATCGACTACGGTCCCATGCTGACCCACGAGTACAACGCCCAGGTCAAGAATGACCTCTTCACCACTCCCGAGCGTCCCTTCGCCGGCGCCGACGATTACGAGAAGCCCTCCAAGGGTAAGTCCTCCGTGGCTGACCTGCTGGTGCCCGTGCTCTTCCTGATCGCCATCTGCATCGTCGGTCTGATCTACTCCGGCGGCTTCTTCGATGGCACCGGCGTCTCCTTCGTGGATGCCTTCTCCAACTCCACGGCGGCCGTTGGTCTGTCCATCGGCGGTCTGGTGGGCGTGGTCTTCACCTTTGTCTACTTCTGGCTGCGCGGCACCATCAGTTTCGAGAAGTCCTTCGAGTCCGTGCCTCAGGGCTTCATCCAGATGGTCTCTCCCATCCTGATCCTGACCTTCGCCTGGACGCTGTGCTCCTTCACCCGTTTTGCTCTGTTCTCCAAGGTATTCGTCATCAACGCCATGGCCGGTGCCGGCGACCTGAAGCTGTTCCTGCCCGCCGTGATCTTCATCATCGGTGCTGCCATCGGCTTCGCCACCGGTACCTCCTGGGGCACCATCGGCATCATGGCCCCCATCGTCGTGGCCGTGTTCGACTATGATGTGGAGCCCATCCTCTGCACCATCGGCCTGGCCGCTGCCTGCTCCGGCGGTGTTATGGGCGACCACTGCTCCCCCATCTCCGACACCACCATCATGGCTTCCGCCGGCGCCCACTGCTACCACCTGAACCATGTGTTCACCCAGCTCCCCTACGCGCTGACCGTCTCTGTTGTTGCCTTCGTGAGCTTCATCCTGGCCGGCCTCATCCAGAATGTGGTCATCTGCCTGATCATCGCTGTGGCTCTGATGGTCGCCACCCTGCTGGTCATCAAGGTCGTCATGGGCAAGAAGAATGCCGCTATGATCGCTGAGATCGCAGCTGCCAACAAGCACTGATAAAGACCCCCAGGGTCATCGGCCCTGCTAAAAAAACGCCTCCCATTTCGGGAGGCGTTTTTTTGCGCGGATACGCAAAGAAAAGGGATCTGCCCGTGCGCGGGCGGATCCCTTTTCCGTATGGCGCTTGTCCGGCCCTCACTCGATGCCGGTGACGGTGTAGCCCTGCTGCTGCACCGCCTCCCGGAGCACCGCATCGGGCACATCGTGGGTGAGGGTCACCACGGCGGTGCCCTTTTCATGGCTCACCGCCGCCTTTTCCACGCCGTCCACGGCCTCCAGGGCGTTTTTGGTGTGCATCTCGCAGTGCTGGCACATCATGCCTTCGATCTTCAAGGTCTTTTCCATGGTCCTCGTCTCCTCTTTTGTGATTTTTGTGATATCGTTCAGCGAGTCTTTTTGGCTGGGTTTGTCATGCAGGCGGAAGAGATTCAGCCGCAGGGCGTTGGTGACCACGCAGAAGCTGGATAAGCTCATGGCCGCCGCCGCCAGCATGGGATTCAGCTGCCAGCCCCACAGCCGGATGAACACCCCCGCCGCGATGGGGATGCCCACGGTGTTGTAGGCAAAGGCCCAGAACAGGTTCTCCCGTATGTTCCGCAGGGTGGCCCGGCTGAGCCGGATAGCGGCGGGCACATCCGAAAGCCGGCTTTGCATCAGCACCACATCCGCCGCGTCGATGGCCACATCCGCCCCGGCGCCAATGGCCATGCCGATGTCGGCGGCGGTAAGGGCCGGGGCATCGTTGATGCCGTCGCCCACCATCAGCACCCGGCCGCCGGCCCGGAGCTGCCGGACGGCGCCCTCCTTTTCGCCGGGGAGCACCCCCGCGATCACCTCATCCACCCCCACCCGCTGGCCGATGGCCCGGGCGGTGCGTTCATTGTCGCCGGTGAGCATCACCACCCGCAGGCCCATGTCCCGCAGCTCCCGGATGGCTCCGGCGCTGTCCGGCTTCACGGTGTCCGCCGCGGCGATGACGCCCAAAAGCGCGCCCTCCCGGGCGAAGAGCAGGGGGGTCTTGCCCTCCTGGGCCAGGGCCGCGCAGCGCTGCTGCACCGCCTCCGGCACCGGCAGCTCCCCGGCCAGAAAGGCCAGGCTGCCGCCTAAAAGGGGCTTGCCCTCCCAGAGGGCGGCCACGCCGTGGCCCGGCAGGGCCCGGAAATCCGTGACCTCCGGCGGGGCGATGCCCGCCTCCTCCCCCTGCCGGCAGACCGCCCGGGCCAGGGGATGCTCGCTCTTGCTCTCTATGGCGCAGGCGGCGGTGAGCAGCGCCTCCCGGCTTACCCCCGGCACCGGCAGGATATCCGTGACCCGGGGCCGGCCGCCGGTGATGGTGCCGGTCTTATCCAGGGCCACGATCCCCGTACGGCCGGTGGCCTCCAGGGCGGCGGCGGTCTTAAACAAAATGCCGTTTTTGGCCGCCACGCCGCTGCCCACCATAATGGCCACGGGGGTGGCCAGGCCCAGGGCGCAGGGGCAGCTGATCACCAGCACCGAGATGCCCCGGGCCAGGGCGAAGCCCACCGGCTCCCCTACCGCCAGCCACACCGCCGCCGTCACGGCGGCCAGGGCCATCACCACCGGCACGAACACGCCGGAGACCTTGTCGGCCGTCTTGGCGATGGGCGCCTTGGTGGCGGCGGCATCGCTGACCATGCGGATGATCTGGGCAAGGGTGGTGTCCTCCCCCACCCGGGTGGCCCGGCAGCGCAGGAAGCCGGTGTGATTGATGGTGCCCGCCGAAACGGCGCTGCCCGGCCCCTTATCCACCGGGATGCTCTCCCCGGTGAGGGACGCCTCATCCACCGCGCTCTCCCCGGTGAGCACCGTGCCGTCCACGGGGATGCTGTCCCCGGGCCGCAGAAGGAAGATGTCCCCCCGGCGCACCTCCGCCACCGGCAGGGTGACCTCGACCCCCTCCCGCTCCACCGCGGCGGTCCGGGGCGCCAAGTCCATCAGCCCCCGGAGGGCGCTGGTGGTCTTGCCCTTGGAGCGGGCCTCCAGGAGCTTGCCCAGGGTGATCAGCGTCAGGATGGTGGCGGCGGACTCATAGTAAAGCTCGTGGAGGTAGTGCCCGGCGGCCTCCCCCGCCGCCGTCATGGCAAAGAGGGCGGCGGTGCTGTACACAAAGGCCGCCGCGGACCCCAGGGCCACCAGGGCGTCCATATTCGGCGCCCGGTGCCACAAGCTGCGAAAGCCGCTGACGAAGAACTGCCGGTCGATGACCATCACCGCCCCGGTCAAAAGCAGCTCCAAAAGCCCGATGGCCATGGGGTTATCCCCAAAGAACGCCGGCAGGGGCCAGCCCCACATGGTGTGCCCCATGGACACATACATTAAAAGCAGCCAGAAGCCCAGGGAGGTAAAAAGCCGCCGCCGGAGGGCCGGGGTCTCCCGATCCCGCAGGGCGTCCTCCTCCCGGGCGGGAGCGGCGCCGCCCCCCTTGAGGCGGGCGCCGTACCCGGCGGCCTCCACCGCGGCCACCACGGCGGCGGGATCCGCGGTGCCCTCCACCCCCATGGAGTGGGTCAGCAAGCTCACCGAGCAGTCCGTTACCCCCGGTACCCCCTGCACCGCCTTCTCCACCCGGGCCGAGCAGGCGGCGCAGCTCATGCCGCTCACTGTATATTGTTCCATAAAATGCCTCCCTTCGGCAGGTTTTCTGGGGGTAGTATACACCCAAAAGGGACGGATTACAATGTGGGAAACCGGGAAAATTCGCCTATTATTCCGGTAGGTTTTATGCGATTTTCCCCGCCGTCCCCTCCCCGGGCGGTTTCTCCCTTCTATGGGGGAAAGGCGGCTATTTTCTCGCCTTGCGAAACTCTCTACCCCCTTCTACCCCCCATTTTGGGGCTTCTTGGTAGAAATGGGCGGATTTTTTCAAAATTTTTTTACCCCTCTCTACCCTTTTTGGGGGTTTGGGGGTATGACAGATGGGTAAAAATATGGTACAAAAAAAGTACCCCTGCCGGGAAAAACCACCCCCGGAGGGAAAATCCCCCTGTGGGGCCGGCAGGCCGTCGGCCCCTATGAGGCATTTATCCCCCCAGCGCGTACTCCCTGCCTATTTCAATATGTATCCGAAAAGAGGAAACCGGAAAAAACGAAAGGAGGAAAACGATGCAACACACCCCGACAAAAAACCGCCTGCCTACGCGTCTGACCGCCTGGCTGCTGGCGCTGCTGATGGTGGCGACCATGCTGCCCGCCTCGGCGCTGGCCACGGCGGAGGACGGCAGCACCGACCCGCCCCCTCCGGCGGCGGAAACGGAGCTGCAAACCCCTGTAGGGGCGGACGACTCTGTCCGCCCGGAACCCTCCGCAGGGGCGGATGACCCCATCCCCCCGGCAGACCCTGACCCCTCCGCAGGGGCGGACGCCCCTGTCCCCCCGGAGACCCCGGCAGACCCGGAAACGCCCCTCCTCACGGAGGAACAGACCGTCTCCCAGCCCGCTATGCTGGCGGGAGGGACGGATGATCCCTATGGCTTTGTGGTGCTGAACTTTCCCACGGTGAATAACGAGTCGAGGGCGATCAAGCTGTACAGCGGCAACTACATCACCGCGTGCGATCCGGGCGCTAATGTGTGGAGCGGCGTCCCCCACGGGGAGAGCGACTACCTTGTGTGGTATCTCGAGGGAATCCTGTTCCTCAATGGCGACCTGCAGGATGTGCGGATCAATTTGCGTCCTGCCAAGCGCTACCCACCCAAGCAATCCGTCCTCGTCCGTGTGGTTAACGATGTCGTCATGAGCGGATACGATGTCCTTTTGGACTTGCAGGACGGCCCGGATGCGAAGCTCCAAATCGATACCGGCAAGCGGCTTACGCTGAACCTTACCAAGACCGCGCAATCGCCCGGCAGAGGCTACGCCATTTACGGCCGTGAGGGCGCAAAGCTGACGGTCTGCGGCGGCGGCGAGCTGAACATCAATACCGTGGGGCGGAATGAGGGCAAATATTATGCAGGCGGCATCGTCCTTTCGGGCGACCTGACCCTTGAGGATGATGGGGGAAGCCCGTATGTGAAGATCAATGTCACCGGCGGCACCAGCGGCATTAACGGCGACCGGGCGTTCGGCATCGATGTCTATAACATCAAGGTGAAGGACAGCTCCACCCTGAAGATCACCATCGAATCCGGGCGGGACTTTGACCCGGAGAATGAGTACTGGACAAAGGGTGAATCCGAAATCCAAAAGAACTGGGCCATTTCCGCCGGAACCATGGAGGTGCTGGACAGGGCCTCGGTGGAGATCGAATCCAAAAAGAATGTGGTGACCGACATCATGCTGAGGGGCGGGGACGGCACCGCCCTGAAGGTGGACACCGAGGGCTACTTCAATATCTGGAACCACGGCAACATCGTCCGCTATCCTGAAACCGATACGCTGCATACGCGCTTCGACCACCCGTATACCAACATCGAAACCGGGAAAAACGCGAAGGTGGAGCTGATCCGCGCGGAGCAGGGCGTGTCCATCGACTCCGAATCGACCCGCATCGAGCATTGGGAGACGGAGGGGTTCGACTGCTGGGCGATCGCCGCGAAGGAGATCGTGCTGGGGCCGGATATGTATCAGGGCAACTGCCCCTATGAGACTGTGCAGGAAAACGGCGCGGAATACTACCGCGGCGAGTTCAACTACATCTGGTCGTCTACCGGCGTGGCCACCGTGAAGGTGTCCCGCGGACTGGTCATGAAATGGGAAACGCCGCCGGGAGCTTCCAGCAGCGTCCACTATGCCAAGGTTCTGGAGCCGGAGCGCGAGGACACCCATGTTGTGCGCAAGGGCGACGAATTGAAGCTGACCGCGCCGACGGGGAAGGGCAAGTTCCTCTACTGGTACGACGCCCTGCACCCGGAGGGCAGCGGGAACGGCACGGACTGGACGAACACCACCCAGACCTTCTCCAACATTCAGCGGGATATGGTGCTGGTGCCGGTGCGCGACCCCATGAAGAACGGGCCAACCCTGAGCGATGTGGGCTATAAGGAACAATGGGACAGCGATCTCGGTACCAACATCCGCTATGCCTATCAGGATCTGACCTTTGCGAAGGAGGACGATATCAGCACAAAAGGCGGATATGAAGTCATGCTGGTGCCCGCGCAGCTGCCCCGGTACGGTGAAAAGACCTATGCCGCCAAGAATCTGAATGGCAGCCCCGTCATGGAGCTGCGCAGCGCCCGGCTGTATGCCGATAAAAAAGCCTACGGCAGCACAAATGCACTGGGTAACTGGCACTACAGCATCCCGGAGGAGAGCTACCGCATCGCCTACAATGACGATGCAACCGGCCGCTGCTACTTCAGTAAGCCATTTACCTTCAACCCGCCCGTTGGCCCGCCGTACATCGCCCCCGGCAGCGCGGTTTTTGAAGAGAAGGACAGCGGCACCAAACAGGTGAAAATCACGGTGGAGCGGAACAAGCACATCGAGTACCGTGTCTGGAATTCCTCCACGAACAAGTGGGATTCCCTCCGGACCTACACCGGCCCCTTTGAGGTGAATGTCACCGCCGAGAACGATGTGCGCATCGAGGCCTACGCCGGCTCCTCCGCATTAGGCATCAAGTCCGAGGCCTACTATTCCGTGCGTCCCTCCGGCGTACCCACGGTGAAGTACGGCGACAAGGAGATCAGTACAACGGAGGCTACTGTGCCCACTTACAACTACCTCGGCGCGATCGAGCTGACGGTGGAGGCCCCCGAGGGCTGCGAGGTCTGGTATCGGGAAAACTATTCGCCGTCCGAGTCCGACATGGGCACCGAGGTGAAGAACGGCAAGGTCGTTATCTCCGGCACCGGCGGAAGCTCAAAAACGATTTACTTCAAGCTGGCCAAGGCCTTTACCGTGAACGGCGTGACATACCGGAAATTGAGCCATAGTGTAAGCAAGGTCAACCTCAAGGAACTGACCGCCGACACCCTGCCCGCCCCGGAAGTGACCGTGACGCCGAGAAACGGCGGAGCGCCGCTGACGCCCAGCGGCAACACCTACACGATCAGGGAATTCGTGAATGTGGCGCTGGAAAAGTCCTCCGGCTGGCCCCTCAACGCCACGCTGGGCTATGCCTATCACGGCGACACGGCGCCCCAGTACGCCAAGCCGTACACCACCCCCTTCGAGGTGCGCGGCGCGCAGACCGTCAGCGTCTTTGCCCTCGCTTCCAACGCGGACGGCAGCATCGCCCACCATCGCTGGCTGTATCAATTCAAGCTGGACCCGAGCGTGAACAACTATGTCCTGCTCATGGTGCAAAACGCCACCGTCTACGACAGTGACGGCAAGGTGCTTGTGACAGACTCCAATGGTGTCAATGCTTCTGTCAATGTTCAGGTCGGCGCAAGGATCAAGGTCGTGCCGAATGTTCCGTCAGGAAAGGTCTTCAAGAACTGGAGCGCGGACGGTATTTATGATACCCCCAGCGACAAGTTCAAGGAGG
>CAKTPM010000030.1 GCA_934591705.1 uncultured Oscillospiraceae bacterium
GCGGTTAGCCGCCCGGCGGGCCGGAGGGAGAAGCTTTTTATTTGCCGCCGCCGGCTTTCCCGCCGCGGCTCTTTTTCCGGGCCTCGAAGGTGGAGAGCATGGTCTGCAGGTGCTCGCTCAGGGGGCGCTCCGAAAGGAAGGGGCGGAAGAAGTGGTGCCGCTGGGCGGAGCGGTCCTGCACGCTGCGGATATGCGCCTTGAGGGTCTCATAGCGCACGATGACATCGTTGTCCGCGGCGAACTTCCGCAGCTTCGCCACCAGCTGCGCAGAGTGGGCCGCGTCGATGAGGAACACGCCGAAGAAAAGGCCGATGAAGAAGGAGAAGGCCAGGTTGTTGGACAGCCATGCCAGGGCCTGGAGGATGTGGGGGTGGATCAGATAAGCATACACGGCGCCCAGCAGGGCCCAGATCACGGAGAACTTGGGGCAGATGATGCCCTGGATATTGCCCCACTCGTTGCTGTAGTCCCACAGGCGCACATTGCACACCTTCAGGGACAGGATGCCCGCCAGGTACTCGATGACCGTCATGGCCACGGCGGTAAAGGCAAAGAGCAGCAGCTTGTTCCAGAAGGTGTCCTCAATGAGCCGATAGCTCTCCGCGGAGGTGATAAGGAACATGATGCACAGCCCGAAGCCATACAGCGGCACATAGGGGCCGGTGCAGAAGCCGGGGTTGATCCACTTTCGCTCCGGGTTGCAGCGGGAGAAAAACCGCCGGAAGATCAGCTCCATGACCCAGCCGCACACAGAGCCCACAAAAAAGAGAAATGCCAGCACAAGGGGAAGATTCATTGCGGAATACCTCCAAATTTCATTGTCCCCATTTTACCCCATCCGCCGGGCAAAGTCCAGCAGAACCGATCTGCGGAGCAAAAAAAGAAGCCGCCCCCGGCGGGACGGCTCAAGTGGGTGGGATATTGGAAAGCTTCCATCTGTTATCATACCCCATCGCCGGAGATTTGTCCATAGGAAGCTTTGTCGAAAAGGGGGGCTTTCGGTAAAAATCAGCAAAACGCTGAATTCGGCCGGCGCATTTTTTTGATTCATACAAAAATGATCTCCCTTCTTTTCAAGTGTTGGCAAATGTGTTATACTCTCTCCAAGGATGAGGGGAAGTCCCTCCCCGACCCTTGCGTTGCCATCCCTTCGAGAAAGGAGCTTTCACTATGAAGTACACATTTGCCTGCAAGAAGATCCCTCTGAATGACTCCATCAAGGAGTACGCCGAGAAGAAGATCAGCAAGCTCGACCGCTACTTTGCCCGGGAGGCGGAGGCCTTTGTCACCTTTAATGTGGAGAAGAAGAACCGCTGCATCGTGGAGCTGACCGTCCGCGCCGCAGACGGCACCCTCTTCCGTGCCCAGGAGCAGGATACCGACGGGGATATGCGCGGCGCCATCGACGCGGCTGTGAGCTTCATCGAGCGGCGCATCCGCAAGAATAAGACCCGCCTGGCCAAGAACCTGCGCCCCGAGGCCATGGTGCCCGAGGTGCCCGCGGAGTTCGATGTGGCGGAGGATGTGGAGTTCAATGTGGTGCGCACCAAGCATTTCCAGGTGGTGCCCATGAGCATCGACGAGGCCATTCTGCAGATGAATCTGCTGGACCACAACTTCTATGTGTTCCGCAACCGCGACACCGAGAAGATCAATGTGGTCTACTGCCGCAACGACGGCGGCTACGGCGTCATCGAGGCGGAATAAGCCCCCGAATGAACATAAAAAGAACCGCCCGCGGGCGGTTCTTTTTTCTGTTCTCAGCGGTGCTGCTCTCCGCGGTCGTAGGCCACCACCACGCGGCGGTTGGGCTCGGTGCCGATGGAGTAGGTGGTGACGCCCGGCTCATCCTGCAGGGCGGCGTGGATCACATGGCGCTCATAGGCGTTCATGGGCTCCAGGGTGACGCTGCGGCGGTACTTGAGCACCTTGGCAGCCACCTTGCGGCTGAGGGCCACCAAGCTCGCCTCCCGCTTGGCACGGTAGCTCTCGGCGTCCACCTGCACGCGGATGCGCTTGTCCTTGCCGGAGTTGACGGCGTAGTTGGTGAGCTGCTGGATGGCGTCTAAGGTCTCGCCCCGGCGGCCGATGAGAGCGCCCAGGCGGCTGCCCTCCAGAACGACCTTGTAGCGGCCCTTCTCCACCTCGTACACACGGATCTGGGCCTGGCATTCCAGGTGCTCCAGAAGGCCGCTCAGGAAGGCGGTGATGCGGCCGGCATTTTCATCCTCGCACAGGGGCAGCTCCTCCATGGGGGTCTCGCAGACCGGCTCCTCCCGATGAGGGGGCTCCCGGCGGGGCTGCTCCCTTCGGGGCTGCTCCTTGTGAGCGGGCTCCCGCCGGGCGGGCTGCTCCTTCCGGGGCTGCTCCTTTCGGGGGGCGGGCTTGCTCTCGGGCTTTACGGGGGCGGCCGCCGGCTCCGTCAGGGGGGCCTCCTCCGGGCCGTAGGTCACCCGGACCCGGGCCGGGCTGCTGCCGATGCCCAAAAAGCCGCTCTTGGCCCGCTCTAAGATCTCCACGGAGACATCGTCGCGGTCCATACCCAGCTGGGCAAGGGCCTTGGCAACGGCCTCTTCCTCGGTCTTGCCCGTTACATCAATATAACTCATAGACAAAACTCCTTATTCTTCATCGTCATAGTGGCCCTCACTGTAGGCGCGGCCACGGGCGTAAGGCCGCTGGCCCACCCGGCCCGCCTCGGTGGTGGAGGCGCGCTTTTCGGAGGCGGCCTCCTTGTGGGCCTGCTGCTTCTTCTTGGAGGGCTGCGGGGGCTGCTTGCCCTGGTTCTGGCGCTGGAGCATCATCTCGCGCTGCTTTTCATACTTCTCCAGGCGCTTTTCCCGGGCCAGCTTTTCCTTCTCCGTCTCCTCGGCGTCCATGCGCTTATTGAAGTAGGAGTTGAGCAGCTGCTCCTGGATGCAGGAGAACCCGGCGTTGGCGATCCAGTACACGCACAGGGCGGCGGGCAGGATGTAGCCCATCCACACGGTCATCAGCGGCATCATGTAGAGCATGGTCTTGGAGGTGCCGTTGATCTGGTTGTTCCCGTTGGACTTCATGCTGATCATGCTCATCAAAAACTGCAGCGCAGCGGAGATGAGGGGCAGCAGCAGGATGCCGATGACGGGCCAGCCGCCGGAGGGGAACTGCCCGAACAGGTCCTTGCCCACAGAGGAGAGGTCCATGCCCAGGAAGGAGTAGTCCACATCGATGAGCTTGTCGAACTTGCCGGCAAACTCCGCCCAGTTCTCGTGGATGAACTTGGTGAGGTAGATCTGGTCGTAGGCGCCCACCTTCTCCGGGGTCTGATAGCCCAGGGTCACAGCCAGCTTGGTGACCTCGGCGATAGCGCTCTCGGAGAGGTTCATGAAGTAGCGCAGGGGGGTGCGGATGATGTAGTAAAGAGCGATGAGGATGGGGAAGGGGAGGAAGCTCCACAGGCAGCCGCCCATGGGGTTGATGCCCTCCCGGGCGTAGAGCGCCTGCATCTCCTCCTGCTGGCGCATCTTATCGTTGGCATAGCGGACCTGGATGTCCTTGATCTTGCCCTGCATGCGGTTGATGCGCAGCATGCTCTTTTTGGATTTCATCTGGAAGGGCAAGATCACCAGCTTCACCACCAGGGTGAAGAGGATCAGTGCCACACCGTAGGAGCCGGTGACGCTGTAGAAAAGCCGCGTCAGCCAGGCGAAGGGGATACAAATATAGTATCCGAGTTGTGCAAACATTCGGTTTTTACCTCCGTTGTGTAGTGAAAACGAGGTCCTTGCGGGGTGGGAAAATTTGCTTCACGGGACGGGGTCGTATCCGCCCTTGTGAAAGGGATGGCATCGCATGATCCTTTTGAAGCCCAGCCACGCGCCCTTGCCGGCGCCGTACTTCTCGATGGCCTGCCGGGTATACTCCGAGCAGGTGGGGATGTAGTTGCACCGGGGCGGGCACAGGGGGGAGACGGCGGTCTGATAAAAGCGGATGAGCTTGAGAAAGAGCTTTTTCATGCCTTTTTGAGAAGGCCCAGCTTGTCCAGGGCATCCCGGTAAAGCTGCAGCATCCGGGCAAAGTCCCCGGCGGCGCAGCGGCTGCGGGCCACCAGGATCACATCGTAGCCCGGCAGCATCTCCGGCCGGCTCAGCCGATAGAGCTCCCGCAGCCGCCGCCGGGCCCGATTGCGCACCACGGCGTGGCCCAGCTTGGTGCTGACGGTGACGCCCAGGCGGCTTTGCCCGGTTTTGCTGCGCAGGCAGTAGATCACAAAAAAGGGCGTCACCACGGAGCGGCCCTTGTGATAGATCCGGCGGAACATATAATTCTCTTTTACGGTCACGGCGCTTTTCACGGACACGCTTCCTTTCCTTCGACAGATACACCAATAGGGACGGCAGTTTTCCCTTCTACCGTCCCTGGGGTATCTATCTATGCGCGATGCACTTCCGCCTTCCTCAGACGGTCAGGCTCAGACGGCCCTTAGCGCGGCGGCGGGCCAGAACCTTGCGGCCGTTGGCAGTAGCCATTCTCTTGCGGAAGCCGTGCACCTTGGAGCGCTGACGCTTCTTGGGCTGATAGGTACGGAACATTGCATGACACCTCCATAGTAAAATATCGTTGGCCCTCCCGGGGGAGCGCCATACTCGACAGCAAGGGAGAGACCCCTTACCGCAGTCGAATAAGTGGGTGCGTATTCAAACGCATTTGCCATTATACCGAATAAGTGCCGCCCTTGTCAACAAAAAAAGCGTCTTTTGCCTCCAAAAATAGTAATCGACAAGACCTTGTGGTCATGCTATACTGTTGATAACTACATAAGGTGCGCGCCAGGACGCCCAAAAAGCGGCGCCCATCACAGCGCCCTGCTCAACAAAGGAGAACACACATGAAAAGCACAAAGAGATATCCGGCGCTGCTTCTGGCGCTGCTGACGGCAGCCGCCCTGAGCGCCTGCGCCGCAAAGACCACGCCGCCTGCCGAAGGGGATACCCCCGCTGCGGCCACCCTTGCGGCGCCGCCCATCGAGGAGCTTTACAGCGAGGACTTCGACTATACCGACAGTGTCGGGAACACCGGGTCTTTTTCCTGCCATGTTCCCAAAATCGCGGCGGACACCCCTGGCGCGGCGGATATCAACCGGGCTATCGCCGAGACCTTCACCCCCATCATGGACAACATCTCCGCGTGCGTGGAGGAGGGGTACAGCATGTGGATCGGCGGCATTTCCTGGAAGTCCTACCGCTATGAGGACATCCTCTCGCTGGTGATCTCCAGCCGCTGGGAGAGCGATGTGGAGGAATACCATGTGTACCTCTACGACATCGCCGGCCAGCGGCAGCTGACCACGCCGGAGCTGCTGGCGCAGATGGGCATAGAAGAAGGCGCCTTTTTAAGCGCCCTGCGCGCGGCGGCGGCAGACTTCTATGACAACCAGTACGGCAGCGGTCCCAATGACTTTCAGGGCGATGCATTCTGGCAGGAGCGCCGGGAGTGGACGCTGTCCGATGAGAACATCAATCTGAATGTGAGCGCCTACCCGGATGAGGCAGGGCGGCTCTATGTGCCGCTGCCCATCGGCTCCGTCGCCGGTGCGGACTCCTATGTCCGCCTTCTGCAGCTGGACCTCCTGCCCTGAGGAACGGGCCCCTCGGCGCTTTAACGGAAGAACGATCAGCACATCTATCTGAAAAGAATGTATAAGGAGGTGCGCCATGACGCATTTACAGCCCGGGGAGAAGAAATTCAAAAAGGGGCAGGTCCTCTACAGGTCCGGGACCTTTGAGCTGACCATGTACAATATCATGTACGGCCAGGTGGGCATCTACACGGATTACGGCACGCCCAAGGAGCGCAAGATCATCGAGATGCACGAGGGCGACTTTCTGAATGTCATCAGCTTCCTGGAGGCCCGGCCCCGGAACACCACCGCCGTGGCTCTGAGCCCCACCATCGTCCATGAGATCAGCTTCGACAACTTCGGGGCCTATTTTGAAAAGCAGCCCGCCAAGATCATGAGTCTTTTGCAGCACATGAGCGCCCGGATGCGGACCCTGCAGGCGGCGTATCTGTCCGTGTGCCAAAAGCTGGACGCCTATGCCGACACGGAGAAGATCAAGAGCGACGACGAGGACTGGGAGGATCACCACAGCGCCATGATGGATCTGGTGACAGCCATGTTCGGCGGAAACCCCCTGCTGAAATAAAAAAAGATGCCCTCCGGGCATCTTTTTTATTTCCGTTGATCAGGACGGCCGGAAGCGAACCACCTTATCCGGCGTACACTGGCAGATCAGGCAGAGCTTTTCCAGGGTCACCATGGTGATGTTCCGGTTTTTCTTGAGGGAATCGAGGGTCTTGTTGTCAATGCCGCCCTGCAGCAGCCGGTATTGCGAAATGTTCTTCTCTTTCATAGTCTCCCACAGGGGCGCGTAGTCAAACATTCCGTCACCGCCTTTTTCATACTACCCAGCAGTATAAAGAGAAACGCGCGATTTCCATATTGTGATTATGCCCACAATATGATAAGATAAGGCGAAAGGAGGCGACGACATGGCGGACTACAAGAAGATGTATGCGGTGCTCTGTGCGGCAATAGACGGCGTGATCGACGATCTGGAGCGGTTTCCGCCATCCTGGCGGCAAGCGCAGGTCCTGCGCAGGGCGTTGTGGGAGGCCGAAGCGATCTACACGGACAGCGAAGAGGACTGACCGCGCCGCCGGGGCACCTTTTTCTTCTGACGACACTTATTTTGCAAATTAGCGGCTAAAACCCATGATTTCATGTGAAGTTTTGTGTAAATTTTCTATTTACTTTTCCCATTGAAAGTATTAAAGTACCAACATCAGATGACCCGGTTCCCTTCCAGGGCCGGGGACGGGTAAAGCGGGCGGTGTGCACCCCCTTTTCCCGCCGGCATCGATCATTTCCTTTTCCTCATAATCCTTCTCAATCGTAAAAGACACCACCCACCGGGCGGTGTCTTTTACTGTATAGAGGGAGGTCTTATTCCTCCCGCAGGGGCAGGGCCACCTGGGTGATGAACTTGCTGGGGTCCTTGCGTTGGGGCGGGCCCTCATAGAACACATTCCGCATCGTGCCCTGGAGGGGAAGGCCCCGCTCCCGGGCGTACGCCACCAGCTCCCGGGCGACCCGGGGCAGATCCTCATAGGGGCCGTGGTGAAAGACGGAGAGCGCCCGGACGGGGGGCAGCACCTCCACCAGCTCCCCGGTGCTGCCGGGGAGCACCGCCACGCAGTAGGAGACGGTGGGCTCTCCGGTCAGCGGATATTCCGTGAAATACATCCGCCTGTTGATGTCCGTGCCGTAGAGCCGCATGGCCTCCAGGGCCGCGTTCCGCAGGAGCGAGGTCTTCTCCGCTATGGTGGTGGGGCTGCCGGTCCGGCGGAAGATGGTCTGCCCGGGCAGCTCCGTGATCTGGATGTTGCCGGAGTTATTGGCCCGCTCGGCGAGCTTGATGATCTGCTGGTCCAGCTGCTCCCGCTTCTCCTTCAGAAGGGAGATCAGCGGCTCCAGCTCCATGCCGTCATTCAGATAGTCCCGGATCTCCCGCAGGGAGAGACCCAGCGCCTGATAGAGACGGATGGTGCGCATTTTTACGAAGGTATCGATGGTATAGTAGCGGTTTCCCGTGGTGCCGTCCTTCACATCGGGACGGATGAGCTCGCAGTCCTCGTAGTTGAGAATGATGCGCCGGGTAACATGCAGCGCCTTGGCCACCTCGCCGATGGAAAATAAATTTTGGTTCTCGCCCATATAAAGTTTCTCCTTTTAGAAAAAAACCCTTGCATCGTACATTAGTGTACGGTGTATAGTAACACTATACCTTAGCTTGCGCAGAAAGGCAAGAGAAACCGCAAAAAGTGTTTCCGCCGGGCAGGCAAAGGGAGAGAATAACCTGGTGTCGCCTTGCAGGGTCAGGCGCGGAATTGGGAGGTACCATGAGCAAGAACGAGAAGATAAAGAAGAATTTCAGCGCGGCCGCCTATGAGATGTTCGGCGTAGGCCGCCCCGTCGAGGAGGCGCCCGCCGCCAAGGAAGCCCCCGCCCAGGTGAAGGAGCCGGCCGTTCCCGCCGCAGAGCCCGCTGCCGCTGCCCCCGCCGTGAAGGAGGCCCCGGCGAAGGAGAAGAACACCACCTACATCGCTGCCGGCTGCACTCTTGAGGGCACCCTGAAGATGGACGGCAATGTGGAGATCATGGGCCAGTTCAAGGGCACGCTGGATGTCACCGGCTATGTGGTGCTGCACTCCGACACCACCGCCACCGTCAACGCCGCCGAGCTGCGGCTCATCGACTGCAAGTATGTGGGCGACTGCCATGTTTCCGGCCGCATCACCGTGGACGGCAAATCCTCTGTGGACGGCAACCTCTACGCCGCCGACCTGGACTGCGCCGGCGCCGTGAAGGGCGATGTGCATGTGGAGAACCAGACCGTCTTCCGGGCCACCTCCCGCATGGACGGCAATGTGGAGACCAAGACCATCGCCGTGGAGCAGGGCGCTACCGTGCTGGGCAATGTGAAGATGTGACCGGCACCCCAAAAAGATATATAAAAAGACAGACGCCCCAGGGCGTCTGTCTTTTTATGCGTAAAGGGCCGCTCTCAGGGGCGGCTGCCCAATTGCCAGAAGGCCACGGCGCCGGCCGCCGCCACATTCAAGCTGTCCACCCCGTGGGACATGGGGATGCGCACGGTGAAGTCGCATTGGGCGATGGTCTCCGGGGCCAGGCCGTCCCCCTCGGTGCCCAGCAGCAGGGCCAGCCGTTCCTGCCGGGCCAGCCGGGGATCGTCGATGGCCAGGGAATCCTCCCGCAGGGCCAGGGCCGCCGTTTGAAAGCCCATGGCCCGCAGCCGCTCCATGCCCGGGTGGGGCCAGTGGGCCACCTCCTCCCCCAAAAAGGCCCAGGGGAGCTGGAACACGGTGCCCATGCTCACCCGCACGCACCGGCGGTAGAGGGGATCGCAGCAGGCGGGGGTCAGCAGCAGGGCGTCCATGCCCAAAGCCGCGGCACTGCGGAACACGGCCCCCACATTGGTGGGATTCACCACATTTTCCAGCACCGCGATGCGCCGGGCCCTCCGGCACACCTCCTCGGCGGCGGGCAGGGGCCGCCGGCGCATGGCGCACAGCACGCCCCGGGTCAGGGGGAAACCCGTGAGCTCCGTGAGCACGGAGAGGTCGGCGGTGTAGAGGGGGATGTCCCCGCACCGGGCCACCACCTCCGCCGCCTGACCGGCGATGTGCTTGCGCTCCATCAAAAGGGACACCGGCTCATAGCCGCCGTCCAGGGCCCGGAGGATGACATTGGGGCTCTCGGCGATGAATAACCCCTTCTCCGGCTCCGCCCGGTTTTTCAGTTGTCCCTCCGTCAGCCGGGCATAGATGTCCAGCGCCGGGTCGGCGAAGGTGGTGATCTCCATGATATGCGACATAGGCGCGCTCCCGTCGGGCTTATCCCAGGATGGCGGTCAGGCCCATGAAGCCCAGGGCCACATAGATCACCGCCACCACGCACAGCACCAGCTGGATGAACTTATAAAAGCCGGTGTTGCGCTCCGGCTCCCGCTGGACACGCCAGCGGCGGGTATAGAAGAGGAAGGCGCACACGCCGCCCAGCAGGATGGAGGTGGAGTGGATCATCCAGGCGTTGTTCTTCAGAACGGTGTTGCCCAGGATCAGTGCCACCGTCAGCAGCACGAAAAGCCCCGCCAGGGTCAGGTTCATCCACAGGGGCAGCTTCACCGCCGTCTTGGCCTCCTTCTCCTTTCGGGCCTTCTCCTCAGCGGCCCGGTAGCCGCCGTAGTTGCTGCCGGCCTTCTTGGCGTGGAGATTCTTGTTGGGGTTGCCCTTGGCCTTGCGGATCTCCTCGCTGCGGTCCCGGTTGGGGTCATAGTTCACATTTTTTGCCATGTAAGTTCTCCTTTATTCTGCCGGTGCGGCCTGGGCCAGCACCATTTTCAATACTTCCTCGGCGGCCCGGCTGCGGATCTCCTCCCGGCTGCCGCAGCCCACCGCCAGCTTGCGCACAAAGGTGCCCGCCGCGGCGGACAGGGCGGCATACACCGTGCCCACCTCGTTGCCCCGGTCATCCCGGTCGGGGCCCGCCACGCCGGTGACGGATATACCCAGGTCCGCGCCGGTGATGCGCCGCACGCCCTGGGCCATGGCCCGGGCCGTCTCCGGCGATACCGCGCCATAGGCCGCCAGGGTCTCCTCCGGCACGCCCAAAACCCCCTGCTTCACGCCGTTGGTATAGCTCACCACGCCGCCTAAAAAAGCCCCGGACGCGCCGGGCACATCCGTCAGCAGCTTGGCCACGAGCCCGCCGGTGCAGCTCTCGGCCGCGGCCAGGGTCAGCCCCTGCTGCCGCAGGGCCGCAATGACGGCCGCCGCCAGGGGCGCCGTCACAGGTGCACCTGCACTCTCTCCCGCTGGGCCATGGCCCGCTCGCAGAGCCCCTCGATGTCCAGAGCCCGCTCCATCTCCCGGACATCCTCCGCCAGGGGCTTGGTCTTGGGATGCCGGGGGGTGAACACGGTGCAGCAGTCCTCATAGGGCAGGATGGAGGTCTCGAAGGTGCCGATATGCCGGGCCACCTGGACGATCTGCTCCTTGTCCATGCCGATGAGGGGCCGGAACACCGGCAGGGTGGCCACCTCGCCGGTGACCGCCATGGCCTGCATGGTCTGGGAGGCCACCTGGCCCAGACTCTCGCCGGTGATGAGTGCCTTGCAGTGGAGCTCGCGGGCCAGCCGGTCGGCCAGGCGCATCATGAACCGGCGCATGATGAGGGTAAAGTGATCCTCCGGGCAGCTTTGCCGGATGGCCTCCTGAATTTCCGTAAAGGGTACGATATACACCATCAGCCGGCCGCACCAGGGGGTCAGCTCCCGGGCCAGCTGCAGCACCTTTTCCCGGGCCAGCTCGCTGGTATAGGGGGGCGAGGCGAAGTGGATCATCTCCAGCTGCACGCCCCGGCGGGCCATCATATAGCTGGACACCGGCGAGTCGATGCCGCCGGAGAGCAAGCTCACCGCCTGGCCGCCCATGCCGATGGGCAGGCCGCCGGCCGCCGGCTCCGTGGGGGCGTGGACATAGGCCGCGTCCTCCCGGACCTCCAGGTACACCGTCAGCTCCGGGTGGTGCACATCCACTTCCACATGCCGGTAGGCATCGTGGAGCCGGCCGCCCACATACTGGCTCAGCTGGATGGAGCTCATGGGGAAGCTCTTGTCCGCCCGGCGGGACTCCACCTTGAAGCTCCGGGCGTTCTGCAGGGCGCCGCCCAGGTAGGCCCAGGCGGTCTCGAAGATGGCGTCCTTGTCCTTTTCGCAGGGCACGGCCCGGGCGATGGCGATGATGCCGAACACCTTCTTGCAGGCGTCGTAGGCCCCGTCCATGTCGCAGGTATCCTCCAGCGGCTCCACATAGATGGTGGACTGCTTGGAGTAGATCTTGAACCGGCCGCAGTGCCGGATGCGGCGCTGGATGTTGCTCATCAGCTTCATTTCAAAGCTGCGGCGGTTGAGGCCCTTGAGGACCACCTCGCCCAGCTTGCAGAGAATGATCTCGTGCATGGGAAGTATCTCCTTATTCGTTACTTGATATTTATTTCACCGCGCTCCAGGCGCACAGCACCAGCGTAAGGGCCAGCGCGATGCTCACCGGCAGGCGATAGCGGCGGTAGAGCCCCTGCATGACCGTGCCGCAGCCCCACCAGAGAAGGCTTGCGATGCCGCAGAAGCCGGTGAAGGCCGCCGCTGCCAGCAGAATAGCGCCGGCGGCGGTGGTGAAGGGGATGATGTACACGGAAAAGATGCTCAGGGCCGCCACCCAGCTTTTCACATTCAGCACCTGCAGAAGGATGCCGCTTTGGAAGGTGCCCCGGCCGGACACCTCCGACTGCTCGGCGTTCTTCAGGCCGCTGCGGACCATGCCCAGGGCCAGATAGAGCATATAGAGGGCCCCCAGCCACTTCAGATAGGGCACCACCCCGGGGATCCGCTCCGCCAGGAGCACATTCAGCAGGCCGCACAGGACGCACTTGACGGAAAGGCCGCTCATGCTGCCGGAGAAAAACCGCCAGAAGTCCCGGCGGCCTCCCGCGGCGCCCAGGTATAAGCTCATGAGGTTGTTGGGCCCGGGGGTCACGGCCATCACGGCGCAGTAGACCAAAAACGCGGGAAGATTCATAGGCGGCTCCTTGTTATTTCAGCAGCGAGCTGCTGCGGTATTGGATGGCCTCGGCCAGGTGCGGGGCCAAGATATCCTCGCTGCCGGCCAGGTCGGCGATGGTGCGGGCCATGCGCAGGATGCGGTCGTGGCTCCGGGCGGTGAGCCCCAGGCGCTCAAAGGCGCCGCGCATCAGGGCCTCGCCGGCCTCATCCAAGCGGCAATAGCGCCCCATCATCGCGGGGGTCATGTAGGCGTTGCAGGAGATCTCCGTGCCGGCGAAGCGGGCCTTTTGTATCTCCCGGGCGGCGTTGACCCGCCGGCGGATGTCGGCGCTGGATTCCGGGGTGTCCTTGCGGCGCATGGCCTCATACTCCACCGAGGGCACCTCGATGTGCATGTCGATGCGGTCCAGAAGAGGGCCGGACACCCGGCGCATATAGCTCTCCACCTGCTGGGCCGAGCAGTGGCACCGCCCGCTGGGATGGCCGTACCAGCCGCAGCGGCAGGGGTTCATGGCGCACACCAGCATAAAGCGGCTGGGCAGCGTCAAGCTTCCGGAGGCCCGGGTGATGGTCACCACCCCGTCCTCCAGGGGCTGGCGCAGGGTCTCCAGAGCGGATTTGTCGAATTCCGGCAGTTCATCCAAAAAGAGGATGCCGTGGTTGGCCAGGGATATCTCCCCGGGCCGGGGGATGCTGCCGCCGCCGGAGAGGGACACCGGCGAGGCCGTGTGGTGGGGGCTGCGGAAGGGCCGCACATCCACCAGGGGGTGCCGGGGATCGGTCATGCCCGCCACGGAGTAGACCTCCGTGGTCTCCAGGGCCTCCTGCCGGGTCATGTCCGGCAGAATGGAGGGGAGCCGCCGGGCCAGCATGGACTTGCCCGCGCCCGGGGAGCCCATCAGAAGCACATTGTGGCCGCCGGCCGCCGCCACCTCCAGGGCCCGCTTGACATTCTCCTGGCCCATCACATCGGAAAAGTCCGGCACATGGCGCTCGGCGCCCTCCTCGGGCATCCACCGGGGGGCCGGCTCCAGGGGGGCCTCCCCCCGCAGGTGGGCCACCAGCTCCGCCACGGTGTCCACGGCGTACACCGTCAGCCCATCGGCCAGGGTGGCCTCGGCGGCATTGGCCGCCGGGACATAGAGGGTGGTGATGCCCTGCCGCCGGGCGCACAGGGCCATGGGCAGGACCCCCGACACCGGCCGCAGGCGGCCGGTCAAGCTCAGCTCGCCCAAAAAGGCGGCGTCGCCGGGGACGGCCTTAAGGGCCTCGGCCAGCACCATGACCCCCAGGAAGATGGGCAGGTCGTACACCGTGCCCTCCTTGCGGACCCGGGCCGGAGCCAGGTTCACGGTGACATGGCTCACCGGGAACTTGGCGCCGCAGTTTTTTACCGCCGCCCGCACCCGCTCCCGGGATTCCTTTACCGCCGCGTCCGGCAGACCCACGATGTCAAAGGCGGGCAGCCCTCCCGCCAGCATGCACTCCACGGTGACCTCGTAGCCGCGGATGCCGCCCAGACCCAGTGAACGGATGGTGGTGACCATGCGCTTGCACCCTCTCTCCCCGCGCTTGCCTTCGCAGCGCAATTTTCTTTATCATAGCACAGTTTTCCCCGGGGTGGTAGCCATTTTTTCGTATAGTGAATGAAATTTTGTGAAAAGAAAAACTTTTAGCGGCTATAAGGATATTTTCATGCCGAGAATTGGAAAAGAGCGGTTTACAGGGGGGTATTTTTGTGCTATCGTATATAGATGTAAAACTGCCGCTGTAAGCGGTAAGAATAATAGGAGGTACCTCATGGTAAGAAAAATGAAATCCATGGATGGCAACAACGCCGCGGCGCATGTAAGCTATGCGTTCAGTGAAGTGGCCGCCATCTACCCCATCACCCCTTCTTCTCCCATGGCCGACTTTGTGGACCAGTGGAGCGCAAACGGTCAGAAAAACATCTTCGGCACCCAGGTAAAGGTGGTTGAGATGCAGTCCGAGGCCGGTGCCGCCGGCGCCGTCCACGGCTCTCTGGGCACCGGTGCCCTGACCACCACCTACACCGCCTCCCAGGGCCTGCTGCTGATGATCCCCAACATGTATAAGATCGCAGCCGAGCAGCTCCCCTGCGTGTTCCATGTCTCCGCCCGTACGGTGTCCACCCACGCCCTGAACATCTTCGGCGACCACTCCGATGTCATGGCCTGCCGCCAGACCGGCTTCGCCATGCTCTGCGAGGGCAATGTCCAGGAGGTCATGGATCTCTCTCCCGTGGCCCATCTGGCCGCCCTCACCGGCAAGGTGCCCTTTATCAACTTCTTTGACGGCTTCCGCACCTCCCACGAGATCCAGAAGATCGCCGTTTGGGACTATGAGGACCTCAAGGATATGTGCGACATGGACGCCGTGGCTGAGTTCCGCCGCCACGCCCTGAACCCCGAGCATCCCCACATGCGCGGCTCCCACGAGAACGGCGACATCTTCTTCCAGCACCGCGAGGCCTGCAACAAGTACTATGCCGAGCTCCCCGCCGTGGTGGAGAAGTACATGGACAAGATCAACGCCAAGCTGGGCACCAACTACGGTCTTTTCAACTACTACGGCCATCCTGAGGCCGACCGCGTCATCGTGGCCATGGGCTCCATCTGCGATGTGGCCGAGGAGGTCATCGACTACCTCAACGCCCACGGCGAGAAGGTGGGCCTGGTGAAGGTGCGTCTGTACCGCCCCTTCGCTCCCGAGAAGCTGCTGGAGGCCCTGCCCGCCTCTGTGCGTAAGATCGCCGTGCTGGACCGCACCAAGGAGCCCGGCGCCATGGGCGAGCCCCTGTATCAGGATGTGGTCACCGCTCTGGCCAACGCCGGCTGGAACGATGTGAAGGTCATCGGCGGCCGCTACGGCCTGGGCAGCAAGGATACGCCTCCTGCCTCCGTGTTCGCCGTGTATGAGGAGCTCAAGCGCGACGAGATGAAGCGCCAGTTCACCATCGGCATCGTGGACGATGTCACCAACATCTCCCTGCCCGAGGATGAGAACTGCCCCAACACCGCGGCTCCCGGCACCATCGAGTGCAAGTTCTGGGGTCTGGGCGGCGACGGCACCGTGGGCGCCAACAAGAACTCCATCAAGATCATCGGCGACCA
>CAKTPM010000031.1 GCA_934591705.1 uncultured Oscillospiraceae bacterium
CGAGAGCAAACGCAGGAGCAGAGAACAGAAAAGGATAGCATGTATGAACTGTCCGCAAAAAATGACCGACTGATGAAAGGCGGGAGCATCGGTTAAGATGTTCCTGCCTTTTGTTATAACTTATTGTCTTGTTTGTCCTGCTGCTTTACCTTCCACGCGGCGTATTCCCGCTGCCCGTCCTTGCTTTTTTGCTCTGTATTTGGTATTGTATTTTTGTAAGTTAAATCGGGAGTTGTGGAACAGACAAGCATTCTATAACAGAAGGAAAGGAGAATACACTATGGGACATCTTTATGAAAAGGCACTGGAAAGCGCAGAGTACATCAAGGCACACACCACCAAACGCCCAAAGGTGGCGGTGGTGCTGGGGTCTGGTCTGGGAAATTTAACTGCCGACTTTACCGACACGGAGGAACTGCTCTACAAGGACATTCCTAACTTCCCGGTGTCCACAGTAGCCGGTCACAAAGGTGCTCTGCTGGTGGGCAGATTGGGCGAAAAAGAAGTCTACGCCTTGGAAGGCCGTTTCCACTTCTATGAGGGCTACACCATGAAGGAAGTCTGCTATCCCTTCTATGTCCTCAAGCTGCTGGGAGTGGAACAAGTAGTCCTGACCAACGCCTGTGGCGGTATCAATCGGGATTTTGCTCCGGGCACCTTAATGCTCATCACCGACTTCATCAACATGATGGGCACAAATCCCCTTATCGGTCCCAACGATGAACGCTTCGGCCCCCGCTTCCCGGACATGACCGAGCCCTACAGTCTGGAACTGCGTGAGCTTGCAAAGCAGACCGCTGAGGAACTGGGGGTTTCCTACAAGGAGGGCATCTATATGGGATTTATGGGTCCCTGCTATGAGACCGCAGCTGAGATTCGCGCATTTGCAGGCATGGGCGCAGATGCCGTGGGTATGAGTACTATACCGGAGACGATGGTCTGCAATTATATGGGCATGAAAGTACTTGCTGTAAGCTGTATCACTAATATGGCAACCGGAATCCAGACCGTGAAACACAGCCATGCCCGTGTGCTGGAAATTGCAAATCAGGCTGGCGATACCATGTGCCGCTGGCTCGGTGCTGTCATACAGAGGATGTAAAAGCACCAGAATAAATGCCGAGTTCCTGCGCACATTGAATGCTCGCAGGGACTGGTTTTGTGTATAGGCACTTTCTTGTGAAAGAGAAAGGGCGATATATACTGAATAAGACAACTCGGGAGTTGTAAAGGAGTGTGATGATATGAAAAAAATAATAGGAATAATAGTCTTGCTGCTTTTGATGATGGGGGTGGTCGGCTGCAACGGAGAAACAGTCAATATCGACTTTCCTTTTGAAGTTGGAGATGTTGAAAATATCGAAATGTACCGCTATACGGGGGTACCTGTATCAGCGGAAAAGAAAGTAGTCGCTGCAGAAACTGACATAACAGACTTGTATGATAAGTTTGAGGACTTGTCATTGATTGAAAAACAGGTTGATGAGACCACAGGAGGAAATGTGACCAGTTTTCGATTTAACCTTTCAGATGGGACAAGCTACGAACTGATTTATGTCTGTAATGGGGTCAAGAACGGAAAGCTGAAATCTTCCACGGGCAATTTTGAATACTTTACAAGAGCAGATATTGGCTCATATTGGTCCGATATCGACCTTGAAGCAGTTCCGGTCGATGAAAGCGAATTGCCAAAGCAGCTCGACTAATTCCGGTTTGTCGAGCCAATGATGAAAGGCGGGAGCATCGGTTAAGATGTTCCCGCCTTCTGTTATAACTTATTGTCTTGTTTGTCCTGCTGCTTAACCTTCCGCGCGGCGTATTCCCGCTGCCCGTCCTTGCTTTTTTGCTCTGCCTTTGGTATTGTATTTTTATAAGTAAAGATAAATCGGCGCTTTATAGGAGGCGGGAAATATGAAAAAGCCGAAACGAGTCACTTTAGTGCTTTATGGGCTATGTGCGGTCGTTTGGTCGCTTAGGGTAATAATTGGTGTTGTGCATAAAGAATATGATTATTCCTTTGGCTCCTTTATGTTGAATGCTCTTACCGCTTTGATATGGATTGCGGCCTTTGTTAAGTGGATGTGCAAGCATCGCTCCCAAAAAGATGAATCGTGACAAAATTAGGATACAGGAAACGGCTCCTGTGAAATATCGCGTAAGATACAGCGTGGGAGCTTCCACGCGATCATAAAGCCCTCCGGCTTATGCCGGAGGGCTTTGCGGTATCCTTCAGGTGTGGCCGTTTTTGTCGCTCCGGCGGCTGATGAGCCGAAACACGGTGGACACCAGCAGAATGCCCACCGCCAGGGAGCCGGCGATGCCCATGGTCTGCAGGCCCTTGGCCACGGACTCCATCATCTTGCCCTCCAGCCCCAGGCCCATGGTGTAGTACACGCCCGCACCGGGCAGCATGGGGATGATGGCGATGACCAGATAGGGCATGGCAGGGCACTTGCGCACCCGGGCCATGATCTCGGCATAGAGGGCCGCAAACACCGCCGCGAAGAGATTGGCGGCGTAGACATCAAAGCCCAGGGCGCTGCACAGAAGATATACCATCCACGCCGCCGCCCCGCCGATGATGCACAAAACGAGCCCCCGGCCGTGGACATTGAAGAGGATGCAGAAGCCCAGGCATCCCACGAACACCGCGATGGCCTGGGCCCAGGCGGGCCAGCTCACCGTCGCCGAGGCGGTCTGCCCGTAGAGCCAAGCCGTCAGCCGCCAGGCGGCCGCCGTGCCCAGGGCGATGGCGAAGGAGATGAGGATCACCTGCACGATGCGGAAGATGCCGGAGTTGGTGTCGCCGTAGATGATATCCCGCATGGAGTTGGTGATGAGCAGCCCTGGCACCAGCAGCATCAGGGCACCGATGATGGCGGCGTCCGGCCGGGTCAGCCACCCCAGTCCCGCCGCCGCGTAGGCCGGCAGGGCCATCAGGCAGGAGGCCAGGATGGTGCTGAAGAAGGGGTTTGCCTCCCGCTTGTCCATAAAGCGGGTCACGATGCCGGAGATGAGGCCGATGAGCCCCGCCCACAGGCAGTCCGCCAGGCCGCCGCCGAACACCAGGCAAAACCCCAGCCCCACCAGCACCGTCCCCAGATAGTTGAGCCCTGCCGGGTAGGTCCGGCAGGTGGTCAGGGTCTCCTCCAGCCAGGCCATGGCCTCATCCACCTGGGGCTTTTCCGCGCAGATGCGGCGGCTGAGGGCATTGAGCTTCTCCATCTTCTCCAAGTCGTTGCCGTGGAAGCCGATGCGCCGCATGATCATCAGCGGCTTGCCGTTGGCCGCCTCCAAGCTCACGGACACGCTGTTGGGGATGGCGAACACCTCGCACTCCACGCCGTAGGCCCGCAGGATGCGGTGGATGCTCTCCTCCACCCGAAAGGTCTCCGCCCCGGACATGGCCAGATGGTAGCCCATGGTGGCCGCCAGGTCGGTGAGCAAATAGTAATCCATACCCATCTCCTGTAAATCTCGGCTGCAAGGCGCTCCTGCAGCCCTTTTTCGCAATATTTTTACCACGACCGACAGTATAGGCACAGCCGGGGAAAATGTCAACCGGGTTTTCATGAAAAAATGACCGCCCGCCGGCGGTCATTTTTCCTCCGCTATCGCCTGGGCCAGGCCCCGGGCAAAGAGCCGTCCGGCGGTGATGGCCTCCTCCAGAGAGTTGCCCGCCGTGCCCACCTCCACCAGCAGGGAGCCGGTGGTCAGGTGCTGGTTATAGTTGGAGCTGCGCAGGGTGATGGGCCGCATGGCGGTGGGGGAGAGGGCGCTGATCTGCGCGGCGGCGGCAATGGCCAGCTTCAGATTCTCCTGCCAGTGGTCGTTGTTTGACCCCATGATAAAGCTGATCTGGGCGCAGTGGGGATCCTCCTTGGTGATGAGCTTATACTGGTTGCCCTTGGCGTCCTCCACGGCGTCCCGGTGGATGTCCAGCACATAGGTGAGGGAGGGGTATTTCTCCAGATACCCGGCGATGCCCTCGGCACTGCGCTGGTAGGCCCCGTCATAGAGGGGGTCGTCGTAGAGGGTGCGGTCGTGGACCACGCTCAGACCGTAGGCAGAGAGCACCGCGGCGATCTCGTCTCCCACCCGGACCACGCTCTGGGAGGTGTCCGAGGTGCGGTATTTCCCGGTGGACACATAGCTCTGCCCCGGCGGCGGGGAGTAGGCCTCGCTGCCGTGGGTGTGGATGATGAGGACCTGGGGCGCCGCCTCCTGCCGCTTGGCGGCGAAGCCGCCCTGCTCCAGGGCGGCGGCGTCCAGGGTCTTGCCGGAGCTGTTTTTGATGTACACCCCCCTTACCACCGTGTACCCGGCAGGGTGGGCGGGGATGACGGTCTGGGCGGGCACGCCGTTGTCGGCATAGACAAGTTCTTCACCGATGGCGCCGGGGCCGATGTCCCCGGGCACGGCGTCGGGAGGCACCGCCGGGGCCTCAGAGTCGGCGGAGGGCGTTTTTTCCCCGGCGGCGGCCCCGGCCAGGGACAGCAGCACCGGCGCCTGCCGCAGCACCAGGCGCCCCGGGAGGGAGGTGCCCTCCGGGCAGCCGTCCAGCCCCAGCTCCCGGCCCACCAGCGCCTGCCGCAGCAGGGCGCCCGGGGCTGCGGCGTCCACATCCCCGGCCAGCCCCAGGGCACTCCAGAGGGTCACCGCCGCCAAAAGCGCCGCCAGGGCGCGTACCTTCCCGTTCATCCGCTTCACCTCGGACAAGTCTATGCCCGGCGGCGGGGACATATGAGTTTTCTTGCAAAAAGGCGGATCATGTGCTATACTATCGCATATTACTTACCGTATAAGCGGGAAACCCTCAAAGGGGAAAGGAGCGCGAAGCCGTGCGAGTTATCGACCTGGAGAACATCAACTCCGCCATGCGCAATGAAACGCAATTCGTCCTGCGCTGTGAGGAGGTATTTCACGACAAGATCAGCGCCGCTGTGAGCACCATCCTGGCCTCCCGGGCCCAGAAGCCCGTGGTGGCGCTGACAGGGCCCTCCGGCAGCGGCAAGACCACCACCGCCATGCGCCTGCGGGACTATCTGGAAAACTTGGGCATCAAGGTCTGCCTCCTGAGCATGGACAACTTTTTCCTGGCCCTGGACCAGCGGCCCCCGGAGGCAACGGATTGGGAATCCCCCTACTGCGTGAATGTGAAGCTGCTGCTGGAGTGCATCCACCGCCTGATGGACGGCCAGGAGACGGACATCCCCTGGTATGATTTCAAAAACGGCGTCACCGGCGGCTATCATAAGATGCAGGGGGACAAGGACGCCATCGTCATCGCCGAGGGCATCCACATGCTCAACCCCCTGATCTTCGATGAGCTGCGCTCCATGGCCAACGGCGTGTATGTGGCGCCCCGTACCCGCATCATCACCAATGACGACAAGATCGTCCGCCCCGAGCAGCTGCGGGTGGCCCGGCGGATGATCCGGGACTATAATACCCGCGGCCACTCCCTGCGGGACACCGTGGAGCGGGCCCAGAGCGTGGACGCCGGGGAGGTCAGCTACATCATGCCCTTCAAGCCCAACGCCGCCATCCATATCGACACCTTCCACGACTATGAGCCCTGCATCCTGGCCAAGTACCTCAACGAGATACCCCGGTTCCGGGCGGAGCTGACGGCGGAATTCATGGCGGATCACGGCCTGAGCGACCTCATGAAGATCGTGGACAGCGTGCCGCCGCTGCACACCGACTATGTGCCCCGGAACTCCATCGTCCGGGAGTTCGTGGGCGGCAGCTGCTACGAATACTGATTTTACCCGTACAAATTTTACCCGTACAAAGGAGGAGATACCATGAAGATCAAGTTCAATGACGACCCCGCCGTGGTGGAGCGCATCCGCGAGGGCCTCCGGAAGAAGGATGGCTACTGCCCCTGCCGCCTGCCCAAGACCCCGGAGAACATCTGCATGTGCCAGGAGTTCCGGGACCAGATCGCAGACCCCGACTTTGAGGGCTATTGCCACTGCCGGCTGTACTACAAGGAGAAGTAACGGTGAAGCTCACGGTATTGACGGACAACACCACCCGGGTGGATGCCTATTATTTGGGCGAGCCGGGGGTGAGCTACTATATTGAGGACGAGGGGAAAAGGGTGCTCTTTGACACCGGCTATTCCCAGGTTTACGCCCTCAACGCCATGAAGATGCGCATCGACCTCACGAAGGTGGACACTGTGGTTTTGAGCCACGGCCACAACGACCACACCGGCGGGCTGCCCCACTTCCCCAAGTGGGATACACTCCCCAACCTGGTGGCCCATCCGGCGGTCTTCGCTCCCCGGCGCTATGAGGGGGAGGACATCGGCAGCCCCCTGGACATCTCCGCCGCCTGTGACCGCTTTCTCCTGCGGCTTACGGACAGGCCCGTGGACATCTCCGCTCACCTGACCTTCTTGGGGCAGATACCCCGCCGCAACGACTTCGAGGGCAAGCGCCCCTTGGGGGAGCGCCTGGAGGGGGACACCTGGGTTCCGGACGACCTGCCGGACGATTCCGCCCTGGTCTACCGGGGCCGGGAGGGGATCACCGTCATCACCGGCTGCAGCCACGCGGGCATCTGCAACATCGTGGAGTATGCCAAGGAGGTCTGCGGCGATGAGCGGGTGGCGGGTATCATCGGCGGCTTCCACCTGCTGCGGATGACCTCCCGGGTGGAAAAGACCGCCGCCTATCTCAAGGGCATCGCCCCCAAGCGGCTGTGCCCCTGCCACTGCACCTGCTTCCACGCCCGGGCCGCCATTGACGCCCTGGTGCCCACGGAGGATCTGTGCGTGGGGGATACCCTGTGCATCGACTGACCTCGGGGCGAGGCCCCCACCCAACCTTTTGATTAGGAGCGACCCATGCAGTTTTTGAAAAAAATCACCCTGAAGAATGTCCTGATGCTCACCCTGGCGGGACTCATCAACGCCGCGGGCATCACCCTCTTTTTGGCCCCGGTGCGGCTCTATGACAGCGGCATCTCCGGCACGGCCATGTTCCTGGCGCTCATCACCCCGAAATACCTGACGCTGTCGGTGTTCCTGCTGATCCTGAATGTGCCGCTGTTCCTGTTCGGCCTGAAAAAGCAGGGGCCCCTCTTTACGGTATACGCCATCTACTCCGTGGCCATGTACTCCCTTTTCGCCTGGCTCATCACCTCGGTGCTGCCGCTGGATGTGACCTCGGCCTCCCCTCTGGCGGGAACGGATCTTCTGCTGTGCGCCGTATTCGGCGGCATCATCTCCGGCGTGGGCAGCGGCCTCGCCATCCGCTTCGGCGGGGCCATGGACGGCGTGGAGGTCATGGCGGTGATCTTTGCCAAGCGCCTGGGCATCACCGTGGGCACCTTCGTCATGGCCTACAATGTGCTGCTGTACGCGGTGTGCGGCGCGGTGCTGCAGAGCTGGCAGCTGCCCCTTTATTCCGTTTTGGCCTATGCCGCCGCCCTGAAGACCGTGGACTTCATCGTGGAGGGCATCGACCGGGCCAAGTGCGCCATCATCATCACCGAGAAGCCCGGGGCGGTCTGCGCGGCCCTGGGGGAGACCTTTGGCCGGGGCACCACCTATCTCCCGGCCCGGGGCGGCTATTCCCACCGGGAAAAGTCCATGATCTACTTCGTGGTGAACCGCTATCAGGTCATCCACATGCGGGATCTGGTCCACGACATCGACCCCATGGCCTACATCACCATCAGCGAGGTGGCGGATGTGTTCTCCGGGAACGACAAGCACAGCGCATGAATAACGAAAAAATCGGCAGGCCCCGGGGCCTGCCGATTTTTCTGTGCCGCCCGGCGGGCAGGCGCGTGCCTTATCCGCCGGGTATCTTGTGCAAAAAAAGAGAACCCCGATGCCGCCTCAGACACGCCCGCGGCAAAGCCGCGCAGCCATGTAGCTGACACCGGGGCCCATATAGTCATTATAATGAATATATACCGGAATGTCAATCCCGGGAGGCAAAAAGCGCGGCAGTCCACTGAGGGCTGCCGCGCTTACGGGCTTTTTCGGTTTACTTGGTGCCGAAGATGCGGTCGCCGGCATCGCCAAGGCCGGGGACGATGTAGCCGTTCTCGTTGAGGTGATCGTCCAGGGCGGCGCAGTAGATCTCCACATCCGGGTGGCGCTCATAGATGAACTGCACGCCCTCCGGGGCGGCCACCAGGATCATCAGCTTGATGTTGTGGCAGCCCAGCTCCTTCATCTTGGTGATGGCCATGTCGGCGCTGCCGCCGGTGGCCAGCATGGGATCCACGATCAGCACATCCCGGTCGGCGATGTCCTTGGGGTACTTGAGGAAGTAGAAGTGGGGCTCGAGGGTCTCCTCGTCGCGGTACATGCCGATGTGGGCCACCCGGGCGGAGGGGATCAGGGTGAGGATGCCGTCTTCAAAGCCGAGACCGGCACGGAGGATGGGAACGATGGCCATTTTCTTGCCGGCCAGCACGGGCATCTGGCAGGGGCACAGGGGAGTCTCGATCTCCTTGAGGGTGGTGGGCAGATCCCGGGTGGCCTCGTAGGTCAGGAGCATGGCGATCTCACCCACCAGGGTGCGGAAGTCCTTGACGCTGGTGTTCTTGTCGCGCATCACCGTCAGCTTGTGCTGCACCAGAGGGTGGTCAACGATGTGCAGGGTGGGGAACTTTTCGTTCATGATGTGATCCTCCGTATATAAAAAATTATTACTGATCCAAAGTGATGGGCAGCCCCTTGGCCAGGCGCTCCCGCTCGGCCTGGGAAAGCCGCAGGTACACCGGCGCAAGGGCCCCGGCGGATACGGTCTGGCCGTTTTTCGCCATCTCGTAGGCGGCGGCGGCCACACCCCGGGCGTTCTGCAGCCCCGACTCCCCGGGGCGGGTCCGGCAGGAGACGCCCTGCTCCGACAGGTAAGTATAGCACAGAGCCGCCCCGTCGCCAAGGATGAGCTTCGGCAGCCCGCCGTATTCCTCCAATTCCGGCAGAAGCTCCGCCAGGCCGATGGCCCGGTCCGGGGTCAGCCGCCGGAGCTGGCCGTCCCGGCAGAGAAACAGGGCGTTATAGATCTGGCTGCGCCGGGCGTCCATGGCGCCGATGACCAGGCCCTCGAAATCCCGGGCGTTCTGGGCCATGGCCCAGAGGGTGGAAACGCCGCAGCAGGGAAGCCCCAGAGCCCAGGCCAGGCCCTTGGCGGCGGATACGCCGATGCGCAGCCCGGTGAAGCTCCCCGGGCCGTTGGTGACGGCGATGAGGTCCATGTCTCCCACGGTGAGATCCGCCTCCCGGAGCATCTCCTGCAGCATGGGCATCAGGGTCACGCTGTGGGTCTGGCCCTCATTGGCGAACCGGGAGGCCAGAAGGGCCCCGTCCTCCGCCGCGGCCACGGACACCGCCTTGGCGGAGGTTTCCAAAGCTAATATTTTCAAAGGGCAACGCCTCCTGTAACGGTAATGATGCGGTCACTGTCGCTCTCGCCCCGGGCGAGGGTGACATACACGGTGTCCTCCGGCAGGGCGGCGGCCACATTCTCGCTCCACTCCACGGCGCACACGCCGTCCCGGGCCAGATAGTCCTCCCAGCCGATATCAAAGAGGGCGTCCTCATCCTCCAGCCGGTACATATCAAAATGAAAGAGGGGGATATCCCCTAAGTACTCGTTGACGATGGTAAAGGTGGGGCTGGTGACCCGGCCGGTGTAGCCCAGCCCCCGGGCCAGGCCCCGGGTAAAGGCGGTCTTGCCCATGCCCAGGCCGCCCCGATAGGCCACCACGGCGCCGGGGCGCAGTCTGCGGCCCAGGCGGCAGCCCAGGGCCTCCGTCTCAGCGGGGGAGTGGGTGATGTATTCCATGGCCGGGGCCTCCTTCCTTTTGGTCATCTTCGCCATTCTATCACACAAAATTCCAAAAGAAAAGAGAAAGACCACCGTTTACAGAGAAAACTTCTTGTGGTAAACTATAGGGTGGTATATGAAAAATTACAGTGGTGTACTGCGCCCGGAGAAAAGGAGGTGCTGCTCTTGGGCCGAATTCGGGACTTTTTCGTGGACCTGCCCCGGCAGGTGGACATGCTGCTGCTGGCCCTCTGCTGCGCCGCCAGCGGCTACGGCCTTCTGATGGTCTGCAGCGCTACCCGCTATATGAACAGCACCCGCAATCTCAAGGTCCAGGCGGCGGCCACGGTCATCGGCATTGTTTTATATCTCCTCATGTCCCTGGTGGACATCGGCGCCCTGACCAAGAAGGGGTGGAAATGGATGTGCCTGGGGTCGGCGGTGTTTATCGGCCTGCTGCGCACCCCCCTGGGCCGGGCGGACAACACCGGCAACCGGGCCTGGCTGAAGTTCCCCTTCCTCCCAGTGAGCATCCAGCCGGCGGAGATCGCCAAGATCGTGTTCATCCTGGTGCTGGCCTATCAGCTGGTCTGGCTGCGGGAGCACCGGGATGACCAGCTGCGGCGGTTTTCCTCCGTGGCCTTTCTGGCGGCTCATCTCCTGGCCCTCTTCGGCCTCTACTATGTGATCTCCCGGGACATGGGCAGCGCCCTGGTATATGTGTTTATCTTCGCGTGCATGTGCTTTGTGGCGGGCATGGCCATCCGCTGGTTCGTGCTGGCACTGCTGGGCGGGGGCACGGCCTTCTATCTCCTCTGGGAGCTGGACAAGATACCGGACTATATGAAAAAGCGCTTCATGGTGCTGCTGGACCACAGCTTCGACCCCCTGGACACCGGCTGGCAGCAGACCCGGGGGCTCATGACCCTGGGGGGCGGGCGGCTTTTCGGGCAGGGCCTTTTCCATGGGGTGCAGACCCAGAGCAGCGTCTCGGAGAGCTTGCCCAGCCGCCATACGGACTTTATCTTCTGCGTCATCGGCGAGGAGCTGGGCATGGTGGGCTGCCTGATGGCCCTGGCCCTGCTCACGGCCATCATCCTGCGCTGCCTGCGGGTGGCCAAGAACGCCCAGAGCGATCTGGAGCGCTATGTGGGCGTGGGCGTGGCGGGAATGCTCATCTTCCAGGTGGTCAGCAATGTGGGCATGTGCCTGTTCGTGCTGCCGGTCATCGGCCTGACGCTGCCGTTTTTCAGCTACGGCGGCTCCTCTGTGGTGATGCTCTATGCAGCCATGGGCATCGTCTCGGGCATCCACCGGCGGGCAAGGCCGGAGTGGGTGCGATAGGTGATAGGTAAATAAGGAAAGGAAACGCTTGTCATGGATAAAAACCTCCTGCGGGAATTGGAAAGTGTCAAAACCATGTCCATCGTGGGCATGTGCAAAAATGCAGGCAAGACCACCACGCTCAACTGGATACTGCGCCAGGAGACCGACCGCGTTCTGGGCCTTACCTCCATCGGCCGGGACGGGGAGAGCACCGATGTGGTCACCGGCACGGAAAAGCCCAGCATCTTCGTGCGCCGGGGCACTCTGGTGGCCACCGCCCATGAGATGCTGCGCCTGGGAGATGTCACCAAGGAGATCCTCTGCACCACCGGCATCCCCACCCCTCTGGGGGAGGTGGTGATCATGCGGGCGCTGTCCGACGGCTATGTGCAGCTGGCGGGGCCCTCCATCACCACCCAGCTCCGGGAGGTCTCGGAGCTGTTCTTTGCGCTGGGCGCCCACCAGAGCATCATCGACGGCGCCCTGGGCCGCAAGAGCTTAGGCGCCCGCACGGTGGCCGAGGGCGTGGTGCTGTGCACCGGCGCCAGCTACCACATGAGCATGGAGAAGGTGGTGGCCGACACCGCCCATATCTACCGCCTGATGAACATCCCCAAGGCGGAGATCCTCCCGGCGGAGGGGCCCCTGGAGGCGTCCTTGAAGGCCCATGGCGAGGCGTATGTCACCGGCGCCCTCACCGACACCATGGTGGTGCCCCTTTTGAAGAGCGGCGTGCTCCGGGGCGGGCGCATCGTGGTGGCCGATCCCAGTAAGGTGATGCTCTCGGCGGACACCCTGGACAAGCTGGAGATACGCAATGTGGCCCTCCAGACCGCCCAGGCCGCCCGGACCCTGTGCGTGACCATCAACCCGGTCTCCGCCTACGGCTGGAAATTTGAAAAGGACCGCTTCATGCGGCTCATGCAGGAGGCGGTGGACGCCCCGGTGATCAATGTAAAGGAGATAATGGCATGATCGACATCAGCTTTGACGAAAAGGTAAAAATCGGCCTGCAATATTGCCTGGAGACCCTCCACGGCTGCTCCCCCTTCGGCTTAGAGCGTATCCGCCGCCTGCGGTTCTATGCGCCCCAGGAGCGCGCCGAGCTGGAGACGGAGCTGGGCAATGTCCGCCGCCTGGCGGACGCCTCGGCGGACTTAAAGCCCGTGCTGGACAAGACCATGGTGCTTTTGTGCCAGATGAAGGACATCCGCAACTCCCTGCGCCGCTGCCAGACCGACGAGATCCCCGACCATGTGGAGCTCTTTGAGATCAAGGGCTACCTCCAGCGGCTGGACGGCCTGCGGCCCCTTTTCGCCCAGATGGACGAGAAGGCCCACTTTGAAAACCTCTCCTTCCACGACCCGGCCCCGGCCCTGGCCATCCTGGACCCGGACGGCACCGGCAGCCGCGGCTTCTACATCCCCGACAGCGCCACCCAGAAGCTCCGGGAGATACGCGCCGCCAAGAAGGATGTGGAGGCCCGGCTCTATAAGGCCCTTACCGACGCCGAGAAGGACTCCCTGCGCACCGAGCGCACCCGTATCTGCGCCGAGGAGGACGCCGAGGAGATGAAGGTCCGCCGCTCCATGGCCCGGGCCCTGGCCCCCCTGGTGGACGACCTTCTGGCGGATGCCGACAATGCCGGCCGCCTGGACTTCATGATCCAGAAGGCCCTCTTCGCCGTGCGCTACGGCGGCGTGCTGCCGGAGATCACCGACGGGGAGCTGCAGCTCACGGAGATGGTGAACCCGGAGATCGTGGATCTGCTCGATGAGCAGGGCCGGAGGTTCGTGCCTGTGTCCATTGCCTTGGAGCGGGGCGCCACGGTGATCACCGGCGCCAACATGGGCGGTAAGTCCGTGGCCATGAAGACCGTGGCCCTCAACGCCCTTTTGTTCCAGGCGGGCTTCCTGGTCTGCGCCAAGGAGGCGCGGATGCCTCTTTTCCACAGCGTGAAGATGCTCTTTGATGACCTGCAGTCCATCCAGTCGGGCCTCTCGGGCTTTGGCTCGGAGATCGTGGAGTTCCAGAAGACCCTCCGGCAGGTGAAGGAGGGCTACTCCCTCTTTTTGCTGGACGAGTTCGCCCGGGGCACCAACCCCGACGAGGGCGCCATCATCGTCCAGGCCGTCACCAAGTATCTCAACGACATCAACGCCATCTCCGTGCTCACCACCCACTATGACAAGGTGGCGGAGTTCGCCCGGCTGCACTATCAGATCATCGGCCTGCGGGACATCGACCCCGAGCAGATCAAAAAGGAGATGGCCGCCACCACGGAGAGCGGCGTGGCCGTCATCGCCCGGCACATGAACTACGGCCTCTACCGGGTGGTGGGCAAGGAGAGCTGCCCCCGGGATGCCCTGAACATCTGCCGGATGCTTTCCCTGGAGCCGGAGATCCTGAAAAAGATCGAAAGTGCCTATTAAAAGCCCGGTTTCCTTTCGGGAAAATCGAACAAAGAACGGCTTGAAAAACTGTGTGTATTGCACAAAAAAATTATTGTCTTTTTTGTCACGATGTCACTTGACAACAGCGGCGAAAACGGTATAATTAGTATAGAATTTCTTAATATCAGTCAATAGAGGTGCGAAGAGCAGGGTAGCTGCCGTTTGTTTGCGGGCACAAGTTCGCGGCAGGGAAGGGGCTCTTCGCCGAAGGTCGGCCGCGTGCCCGTGCGGTCTTCTTGGGAGCGCCGTGTAAGCGTCGCTACTGTCATGTAGTCATACATGGAGCGCTATTGGTCAATGTCCTTGACCAATGGCGCTTTTTTCATGCCCGCAAGCAAGGGAGCGCCGGGGCCGGTCCCTGGTATTTGAAATGGTTATCTAAAAATTTTTTTAGGAGGAAACATTATGGAAAAGATCACTTCTCTGCTGCGTCTGCGTATGAGCGCCAAGGATGCCCATTACGGCGGAAACCTGGTGGACGGCGCCCACATGGTGCACCTGTTCGGCGATGTGGCCACTGAGCTGCTCATCAAGTGCGACGGCGATGAGGGCCTGTTCTGCGCTTATGACAATGTTGAGTTCCTGGCCCCTGTGTACGCCGGCGATTACATCGAGGCCTACGGCGAGATCGAGAAGATCGGCAACACCTCCCGCACCATGAAGTTTGAGGCCCGCAAGGTCGTGGTCTCCCGGGGCGATATCTCCGCCTCCGCCGCCGATGCTCTGGAGGAGCCCATCGTTGTCTGCCGCGCCCACGGCACCTGCGTGACCCCCAAGGATTGCCAGCGCAAGGAGATCAAGAAGTAATTCCCAGAATTCTGTGATTAAGGAGAAGTAATTATGGAAAAGCTGATCATTACGGCCGCTATCTGCGGTGCCGAGGTCACCAAGGCCTCCAACCCCGCCGTTCCCTACACCGTAGAGGAAATGGTTCGCGAGGCCAAGGCCGCCTATGAGGCCGGCGCCGCCATCCTGCACATCCATGTCCGCAACGACGACGGTACCCCCACCCAGGATCGTGAGCGCTTCCGCGTGGTGATGGACGCCATCCGCAAGGAACTGCCCGATGTCATCATGATCCCCTCCACCGGCGGCGCCACCGGCATGAGCCCCGA
>CAKTPM010000032.1 GCA_934591705.1 uncultured Oscillospiraceae bacterium
GTTGGTCAAGTGGTTAAGACAGAGGCCTCTCACGCCTTTAACATCGGTTCGAATCCGGTACGGGTCACCACTTTTTCCTTGACAAACCGCGTAAAATTGAATACAATCAGTTTGTTGCCGCAATGCGGTTACAATAGTTGGTGCTGATTAGGTCGAGGGTCCACCTGTTCCCATCCCGAACACAGTAGTTAAGCTCGATTCTGCCGACGATACTTGTCTGGAGACGGACCGGAAAAATAGGTAGCGCCAACACGCCTTCTTAGCTCAATGGTAGAGCATGCGGCTGTTAACCGCAGGGCTGTAGGTTCGAGCCCTACAGAAGGCGCCACGACGGTATGCCGCCGCTCTACTATGGCGGCGGCATATTTCTTTGCTCGCGGCGCCGAGAGTAACAGATCAGGGCCTTTAGCTCAGTTGGTTAGAGCAGACGGCTCATAACCGTCCGGTCCCGGGTTCGAGTCCCCGAAGGCCCACCATTCTCTACTTTTTGCATACGGTTTGTCACCATAGGGGTATAGCTCAGTTGGTAGAGCAGCGGTCTCCAAAACCGCGTGTCGAGAGTTCGAGCCTTTCTGCCCCTGCCAAAGCAAAAAGCGCCGCAGCTCTTGGGAGTTGCGGCGCTTTTTGCTTTGGCAGGGGCAGCATGCGCCCCGTTTTTGCCCCGGGCTATGCGGCCCATATACGCCGGCGGGGAGCTGCCCCGGCAGGATCTGCCGAGATGCTCCCGGAAACGCTCCCGGAGACGCCCCGGAAGCCGGGAAACCCCGGAAAATACACCCGGTCGCTGGGGCGCAAAAGGGCGGGAAAAGCACCGTATGACGGCCTTTTTCCCGGCCGCAGGCAGATCACTGTGCGCCCGCCGGGACGGGACAAAAAGAAATCAAAAAAAGTGGAAAAAGGTATTGACTTTTAGCCGGAAATTTGGTATTCTAACAAAGCTCGAGTGACGCATCCGGCCAAGTAGTTCAGTTGGTTAGAACGCCAGCCTGTCACGCTGGAGGTCGTGGGTTCGAGCCCCATCTTGGTCGCCATTTTGCTGCTGTAGCTCAGTCGGTAGAGCGCATCCTTGGTAAGGATGAGGTCGGCGGTTCGAATCCGCCCAGCAGCTCCAAAAAGCATCGAAGACTTCGGTCTTCGGTGCTTTTTTCTTTGCGAAAATCCAAGGCCGGGTGCCCCCACGGGAGCCATCGGAGGCGTTCGCCGGGGGGCGAAAAAAATTCACCCGCCCGGGGGAAAATCTCTTGTAATTTCCCGGCGGGTATGATATGCTGATGTCGACAACTGAAAATAACGGACGGCGCGCCGGTCATGCCCAGGCAGGATCGGCAGCGGAATGGGGTGAGAAGCCCCGCGAGAGGGTCACTGTGATGTCTGCGCGATACGCGATGGGATAAGTCAGATACGCATGCGCCGGAGCCGGTTGGTTTTGCCACTTCCGAAGCCGAGATGAGAGTGCAGCGCACGGTCATTTTAGGCCGTGCGCTTTGTTGTATGCAGGCGCATGGCCGGAAGGGGCCGTGGGCTTTTTTTGCTGCCCCGGCGGCGCGGGGCCCAAAGGAATTTCAAAAGGGATATCCCTTTTGTTCTGTGCTGAAGAGCACAGAACAATGGTTTTTGCAGGCCGGGCGGCGCAAGCCGCTGTGTTTTCCATAGGGCAGGGAGAGCTTGCCGCTCTCCCTGCCGTACCTCAAGATGTGCGGTGTACCATTTCGTAGGGGCGGACGGCGCACCCATTTTGTAGGGGCCGGCGGCATGCGCTGTGAAGCGCAGCGGAACGAGTGCCCTTGTGGTATCCGCCCACGCGTTGGCTGGTGCATTTTCGATAGGGCGGACAGAGTCGTCCGCCCCTACAACCGTTTATCGGAACCCAGTGCGTATTCCAAGAATTCAGGCCCCAGGGCCTTTTGATATAGAGAAAAATCACACCTCCCCCGCCTTTTCCGGTGCCGTTTTGCCCCGCAGGGGCAAAGCGCAGCGCAGACCCAACACACAGCACCCAAAGCCGCGGGGAAAATCACAAAAGAGAAAGGAAGATCACGGAATGAAAAAACGAATTGTTTCCTTCCTGCTGGCGCTGGTGATGGCAGTCTCGCTGCTGCCGGTCAGCGCCTTTGCGGCGGAGGATGCGCCCTTCGTTCTGAAGGCGGACGGGCAGGCCGTGGCGGTGGAAAAAACGCCGATCACGGGATATACAGGCGGAGGACGCAGCGACAGTGCGACCTTCCCCATATACAGGGCATCCATCTACGAGAGCACCCAGAAAGTGCAATTCACCGAAGTAAAAGACTCGCATATTTGGTATATCGCTGATCACACATGGGGGAGACCTTTCCAAATAAAGACGAATCTTCCTTTGAGTACTCTGCTAAGAAGTACATTCGCGTATGTTGTTGATGTAACGAATACGGATACAGCGAAGGGTCCTGTGTTTACACTCGAGGACGGCAAGGCCATCACGGATGTCATCGATACGACCGCCAAGAAAACCGCTTATATTGAGTTTACGGATGGCGGTAAGGGGCTTTACGGCCTGATTCTGGAGATCAAGGCGGGCTCCGCGCCGGTGGAGGATGAAAAAGCCCCGGTGGTTGCGGGCGCTACCCTGGAGCGGATCACCGGCTCCGTCTACGGCTCGGCCACCAATGTCTATCTGGCAAAGCTGCCCGCCGATGCCACCAGCTTCTCCGTGACCCTGCAGAGCGACGAGTTTGTCGTGGCGGGCAATCTTTTCCATGCGGAAAATTACAATTCCTATGTTTCTCAGGCGTATTTGGACAGCACCGATTGGTACAATGACCTTGACGCCGTAATGGAAGACCGTAGGGCCTACAATGGCTACAAGAGCGTCGAGGATATGCTGAAGTACTACGATGGCGGTTACAGCTCAAAGGAGGATTTTCTGAAAAGGGGCTGCCGCTGTGAAACCCCTGCGGCATTTTGGGACAAAACATGCACATTTATAAAATGTGAGACAACGCCCTTGACCATGCAGACCGACAATCTGGCCGCAATGACGGCGAGTACTTTCAATGGGCTTTTCAGCTCCTCCAGCGTGAAGTTTGACCCCACCGTGGCGTTCCGCCTGCTGGAGGTGCATACGGATTCTTCTATACTGAAAAACGATGATTGCCCCTGCTACGGCGAGGGTAATCCCCGCAGCGTGCTGCTGCTGCAATTCGGCGAGCCGACCCCGCTGGACAGGACCGCCCTGCAGCAGGCCATCGACGCCGCGCCCAAGGCGGAGGGCGGGAGGTATTATACCTCCGGCGACCGCTATAACGGCAAGGCGGCGGACACCATCCTCAACGATAAGAATGTCGGCTGGGACGGCAGCTTCTGGAAGGAGTACCAGAAGGCGCTGGCCGGCGCGAAGAAAGCTTTAGATACCGCCGATTCCCAAGAGAAGCTGGACGCCGCGGCCGCCGCCCTGCAGGCCGCCATCGCCAAGCTGATCCCCACCGACCGGGTCAACGCCACGGCGCTGTATGAGACGGTCACAGGCGACTGGGTATGGAAGGACAAGAATATCTCGAACAGAAAAATCTATGTTGGGAATGCTGCTTTTTTGAAGGAGGTCACAGCGGAGAACACCACCGCGGCCTCCCTGGCGGCATACCGGCGGGATATAGCGGCGGGCGAAGCGCTGCTGAAAACGCTGTATGACGAAAACGGCGTCCCCGCGGGCAGCAACAAGCCAGCCGCGCAGGCGGAGATCGACCGGCTGGCTCAGGCGCCGAAGCGTCTGGTGTTTGCGGAGACCTACGAGGAGCTTATGGCCTATTATGAGGCCCATAAGGCCGAGGCCTTCACCCTGCTGACCCAGTATGACCCCGCCAAGCTGAAGGAGGGCGACTACACGCCGGAGAGCTGGAAGGCCTATACCGCGGCCTACGCCGCCCTGGAGGCGGATATGGCTTATACACCGGGCGCCGCCGGCTCCTATGAGGATTATCTCATGCTGCGGGGCTTCTATGGATATTACGGGTACAATGAGGCCGGTGTGTATACCCATTTTGAAGCGCATATCGACGCGCTGAAAACCGCCCGGCGGCAGCTGGCCAGCCGCGTGGATGTGACGGTGTCCTTTACCTACATCAACAACTTTGCCGCCCTGTACCCCTCGATCCGGGAAAGCGGCACGGAGCTGTATGCAAACAGCGCCCTGACCCTGTCCGGCGGCAGCACCACACTGACCGGCGCGGTCAAGGCCGCCGGCATCCGCTGGGACAGACGGGAGCTCAACGAGCTGCCCAACAGCACCTATAACACCTGCGATACGGATCCCTACCTTGCCGTGTTTGTCAACGGCGAGAGCTACGGCTTTACCTCGCTGGCCATGCTGGAGCGGGGGCTGGACACCACCCAGCTGCATCAGGGCGATCAGGTGCGCCTGGTGCGCGTGGCGACGCCTATGAGCCGGCATGAGGCCTCCAGCGGCTACGACTCCACCCAGATATTTACCGGCTTTGCGTCGAATGCCAGCGAGTATCAGGGCAGCATTGCCCAGATCCACATGACCGCCCCCGCCAGGGCGAAGGTGGGCGACAAGGTGAGCGTTTCCGCCGCCGTGACCTGCGCGGATGTCAACAGCATGGGCCAGAGCAGGAGCCCCGCGGGCATCACCCTGTTCATCAGCGCGCCCTCCGAGAAGGAGGCGCTGGGGCAGCCCATCTACAAGACCGCCGCTGTCACAGGTGAGGACGGGAGCTTGCAGTATGTGTTCACCCAGCCGGGGTGGTACACGGTGGCCATGTTCAATGTGACGCCGGACAAGCTGACCTTTACCAGCGTGTATAACGAGGTGACGCTGGGCGAGTATTACTCCCTCTACGGCGGCGACTACGCAATGGTCTATGTGGCGGAGGCAGACGATACCGCCGCGCTGCTGAAGCAGTACCGGGCCGAAAAGGCCGCCGAGGCCAAGGCGTATTTCGGCGGCTTCCACGATTATGACTTTACGGCGGAGGGCTACGCCGCCTTCAAGGCACAGTACGAGGCCCTGACGGCCCATCTGGATGCGGCTGCCGACCTGACGGCCCTGATGGACACCTTCGATGCGGACTTTGCCCGGCTGAAGGAGCTGGGCAAGGCGGCCATCGACCATGCGTCCGTCATCGCCGGCCTGCGGAAGAACCTGAACTATCTGCCCGGCGACCTGAAGGACCTGAACGCCAACGACCACAAGCGGCTGGTGCAGGATATCCAGACCACCTACGCCGCCCTGAACGGCTACCAGCGGAAGCTGCTGTCCGCCAATGAGCTCAAGCGGCTGGACGAGGTGGCCAAGGTCAACGCCGATGAGCTGAAGGCCGTGGCGGAGGTCACGGTGAAGGTCACGGTGGAGGGCACGCTGCCCTCCTGGTCCGGCCCCGGCGGCAACGCCTACATGGGCTGGCCCTGCATCACCTGGAGCGTGCGGCCGAATCTGGACGGCAAGGTCATCGTCTCCAACCTGGGCAGCGAAAAGCAGACGCCCCAGGGCGCCGAGCTGAAGGCGAAGGCGGGGGATCATGTATTCATCCGCCGCTATATGCCCAACCACACCGATGAGAAGTATTGGCTGGTGGGCTCGCTGGACGGCGGCAAGACCTGGGAGCTCGCCAGGCATCAGACCCTGGGCGACTATCCGGACTACTACCTGCTGGAGTATGTGGTGCCTGCCGATGTCGCCGATGGCGGTACCATGGACATCAAGCTCAAGACCATCAGCAAGCAGGCCTATGAGGAGCAGTCCGTCGACACGCTGCTGGCGGTGCGTCAAGCCGCTCTCTCCCGCCTGCAAACGCTGTATAGCATGCTGGGCAGCCAGGCAAAGGACGCCTATGACGAGGGCGTGAAGAATATCAACGCCGCCGGCTCCGCCGCAGCCATTGAGCGGCTCTATCAGGCCGCCGTGGTGGCCATGCAGGAGGCCGCCAACAACTACGGCAAGGTGCGGGTCATCGTGGAGAACACCACCTTCACCAGCGATATGTGGAAGGGCGCCAAGTACTGGGAGGGCCGCCCGGTGGATGAGGTGGAGGTCACCTTGACCGCCGAGAGCACCATGATGTCCTGCATTGTGGCCGCCCTGAAGGAATGCGGCTGCACCCAGGAGGGCGCGGACAGCGGCTATATCGCCTCCATCACCGCGGATGGCCGGACGCTGAGCCAGTTTGACGGCGGCGACCACTCCGGCTGGATGGGCACCCTGAACGACTGGTTCACCAACTATGGCTTCAAGGAGTTCACCGTATCCAACGGCAAGCTGGCGGACGGCGATGTCATCCGCGTCATGTACACCCGGGAGGGCCTGGGCGCCGACCTGGGCGGTACCTGGGACAACAGCGATACCACCATCAAGGCACTGGACATCCGGGGCGGCAAGCTGACAAGCGCCTTTACCCCCGGCGAGTCCGGCGGGCTCTATGAGTACACCCTGATCATTGACGGCGCGAGCGCCGACCTCCGGATTACGCCCACCGCCAGCAACAAAAACTTCCTCACCAAGATCTTCCTCAATGAGAAGGTGACGGACAAAACCGAGGGCAGCAGCTTCTATAAGCGCACGCAGAGCATCCCCGTGAAGGCGGGCGACACCGTCTATGTGGGCTGCGGCGCCCGGGCATGGCCCACCATGAACAACCAGGCCGGCAACACCCAGGAGAGCGACGGCACCTGGTATGTGCTGCGGGTGGTCAATGCCAGCGACGGCGCGGACTATGCCAGGGAGCTGATCTCCCAGCTGCCGGAGGCCGCCTCCGTGACCTACGCCGGCTATCAGAAGGCCGCCCAGGCCGCCGCTGCGGCCCGCAGCGCGCTGGATGCCCTGAGCCCCGCCGAGCAGGCCAAGGTGGACGCCTCCAAGCTCAAGGAGCTGGAGGCCGCCGTGGCGGGCTTCCGGGCCATCGACGATGCCAAGGCCAAGCTCGACGCCCTGCCCGAGGCGGATAAGCTGACTCCCGCCCAGCGGGAGGCCGCCCGCGCCGCGAAAAAGGCCTACGATGCGCTGACTCCGGCGCAGAAGGAGTATTTCACCGGCGTGCAGGTGGAGAAGATCACCGCCACGGCCGCGGCCCTGGCCGCCATGGGCGGCAAGCACAGCGGCGGCTCCGGCTCCGGCAGCTACAGCGGGGATCACACCTTCACCACCGATCTGCCGGCGGGCAGCATCACCGCCGTCTTTGTGGACGGCAAGCGGGTGGACAGCAAGCACTACACCGTGTCCGGCAGCGATGTGACCCTGTCGGCGGGCTATCTCAAGACCCTGCGCAGCGGCAAGCACACTATCCGCATCGAGAACGCCGACAAGGTGGCCAGCGCTGCCTTCACCGTGGAGGGGAAGACCGGCGCCGTCAACGCCTCCAAGACCGGCGATCCCGGCGTTGCCGTGTACTTCGCCATGGGCGCCATGAGCTTCCTGGGCTCCGCCGCTTGCCTCCGTAAGCGCAAGGAGGAGGAGTAAACGCTCCCCGGGCGAAGGCCCCGGATGAGAAAAAATAAGCATAGCGGAGGCACCGCAAGGTGCCTCCGCTATGCTTTGCTGCTTTATTGTGCCGCGCAGCCGGCGGGCTTATTCGGCGCTCTGCCGCAGGAACAGCACCCCCAGGGTGCCGGGGCCGCAGTGGGAGGAAACGGTGCAGCCCGCCTGGGTCACGAAGACCTCCCGGAAGGGGGCCAGCTCCCGGACCAGATCCGTCAGCTCCCGGAGGGTCTCCTCCGGCACCTCCCCGGAGTGGGTGATGAAGGCCCAGTCCTCCACCACCGGCTTGTCTGCCAGACGCTCGGTGATGTATTGGCGGTAGACCTTGTCCATGGCGCCCCGGTACTTTTTGCACACCACCAGCCGGCCGTCGCGCATTTCCAGGCAGGGCTTGAGCTTCAGCACATTGGCCCCCAGGGCCGTGACGCCGCTGCAGCGGCCGCCCTTCCACATATATTCCAGGGTGTCCAGCACAAAGCTGGTGTCGCTGAGCGGGGCAAGGCGGCGCAGCTCCCGGGCGATGTCCGCCGCCGCTATGCCGCTGTCCCGGAGCTTGGCCCCCTGGAGGGCCAACAGGCCGCCGCCGGTGGAGAGCTGGCGGCTGTCCACCACATGGACCTCCCCCAGCTCCGAAAGCTCCTGGGCCGCCAGCAGGGCGTTCTGGCAGGTGCAGGACAGCTCCGAGCTGATGTCGATGTGGACGATGTCATAGCCCTCCTGCAGGATGGGAGCGAAGAATTCGCAGAATTCCTCCGGGTTCACCGCCGCCGTCCGGGGCAGGGTGCCGTCCCGGCGATAGTCGGCGTAAAGCGCCGCCGCGGTGTAGCTTCCGTCATCGGGAAACACCCGCTCTCCGCTCTGGATGGTCAGGGGCACGGTGCGGATATGAAAGCGCTCCAAAAGCTGGGGCGTCAGGTCACAGGTGCTGTCGTAAGTGATGCAAACGGGTCTGTGCATGGCCGGTTCCTCCTATGATTATCCTACGATAAACGCAGTGTAGCAGAGAAACCTCAAAGCAACCTCTAAAAAAGCTCGATTTTTGCCGGCAAATATGGTACCATCAAAAAAACGGCAAGGAGGAAGGGCGATGTTTCGGATCTTGGTGGCTGAGGATGACGAGAGCACCCGGCTTTTGATGTGCGAGGTGCTGCACCGGGCCGGGTACGAGCCCTGCCCCGCCCGGGACGGCGTGGAGGCCCTGGAGGTCATGGAGCACTACCAGTGCGCCCTGGCGGTGGTGGACATCACCATGCCCCGGATGGACGGCATCGCCTTCACGCAGACCCTCCGGGAGGGAAACTGCGACCTGCCGGTGCTGATGGTGACGGCCCGGGTGACCCAGGAGGACAAGCGCCGGGGCTTCCGGGCAGGAACGGATGACTACATGGTCAAGCCAGTGGACGAAGAGGAGATGCTCTGGCGCATCGAGGCCCTTTTGCGGCGCTATTGCAGCCGGGCGGAGCGGCGGCTGGAGGTGGGCGGCACGGTGCTGGACCGCAGCGCCCTGCAGGTCATCACCCCCCAGGGCACCTGGCAGCTCACCGCCAAGGAGTTTTTGCTGCTCTATAAGCTGCTGTCCTACCCCCGGACGCTTTTCACCAAGCGGCAGCTCATCGACGATGTGTGGGACTTAGACAGCGAGGTGGACGAGCACACCGTGGAGGTCTATATCTCCCGGCTGCGGGATAAGTTCCGGGACAACCCGGACTTTGAGCTGCGGACCATCCGGGGCTTCGGCTATATGGGGCTGCTCAGGGAGGAGAAAAATGCGCGGCAATAAGGTGAAAAAAGAAAACCCGCCCTTCCGGCTCCTGGGCACCATGATCCTCTTGGTGCTGGGGCTGGTGGTGGCCTTTGCCGCCCTGGCCCTGGGCATCTTCTCCCTGGTGGAGCGGCTGGTGAATCTGGAGGACGCCACCTATACTCTGCTGTGGCCTATTCTCATCCTGTCGGTGAGCGCCATTTTGGGTGTGCTGCTGGCGGTGTTCATCTTCCGGGGCTACCTGGCCCCTCTGTCCCGGCTGATGCGGGCCACCCAGGCGGTGGCGGCGGGGGACTACTCCGTCCGGGTGGAGGAAAGAGGGGCCCGGGGCGAGGTGGCGGAGTATATCCGCAGCTTTAACAAGATGGCCGAGGAGCTGGGCAGCGTGGAGCTGCTGAGGTCTGATTTCGTGAACACCTTTTCCCACGAGTTCAAAACGCCCCTCATCTCCCTCCGGGGCTTCGCCAAGCTCCTGCAGAGCCAGGATCTGACGGCGGCCCAGCGGCAGACCTATACGGACACCATCGTCCGGCAGTCCGAGCGTCTGGCCGCCATGAGCACCCACATTCTGGAGCTGGCCCAGTATGAAAATACGGAGATCGTCTCCGGGAAGGTCCGCTATAGCTTGGATGAGCAGCTCCGGGGCTGCGTCCGCCAGCAGGAGCGGGATTGGCTGAAAAAGGGCCTGACGGTGGAGGGAGACCTCCAGGTCGTAGAGTATTACGGCAACCCCGAGCTGGTGGAGCACATCTGGTCCAATCTCCTGTCCAACGCCATCCGCTTCACCCCTGCCGGCGGACAGATCACCGTGGTGCTGCGCCGGGATGAAGAGGAGATCACCGTCTCGGTGTCCGACACGGGAGTGGGCATGGATGAAGAGACCCAGCGGCATATTTTCGACAAGTTCTACCGGGCCGAGGCCTGCCCCGACAGCCGCGGCAACGGACTGGGCCTGTCCATCGTCCGCCGGGTGGTGAACCTCTGCGGCGGCCGGGTGCAGGTTTTTTCCCAGCCGGGAAAGGGCGCCACCTTCACCGTGACTCTGCCGGCGGCCGAAGAGTGAGGAGCGGCCTTGCGGGGCTCTGAGGATCCTCCGGGCAGAGAAGCCCGACACAAGAGAATAAGCCAAACGCAGGCACAGCAGGGTGCCTGCGTTTGGCTTTCTATGAGAGGAGGTAATCTCTCTTCTCGTGGGCTCAGTACTTGCCGCTGGAGCCGGAGCCGCCTCCGCCGGAATGGCTGGAGCTGCCGCTGTCGGAGTCCTTGGAAATCTTCCGGCTGGTCTTGGTGGTGTGGGTGTAGCGGTCGGACTGCTCGGTCAAGTTCAGACCCTCGGCGGAGACATAGGTGTCCGCCTCGGTGCCCTGGCGAACGGACTTCATCTTGCCCTTCAGAACCAGGCACACCACCAGAGCCACCGCCACGCCGATGCCCAGGGCCATGGGCAGCACCTTGGTCAGGGGCTTTTTCACCGGATGGCCCTGCTGGGCGCTTTCAAAGAACTCGCCGCAGGTGTGAAGATAGTCGCTGAAGCCGCCGTGATAGTCATCCTCGGCAAAGTCGTCTAAGAATGCCTCCTCCAGCAGGGAGCGGGCGTATTTGCCGACCATGCTCTGGGCATAGCCATCCCGGATGTAAAGGGCATAGTCTCTATCCCAGGTGCTGAGCATCAGCAGTACGCCGTCACCGGCCTCGCCGATACCCAGATCCTTTTGGTTATAGATGTTGGCCGCCGCGTCGTAGGGGTCGGAGCCGTAGTCCTCATAGTCGGAGAGGACGACGATGTAAACGGCGCAGTTATACCGCCAGGAGATCTCATCGGCCAGAAGCTCCAGATCCAGCCATTCCTCCTCGGTGAGCATATCCACCGTGTCATAGACGAACAGGTCATCCTCGGTCTGCCGCGCCGCGGCGGGCATCACCAGGGTCAGTGCCGCCAGCAGGGCCAGCAGCCATGTAAAAGCTCTCTTTTTCATCGTGGCCGTCCTCCTTACAGCAGCATCATGATCGCCGCCGCGATGGCGCTCACCGGCGCGGCGATGGCGGCAAAGATGGCCCAGAACTTGCCCATATCCGTGGGCAGGTCGCCCACCAGCTTGCCGGTTTGTCCGTTCATGGCAAAGAGGAAGTCCTTGCCGTTCCACTTGGTGTGGAGCATCCACACCGGCAGCAGGGCATAATGGACCTTGCCCCGGTGGAGGTCGATGTCCTGCCGCAGGGGGAGGCAGCTGTCGTACTCCGTGGTGGTGCGGCGCAGGGCCCCCTCCAGGGAGGCGGTGCAGCGCCCGTCCGCCCGCTGGCGGCTGTCTTCCACCGTCACATCGTACTTATCCGCCAGAAAGCCCGGGAGGTAGGCGGTGGAGAAGGCCTTGAGCTCCGCGTAGTCATAGGGCTCGATGGAGTCCATGTGGTCGTCGGGCATTTTGCTGGAGGCATCCACCGGCACCTTCTCGAAGGCGATGGAGCCGCCCCGGCGCACATCGTAGTGCTCGGTCTCGGTGATCTCGTAGTCACCGCTTTCGTAGACATGGATCATGAGACCCTCATAGTCCACGGTGCCCTCCGCCTCACCGTCGAAGAGCCAGAAGGGCACATATACGCCCCGGATCTCCTCAATGTGGTTGCCGTTGGTAAAGGCCTTGGGCAAAAGGGGCTTGCCCTTATAGTGGTTCTTCAGGGCGGCCACCGCATCCTCCTTGCTGAGCTTGAAGGGGATGACGAAGTCCGGCTTCAGGGCCCCGGCGAACTGCCCGGGCACCACGGTGGTGTTGCCGCAGTAGGGGCAGGAGGTGGCGGCAGTGGAGGCGTCGCACAGGAGCTGGGCCCCGCAGCTGGGGCAGTTATACGCCTTCATGCCCTCTGCCTCTGCGCCCCAGTCACTGGTGAGACCGGAGGTGTCCCATCCCTGCTCCGCTGCCTCCGCGGCCTTCTGGCGGTCGGCCTCGGCCTTTTGCTCCGCCTGCTGGGAGGCCGCCGCTGCGGCGGCCTCCTTCTCGGCGTAGAGTGCCTCTATTTCGGCCACATCGTACTTCGAGCCGCAGAAATCACATTCCAGCTTGCCGGAGGATCCCACAAAATGCAGAGGGCCCGTGCAGGCGGGACACTTATAGTTGGTAATTTGAGATGCCATTTCTCTCTCCTTTCCGGTATAGATCGCCTGCGGGAGCGCTCCCGCTGAAAAGCGTCCTTATGGCGTGGGGGTCAAATGTCCAGGTTGTAGGCGCCGGCGGCCGTCAGCTTGCCGTCATTGCCGAAGAACAGGTTCAGCGAGCAGGCGTCGTCCTCGGCGCTGTACCAGGTGTAGATGCCGCGCTGGTAGGTCTCGTCGTAACGGTACTCAGAGCAGTCCACGCCGATATGTGCCTTTACATCGGCATAGGTCATCTTCGCCTGGGGCGAGTCGAAGTCAAAGTAGTTGGTGCCTCCCAGGTAGGTGACGAAGGTCTCCTGCAGCACCGCCAGCTCGGCCCGGTCGGAGGTGACGGGCTGGATATCGGTGGACTTCATGTCAATGCCGGGCAGGACATCGTCCTTACCGCCGCCGCAGGCGGCAAGGGAGAGGAGCATCAGCAGGGCCAGGGTCAGTGTCAAGAGCTTTTTCATGTTTCTTTCTCCTTTCTTTCCGGTTCCTCAGGGTCGGGGGCTGCCGCAGTTGGCGCAGAACTTGCCGGTGTTGCCGCCCTGGCCGCACTGGCAGGTCCAGCCGCCGGCGGCAGCGGGCTTCGGCTTGCCGCACTCAGCGCAGAACTTGCCGGTGTTCCCCCCGTGGC
>CAKTPM010000033.1 GCA_934591705.1 uncultured Oscillospiraceae bacterium
ATGGCGCCCAGCACCATGGCGCCCAGCATGATGCCCAGGAAAATATAATTCTTGACAACTGCTTTCTTTTCCATTTGTTTTTCTCCTCATTCTATTTTTTGGTTGATTTGCGTGTGCCGCCGCAGCGGCTGTACCAAGGGGAGCGCGGATTATGTGAAGCGTTGCCGCTTACATACATGGAGGTGATAGGTGCTTAATACCGGGGCAGATCCTCGTCGGTAATCTCACCCTTGCAAACGATGTTGGTGGGCCCGGTGAGATAGAGGTTGGTGACCTTGTCCCCCTCCCGCTCCACATCGATGATGAGCTGCCCGCCGGTCATATCGACCTTCACATTCCGGCCGCTGACCTTACCCTGCAGGGTCAGCACCGTCACCACAGAGCCGGTACCGGTGCCGCAGGCGTAGGTGAAATCCTCCACCCCCCGCTCGTAGGTCCGCTCATACACATGGTCGGGGCCGATGATCTCATAGAAGTTCACATTGGCGCCCTTGGGGAAGTCAGGATAATAGCGGAGCTTACGGCCCAGGTCGAAGAGGGAGCGGGTATCGTACTCCTTGAGGTTTTCCATGGGCACCGCCGCGTGGGGGATGCCGGGATCGCCCAGCTCCACATAGGCACAGTCGTAGGTGACGCCGTCCACGGCGGCCTTGCCGTCCAGACGCATATGGCAGGGATCGTTGAGCCGCACCCGGTAGAGCCGCTCGTCCACCCGCCAGCCGGTGACCATGCCGGCGGTGGTCTCCACCTTCTGCACCTCCCCCGCCAGGCCGTTTTCATAGCCATAGCGGCAGATGCACCGGGCGCCGTTGCCGCACATCTCGCCCACGGACCCGTCGGAGTTGAAGAAGAGCATCTTATAGTCGCCGCCGTAGGTGGGCTTTTCCACCACCATAAACCCATCGGCGCCGATGGACATGTGCCGCTCACAGAGAACCGGAACGATCTCCGGCCACTTGTCGTTGGGCACCCGGCCATCGCGGTTATCCACCACAATGAAGTCATTGCCCGCGCCGTTCATTTTCCAAAAGTGCATGGTGCTTCTCCCTTCTATACAAACCGAACTCACATGTTGTTTGTTTCTTGAGGCGATTTTACCAGCCCCTTTCCTTTTTGTCAAATTCTTGTCAAAATCCTGATTTCCGGATTTTTTGTCCGAATTTTCGGACTTTTCTCTTGCAGACCCCTGGCCGGCGGTGTATACTGGCAGCAGGAATACTGCACCTACGGAGGATGCTATGGACATTCTGCAAAATCTGCTGGACACCTCTTCCCACGCCATCTTTACCATGGACAGGCAGGGCACCGTGACCCACATCAACCGCCAGGCCAAGGAGCGCTTCGGCCTTTTCAACCACAGCCGGGACTCTCATCCCGCCGGACGCCTGCAGCCCGGGGATATGGTGATCTTAGCCACCACCGCCATGGGCATGGACGATGGCGGCCTCACCCCGGAGGATCTGCGGTGCATCGGCATCCGGGATACCAAGCTGCGCCGGGGGGATATGCTGGCGGCCATCGGCGTCTATATGGAGGAGGGAGTAAAGCCAATCTACAAGCACCTGCGCGCCGGCAGCGGCGATGCCCTGCAGCTCTCCGCCACCTTCCAGGGGGTACCCATCTCCATCACCATTGAGAACAAGGAGGTTGTGGTGGAGGTACGGGGCAAGTCCTACGGCATCACCTACTTCATGTACATCGGGCAGATGGTGGTGCTGGATCGCTATACCCGGCGGGTAAAATTCTGGGAGGAGAAGGGCTACAGCGCCCGGAAGGAGGGCATCGGCGACCTGCTGCGGCGGGGCAGCTTCATCGCCAAGAGCTTCGACACGGAGATCGTGGTGGTGGGCTACCACTTCCGGGAATTCTTCGAGGGTGAAAAATTCGAGGCCCACCTCCGGGACATCCTCACCGGCCGCATCGCCGCCCATGAGGATCAGGAATACGACATCAACGGCTATGCCCTGTCCGCCTCCCTGCTGCCCATTACCGGCGAAGGGGGCGCGGTGGAGGGCGTCATCGTGAAGTTCCGCAGCATTGCGGACATCCGCGTCACCATCATGGAGCGCAACGAGGCCATCCGCTCCGCCGAGCGGCGCTACCGGGAGTCGGAGCGCACCGTCTCCGGCGAGGATCCCTTCGGCGGCCTTCTGGGCAACGGGCCCATGATGGCCAATGTGCGGCAATATGCCCGGAAGCTGGCGCAGATGGACTGCCCGGTGCTCATCTGTGGAGAGAGCGGCACCGGCAAGCGGCGGGTGGCGCTGGCCATCACCCAGCTGCAGAAGCGCGGCGGCCCCGTGGAGGTCCTGGACTGTGCGGCGCTCCCGCCGGAGAAGCTCGCCCTCGCCCTTACCGGGGAAGGCGGTGCCATGGCCCGGGCCCGGGACGGCACCCTGGTGCTGCGGGGCATCGCCCGCATGCCCATGGAGCTGCAGTATCAGCTCCTGGAGTCCCTGCGGGAGGAAAATCCCGGCAATGTGCGGCTCATCGCCATCACCTCCGTGGATCTGAAGGCGGAGATAGCCGCCGGCCGCTTCCTGCCGGATCTCTACTACCGGCTCAGCGCCTTCTGTGTGGAGCTCTCCCCCCTGCGGGCCTGCCGGGAGGATATTCCCCTCCTGGCCAATGACCTGCTGGACAAGCTGCGCCTGAAATACGCCGCCCCCGAGCGAGTGCTCTCCGGGGAGGCCATGGGGATGCTGATGTCCTACGACTGGCCGGGCAATGTGCAGGAGCTGGAAAATGTGCTGGAAAGCGCCGTGGCCCTGGCAGACGGCGACATCATCTACCCCGAGCACATCCACCTGCAGACCATCCCCGTGCGCCACACCCTCCGGGAGCAGCTCCGGGAAACGGAAAAGCGCATCATCCGCCAGACCCTGGCCCAGTGCGGCGGCGACCGGAAAACCGCCATGGAGCAGCTGGGGGTCTCCCGGTCCGTATTCTACGACAAGCTCAAGGAATACAATATCAAGTGACCGCCCCAACCGGCGGGCACGCGCCAAGCTGTCTGTTCTCCGGATAAATCCTCCGCAGACAAAAAAACGCCGTCCTTTCGGACGGCGTTTTTATGGGCTTTTTTAGATCATGCTCTTGAGGTCCTCGGACACGGTGATGGGGGCAGCGGTAGCGGCCTTCACCTGATCCACGGTGAACTCGGGGTTGATCTCAGTCATCACAAGACCCTTGCCGGGGACGACCTCCAGGACGCACATCTCGGTGATGATCTTGTTGACGCAGTGGGAAGCGGTCAGGGGCAGACGGCACTTCTCAAAGATCTTGGGGTTGCCCTTGGCAGTGTGCTCCATGCAGATGATGCAGTGCTTGGCACCCACGCACAGGTCCATAGCGCCGCCCATGCCGGGCATCTTCTTGCCGGGGATGATCCAGTTGGCCAGGTTGCCCTCCTGGTCCACCTCCAGGGCACCCAGGAAGCAGGCGTCCACATGGCCGCCGCGGATCAGGCCGAAGTTGGTGGCGGAATCGATGAAGCCGCCGCCATAGGCCACGGAGGCAACGCCGCCGCCGGCATCGATGACATGATAGGGATCGTAGTTGGCGTCGCCCTCCTTGGGAGTGGCGCCGGCGGAAACGATACCCAGCTCAGCGTGGATGACCAGCTCCACGCCCTCGGGCAGATAGGAAGGGATCATGGTGGGAAGGCCGATGCCCAGGTTGACGACATCGCCGTTCTTCAGTTCTTTCGCGCAGCGCTTGGCAATAAAGCCCTTGATCTCAGACTTTTCCATTACTTTCTGTCTCCTTCCACGATGTAATCAACGCACATACCGTAGGTATGGATGTTCTCGGGCTCGATGTCGCCCACGGGGACGATGTACTCGCACTCGGCGATAACGGTGTCGGCGGCGGTGGCCATGACGGTATTGAAGTTGCGCATGGTGCCCTTGTACCAGCAGTTGCCGAACTCGTCGCACTTATAGGTGCCCAGCAGAGCGAAGTCTGCGTGGATGGGCTTCATCTTCAGATAGGCACGGCCGTCGATGACCTCCTTGCCCATGCAGAAGGGGCTCTCCTCGATGAGGGTGTCAACGCCCACGGGGGTGAGCACACCGCCCAGGCCGGCGCCGCCGGCGCGGATGCACTCCGCCAGGGTGCCCTGGGGCAGCAGATTGACCTCCAGCGTGCCCTCGGTGTTCTGCTGGCCCACCTCGGGGGTCATGCCCACATGGGTGGCGATGACGCGCTTGACCTGATGGTTGTGGATCAGCTCGGCGATGCCGAAGAACTCCTCGCCCATGGGACCCACAGCGCGGCCCATATCGTTGGCGATGAGAGTCAGGTTCTTGGTACCCAGCTTCACCAGCTCCTTGACGATCGCACGGGCCTGACCGCAGGCCAGGAAGCCGCCGCACATGATAGTGGCGCCTTCGGGGATCATCTTTGCTGCCTCAGCGGCAGTCAACACAGGTTTCTTTGCCATTTCTGTTCCTCCTTGTAATATCATCCTCAAAAAATAGTAATACGATATCGCTATTTTTTTAACACGGATATAGTAGCACTTTCAAGCCGAAAATGCAAGTGCGCAGAAGATAGCTTTCTGGGGATTGTTGCGTCTTTTCCGCAAAATCGGCAAATTGCATAATTCCGGGCAGGGTTTTTCGTCACAACATTAAACGGCCATGTCGCCACGGCCGTTTAATGTTGGGTACATTTTACGGGGCGGATGCCGGCTTACTTCATGCCGCGCTTGACCATCTCGGTCACGGCGAAGGAGGCCACATCGTCGGCATACTTGCCGGCGCCGAAGCCGGCGTCATAGCCCAGCTCCTTGGCCAGCTCATGGGTGATACGGGGGCCGCCGCAGCAGACCACGAACTTGTCACGCAGACCCTCGGCCTCCAGGAGCTCGATGAGGTTGGTGAGGTTCTGGATGTGCACATCCTTCTGGGTGACGGTCTGGGAGACCAGCAGCACATCGGCGTGGAGCTCCAGGGCCTTCTGGATGAACTCCTCGTTGGGCACCTGAGAGCCCAGGTTGTAGGCCTCGATCATCTCATAGCGCTCCAGACCGTAGTGGCCGGCGAAGCCCTTGCGGTTCATGATGGCGTCGATACCCACGGTGTGGGCGTCGGTGCCGGTGGAGGCGCCCACCATGACCACCTTGCGGCCGATATGCTCGCGGATATAGTCGTTGGTATCCTCCATGCTCATCACATCGGATTCCACGGTGACCACATGGATTTCCTCATAGTTGACGCTGTGGACGCAGGAGCCGTACACCACATAGAAGGTGAACTCGGTGTCCAGGGGGGAGTGGTAAGCCACATTGGGCTCCTCAAGACCCATCTTCTTGGCGATCTGGCGGGCGGCCTCCTCGCCGCGCTCGTCATCCTTCACGGGCAGGGTGAAGCTGGTCTGCACCTTGCCGTCGTTCATGGTGTCGCCGTAGGGCTTCAGGCGGGTCAGGTCCAAAGTGGTATCAAAATCGATTTTATGGGTGTTATACAGTCCGCTGCTCATTCTGCTGCCACCTTACCTTTCATCTCTTCCACGAAGGGGTTGAAGTACTTATCGTCCTTCACCACAACGCCGGCCAGGCCCTTGCCGCCGTCCTTAGGACGCTTGACATCGGCAAAGATACCCTTTTCGATGGTGGTGAACAGGCCCAGCTTTTCGATATCCTTCAGCAGGTCGGCTGCCTTGGCCAGCACCTCGTTGGCACGGGTCTGGATGATGCCGCCGTCCTTGTAGACGATATCGCTGCCGAAGTCCTTCATGGTGCGGAAAATGTACTGCGCGTTCTCGATGGACAGGGCGCGGTCGCTCATGAAGGGGGTGTGGATGGCCTCGGTCATCATGCCCAGCAGGTGCAGCTTCTGGCCGGTCATAATGGTCACCATGTTGAACAGGGCGTCCTGGATATGGCCGCGGAAGATGTTGCCGGTCATGAACTTGGTGGGAGGCATATACTTCAGAGGGGCGTTGGGGAAGATCTCACGGGCCATCTGTGCCTGTGCCAGCTCATAGAGGAAGGTGTTCTCCACGGAGGGATCCATCTCGAAGGCGTGGCCCAGGCCCATCTGCTCTTCGCGCATACCGGCGCTCTTGGCAAAGGCCTCGTTGAGGAACTGAGAAGCGGTAACGGTGTGGGCGGCGGTGATGGCATCGTCGGTGGTGAGGTAGTTGTCCTCGCCGGTGTTGATGATCACGCCCGCATAGCCGTTGATGACGCGGGAGAAGAACTGGTCCACGATGGTACGCTGCATGTTGATGTCGCGGAAGAGGATGCCGTAGAGGGCGTCGTTGAGCATGACATCCAGGCGCTCCAGGGCGCCCATGGCGGCGATCTCGGGCATGCACAGGCCGGAGCAGTAGTTGCACAGGCGGATGTAGCGGTGCTGCTCCTC
>CAKTPM010000034.1 GCA_934591705.1 uncultured Oscillospiraceae bacterium
ACCACCTGCTACTCCAGCACCTACACCGACGGCATCGTGGCAGGCCGCGGCTTCATCGCCCTGGCCGCCGTGATCTTCGGCCGCTGGAACGCCGGCGGTATCCTGCTGGCCTGCCTGTTCTTCGGCCTCTGCGATGCCCTGCAGATCAAACTCCAGGTGGCCGGCATCGGCATCCCCTACCAGTTCTTCCAGATGATCCCCTATGTGGCCACCGTGGTGGTGCTGTCCATCATCGGTACCAAGCAGGCCGCCCCCAAGGCCAACGGCCAGCCCTACCGCAAGGAACAGCGGTGATCTCTCCCGGATAATAACGCTGTGGCGTTGTTATATACATTCTTTTTTGGAGGAAACAAGATGAAAAAGTTTATTGCACTGCTTCTGGCTCTTGTGATGGCCCTGTCCCTGGTGGCCTGCGGCAAGACCGAAACGCCCCCTGCCGGCGGCGACGACGCCGAAAAGACCTACAAGGTCGCCATGATCTGCGACTCCAGCGTCAGCGACGGCGGCTGGGGCGCTGCCTGCTACAATGCCATGCTCTCTGCTGCCGAGCAGATGAAATGGCAGACCGACTACACCGACTCCATCTCTCAGGATGCCTACTATGAGTCCATCGCCGCCTACTGCGCCCTGGGCTATGACATGATCTATGCCCCCGGCAACCAGTACACCGATGCCGTGCTGCAGGCCGCCGAGGAGTATCCCGACATCGCCTTCGCCCTGCTGAACGGCGCTGAGGGGACCCCCGCTAAGGCCGTCAACGGCAATGTCAGCTCCCTGCTGCCCAACGCCAAGGAGATCGGCTGGATCGCCGGTGCTCTGGCGGGCCTGATGACCGAGTCCGGCAAGCTGGGCTTCATCGGCGGCTTCGAGCTGGAGACCACCCAGGGCAAGATCGCCGGCTATAAGGAGGCCGCTGAGTATGTGGCCCGGCAGGAGGGCAAGACCGTGGAGCTGCTGGCTGTGCCCTATGCCAACTCCTTCTCCGACGCCCCCAAGGGCAAGGAGTTCGCCACCGAGCTGATCTCCAAGGGCGCCGATGTGTTCTTCGGCGATGCCTCCGCCGTTGACTCCGGCGCTCGCGAGGCCATTGACGCCGCCAACGAGAAGGCCGGCTCCATCAAGATCTTCGACATCGGCCAGCCCGCCGATATCCTGGGCCAGAACCCCTGCATCATCTGCTCCCAGGTCACCGACAACGCCACCATGATCAAGGTGTCCATGGAGGCCGTTGAGGCCGGCACCTTCGGCGGCAACACCGTGTACGGCACCCTGGAGAACGGCGCTCTGTCCGCCGGTGCCATCAACACCGAGCTGGTCTCCGCCGAGATCGTGGAGAAGTACAACGGCTATCTGGATCAGATGAAGGCCGGTACCTTCATGAAGTAATTGCCCCGGGCACCCTTGCGCTTAATTGAAAAAGGCCCGCTCTCCGGAACGCCTCCGGGGAGCGGGCCTTTTCTCCGGCTGGCGGAGAAGAAAAATCACGCCGCCTGCTGCCTGCAGGCGGCGCGATGATGGATACGCACTCAGGTCTCGAAGCCCAGCATGATACCGCCGCGCTCGGCGTAGTAGCTGCAAAGGCCCCGGAGGGGATAGTTCGTCACATCCGCTTGGGGGAAGCGGAGGCGGATCTCCGTGGTGAGCTCCAGGGCCAGGGCCGGGTTCTGGCAGTGGCCGATCCGGACGCTGCCGCCCCGGTAGCCCAGGCGCTCCATCTCGCTGAGCATAAAGGCACGGGTCCGGCGCAGGCCCCGGCACTTCTCCAGCATCTCCAGGGTGCCCTCGCCGCTGGCCATGCCCACGGCGCGGATGCCCAGGGCGCCGGCCACCGTGGCCGCCAGCTTGCTGATGCGTCCGTTTTGGGCCAGATTGTGCATGGACTCCAGGGCGAAGAGCAGGCGGGTGCGGCTCTGATAGGCCGTTACCTCCCGGCACAGGGCGTCAAAGTCCGCTCCGGCGCTGAGCGCCTTCCGGGCCTTTTCCAGCAGCAGGGCGATCTCCGGCCCGGCGGAGAGGGTGTCTACGATGCGGATGCGGCGGGAGGCATCCCGGGCCAGGCAGCTTTTCCGGGCCACGCAGGCGGCATTGTAGCTGCCGGAGAGGGTGCTTGTGATGGCGAAGGCCAGCACATCGCCGCTCTCGCCGAAGGCGGCCTCCCAGTCGGCCACATTGGGGCAGGCGCTGTAGGAGCGCCCCTTGGTATTGCGCAGCACGCTGACCATTTCTCCCACATCCAGGGCGGCGTCGTCTCGGAATTCCGCCGTGTCGGTGCGGATGGTCAAGGGGACGCTGACAAAGTCCGCGCCGGCGAGGGAGAGAAGGTCGCAGCTGGAATCGGCGACAATACGAATTTGTGTCATGATCTATCCTCCAAATAACGGTAGTATCTACCGGGTTAAGCAAGTGTCCCGTGTAGTCTATCAGTTTTTGCACCTGCCGTCAACCGTTTTTGAAAAACCGTTAAAAATATTTTACAAATCCGTTGACCCCCGGGGAAAAGTCCATTATAATGGGCGGCATGGAAAAAGATATGCAAAATCGAATGACGGCGGGGGTAAGCACCTTCCGCCTGCCCCGCTATGGGCAGATCCCCGACATCGGGCTCTATTTGGAGCAGGCGGTGCGGTACATAAACGCCTATTTGGCCCCCCTGGAGCTGCCGGAGCTGACGGGCTCCATGGTCAGCAACTATGTCAAGCAGCGGCTGATCCCGGCGCCGGAGAAAAAGCTCTATACCGCCGAGCACCTGTCGCAGCTCCTTTTCATCGCCGCGGTGAAGCCGGTGGCCTCCCTGGAGGGCCTGCGGCTGCTGTTCGCCATACAGCAGAGCAGCTACGCCCTGCCCACCGCCTACGACTACTTCTGCGACGAATTTGAGAACATGCTCAGCGCCGCCTTCGGCATCGCTCCGGCGGTGCAGGGGCTGGGGGAGACCTGCTCGGATGCAAAGGATCTGCTGTGCAACATCATCACGGCGGTGGTCAACAAGGTCTATCTGGACCGCTACCTGCGGGCCTACCGGGAGAAGTGGGAGCAGGAGATGACCCGGGAGGAGAGCCCGGAGAACAATACCCAAAGGGAGAAAAAGGAGAACCAACCATGAAAATCGCAGTAACCTATGAAAACGGTGAGATCTTCCAGCACTTCGGCCACACGGCCCAGTTTAAGCTCTATGAGGCGGAGGGCGGCAAGGTCACCGGCGCCCGGGTGGTGGACACCAACGGCAGCGGCCACGGCGCCCTGGCGGGCTTTTTGGTGCAGCAGGGGGTGGATACCCTCATCTGCGGCGGCATCGGCGGCGGCGCCCAGGCGGCCCTGGCGGAGGCGGGCATCCGGCTCTACGGCGGCGTAAGCGGCTCGGCGGACGCGGCGGTGGAGGCACTTTTGGCGGGGACCTTAGGGTACGACCCCCATGTACACTGCGACCACCACGACCAGGCCCACGGGGAGGGCGGCCACACCTGCGGCGACCACGGCTGCGGTCATCACGGCTGCCACTGATAGAAAAATCCCTGCACCGGTCTGCGGGGCAGGGCTGAAAAAACAAAAAAGAGGCGGCACCGCGCAGGAATCGCGCGGTGCCGCCCTTCTGCATTACTGCTTACCGTGGCACTGGCCGTGCATGGCGCAATGTGTGCAGCTGCAGCCGCAGGAGGACTTTCCCTGCTTTCTCTGATGGATCAAATGAAGGGAAATAGAGGTGACAATGGCAACAAGGATGGCAGAGATGAGCAGGGTGGAGAGGTTTGCGGTGACCCAATGTAACATGAAAGTTCACTCCTTTGGAAGAAAATAAGCAAAAGAAGCTTAGACCTTGGCGCTGAGCTTGACGGCCTCCTTATAGGGGCGCAGCAGCAGGTAGACCAGGAGGGCCAGCGCCGCGCAGGCGGCGATGAGGCCCGGCACCTGCAGATGACCGGTAAAGGCATTGCCGAACTGATTGATCAGCAGGGCGATGAGGTAGGCGAAGCCGCACTGATAGCCGATGGCGAACCAGGTCCAGCGGGCATTGTTCATCTCGCGCTTGATGGCGCCGATGGCGGCGAAGCAGGGAGCGCACAGCAGGTTAAAGACCAGGAAGCTGTAGCCGCTGATGCCGTTGAAGGCCTGGGCGATGCTCTGGTACACGGTGCCCTCGCCGCCGCCATAGAGGATACCCAGGGTACCCACGATGTTCTCCTTGGCTACAAGGCCGGTGATGGAGGCCACGGCCGCCTGCCAGGTGCCCCAGCCCAGGGGCGCGAAGATCCAGGCGATGACGCCGCCGATGGCAGCCAGAATGGAGGAGTCGATCTCGCTTTCGTCCAGCATGCGGAAGGTGCCGTCCACCCAGCCGAAGTAGGTGGTGAACCACACGAAGATGGTGGACAGGAGGATAATGGTGCCGGCCTTCTTGATGAAGCTCCAGCCGCGCTCCCACATGGAGCGGAGCACATTGCCCAGGGTGGGCCAGTGGTAGGCGGGCAGCTCCATAACGAAGGGGGCGGGATCGCCGGCGAACATCTTGGTCTTCTTGAGCATGATGCCGGATACGATGATGGCGGCCATGCCGATGAAGTAGGCGGAGGTGGATACCCAGGCGCTGCCGCCGAACAGAGCGCCGGCGATCATGGCGATGAAGGGCACCTTGGCCCCGCAGGGGATGAAGGTGGTGGTCATGATGGTCATGCGGCGGTCCCGCTCGTTTTCAATGGTGCGGGAGGCCATGATGCCCGGCACGCCGCAGCCCACACCGATGAGCATGGGGATGAAGCTCTTGCCGGAGAGGCCGAACTTGCGGAACACACGGTCCAGCACGAAGGCGATACGGGCCATGTAGCCGCAGGCCTCCAGGAAAGCCAGCATCAAAAACAGCACCAGCATCTGGGGCACAAAGCCCAGCACGGCGCCCACGCCGGCCACGATGCCGTCCAAGATCAGGCCGGAGAGCCAATCCGCCGTACCGGCGGCCTCCAGACCGTTGCCAATGAGCACGGGGATGCCGGGGACCCACACGCCGTAGCCGGCGGGGTCGGGGGCCTCAAAGCCGTTTGCCTCCAGATAGGCCGCGGCGTCCACATAGGTCATCTGCACCACATCGTCCCGCTTGTCGGCATCCTCGGGCAGGGCGTCATAGTAGGCGGTCATGGTGTTGACGGCCAGGGTCTCCTCATCCTCCACATCCACGGTGGCGGTGTCGGAGG
>CAKTPM010000035.1 GCA_934591705.1 uncultured Oscillospiraceae bacterium
GCGCCCATGGCGGCGATCTCGGGCATGCACAGGCCGGAGCAGTAGTTGCACAGGCGGATGTAGCGGTGCTGCTCCTCGCCCACCTTATCCAGGGCGGCGCGCATCAGGCGGAAGTTCTCCTGGGTGGCGTAGGTGCCGCCGAAGCCCTCGGTGGTGGCGCCGTAGGGCACATAGTCCAGCAGGGACTGGCCGGTGGTGCGGATCACGGCGATGATGTCGGCGCCCTGCTTGGCACCGGCGCAGGCCTGGATAATATCCTCATAGATATTACCGGTGGCCACGATGATATACAGGTAGGGGCCTTCCTTGTCGCCCCACTCCTTGAGATAGGCATTGCGCTTGGCAACATTGCTGTTGATGCGGGCAATGGCCTTCTCCACATAGGGGCGGAGGGCGGCACGGATGTCGCTGTCACTGTGGGCGGGGACCTTGCTCAGATCCACCTCGCCGCGGTCCACGGCCTCCGCCACGCCCTGAGGGTCGAGACCCTTCTCCAGCATGGCATTGCCGATGGCCCAGGAGGCGCCGGCGCCGAGAATACCGGTGGCCAGCAGGTGATCCACCAGTACATTGGGCATGGGGACATCCATTTCATTGACGCCATCGATACCCAGCAGACGGCAAACGGCACGCTCCACCGTGACGGTGGTGTGCTGGTCGATGAAGGCCTGCGTATCGTCCGCCACGCGGGCAGCGGAGGCACGGGCCTGTTCGACCAGATCAAAATTCAAGCCGAGTTTGCTTTCCATAGTTTTACCTCATTAAAAATCAAAAGTAAATTCGGCAGCAGGCAGGCCTTGCGCCGCCTGCTGCCGAGGGGTTCGCTTTTTTCGCCCTGTCATTCAGAAAATGCAGAGCACGAGATTCTAAAGTAAGCGCGGGATCGGGCGGCAGAGCTCCTGAGAGCCCTGCCTTGCCAGATCAGAGCTTACTTCTTCACATGACGCTCGTTGCGCAGCAGCTTGGTGGGCTCCAGGTAACGCTGCTTGGTGCCCTCAGCGACCCAGGCCACACCGGTCTTCTCCACCTGCTTCTTGCCCATGCAGACATCGCAGTGGCAGTTCTGGACATAGTGCTCGGGCTCGGTGTAGGAGGTGATGACGCCCTCGAAGTTACGCAGAATGACCTTGCGAGGCGTCTGGGAAATGAGGTAGGTGGGCATGACAGGGGTCTTGCCGCCGCCGCCGGGGGCGTCCACCACGAAGGTGGGGATGCAGTAGCCGGAGGTATGGCCGCGAAGGGCCTCCATGATCTCGATGCCCTTGGACACGGGAGTGCGGAAGTGGCTCAGGCCCAGGGAGGGATCGCAGGCATAGATGTAGTAAGGACGCACGCGCATCTTCACCAGGCCGTGGACCAGCTCCATCATGACATGGATGCAGTCATTGACACCGGCCAGCAGCACGGACTGATTGCCCAGAGGAATACCGGCATCGGCCAGACGGGCGCAGGCGGCAGCGGCCTCGGGAGTGAACTCCTTGGGGGTGTTGAAGTGAGTGTTGAGCCACACGGGATGATACTTCTTGAGCATGGCGCACAGCTCGGGAGTGATACGCTGGGGGCACACCACGGGGGTGCGGGAGCCCAGACGGACGATCTCCACATGGGGGATGGCGCGCAGGCGCTTGATGATGTACTCAAGAGCCTCGTCGCTGACCATCAGGCAGTCACCGCCGGAGAGCAGCACATCGCGGACCTCGGGATGAGCGGCCACATAGTCGATGCACTTGTCGATCTGCTTCATGGGCACTTCGCAGTCGTTCTGGCCGGCAAAACGGCGGCGGGTGCAGTGACGGCAGTACATGGAGCACTGGTCGGTGATGAGCAGCAGCACGCGGTCAGGATAGCGGTGGGTCAGGCCAGGGGTGGGAGAGTCGGTATCCTCGTGGAGGGGATCGGCATCCTCATAGTCGGCGAAGTCCAGCTCCTCAGCCCGGGGGATGGCCATCTTGCGGATGGGATCAAAGGGATCGTCCAGATCGATCAGGGACAGATAGTAAGGAGTAATGGCCATGCGCAGCTTGCCCAGGGTCTTGGCAATGCCGGCTTCCTCGTCGGCAGTCAGGGTCATGTACTTCTTCAGGTCTTCCACGGTCTCAGCGCGGTTATCGACCTGCCAATGCCAATCGTTCCACTGCTCCTCGGGAACATTGGCGAACAAACCGTTGCGAGTCTTCATATCGGATCCTCCATTCATTTTTTAGAGATAGTGATAGGATGCGGCTTTTGGCAGAGGTCCCCCTCTGCCAAAAGCGCGGTATGCGATCAGCAATACTTCTCGTCGAACAGCTTGCGCAGCTTGGGGTTCTCGCGCAGGACATCCAGGGTGATCTTGGCGTGGTTCTTGGTGTAGCCGTTGCCGATGATCATGGTGACATCCTTGCCGATGCCCTCGGCGCCCAGAGCGGCCTTGGTGAAGGAGGTAGCCATGGAGAAGAAGTACACCAGGCCATCGTCATGGACGGGCAGGATGGCGGACATCTCGCAGGACTCGATGTTCACGCAGCAGATGGACAGATCGTACTCCTTGCCGCCGTTGACAGCCAGAGCGGCCTCCATGACCTCCACGGGCTTGGTGCAGTCGGCCACGATGACATCGGTGTAGACGCCCAGCTCCATCAGGCCGGGGACCTGCTTGGGATTGCGGACAACGCCCACGACCTTGCCCTTGGGGCCGACCTTCTTCATGGCCTCCCAGCCGCACAGAACGCCGGACTTGCCGTTGGCGCCCAGGATCAGAACGCTGTCGCCCTCCTTGGGCAGCTTGCG